>NZ_CP096276.1:4800000-5122730 GCF_024662235.1 Pimelobacter simplex
CGTGCGCGCCCGGCTCCTGGTCAGCAACCCGCTCCCCGCGGGACGCCCGCGCCCCGACGGTCTCGGCTCCGGCCTGGCCGGGATGCAGGCCCGCGCGGCCCAGCTCGGCGCCCGCCTCGACGCCGGTCCGGCGAGCGGGGCCTGGGTGGTCGACGTACGACTGGGGCCGGCACCGGCCCGCGCCGGGTACGGCCTCGAGCTGCCCTGCGGACGGACCCTGCGAAAGGCGGAGCCTGCGTGACCCCCACCCTCGTCCGGGTCGTCCTCGTCGACGACCAGGAGCTCGTCCGCTCCGGCCTGCGCCGGATTCTGCGCCGCCGCGACGGCTTCGAGATCGCCGCGGAGTGCTCCGACGGCGGCGAGCTGCCGGCCGCGCTCGCCGAGCTCAGCGCCGGTGACGGCGGGGTCGACGTGATCGTGATGGACCTGCGGATGCGCACCGTCGACGGCATCACCGCCACCCAGGCGGTCGTCGACGCAGGCGGACCGCCGGTGCTCGTGCTGACCACGTTCGACGACGACGAGATGCTCTCCGGAGCGCTGCGCGCCGGGGCGGCCGGGTTCCTGCTCAAGGACTCCTCGGCCGACGACCTGATCCGGGCCGTGCGGACCGTCGCCGAGGGCGGCAGCTGGCTCGACCCCGCGGTCACCGGCCGGGTGCTCGACCGGTTCCGGACGTTCGCGCCCGCTCCCGCCGCGGCGAGCACCCCCGCGACCGATCCGCTGACCGCCCGCGAGCTCGAGGTGCTGTGCGCGATCGCGCTCGGGCGGAGCAACGGCGAGATCGCCTCCGAGCTGGTGATCTCCGAGCTGACCGTGAAGAGCCACGTCGGGCGGATCTTCACCAAGCTCGGCCTGCGGGACCGACCGGCCGCGATCGTCTATGCGTACGACCACGGCCTGGTCGCTCCCGGTCGGCCCTAGCTGCGGCTCTGGTCGAGGCCCTCGAAGCGCTCGACCGCCGCCCAGAAGGCGGTGTCGGGCTTCTCCATGATCCGGTAGTCGAAGAACGACCCGTCGGTGAAGGACACCCGGGCCACGGTGACCCCGCCCTGGGCCTTCTTGCCGGTGTCGGTGATCGACGCGACCGACGCCCGGGGCACGCTCGCGACGTGGTCCGGCGGGGTCGACGTACCGGTCATGCCGAAGTCCCACAGCGAGAGCCCGAGGTCGGAGAGCACCAGCACGTGCAGGTCGGCGGCCCGCGGCAGGTCGCGGGCGACAGTGCCCTCGTCCCCGCCGACGTGGCGGGCTCCGGACGCGGCGGTCGAGGCGGCCTCGACCGCCTTGCCGAGCAGCCGGTTCGGCCCCGACGCCACGCCGCCGCCGCGCTCGAAGGCGCTGGCGACGACGCGGGCGTGACCGACCACCTGGTGGCCCGGGTCGACCTTCGCGATCTCCTCCGCGATGTCGATCTCGGGACCGGTGAAGGCGGCCTTGACCTTGTCGAGGAAGCCCATGCTCAGGCGCCGGACCCGGCGCCCGTACCGTCGAGCGCCGGCGGGTCCTGCCCGACGACGCCGGCGGCCTTGCCGACGGACTTCTTGATCAGCGACTCCAGGTCGAGACCGGTCGAGGTCTTGAGCATCTGCAGCGTCTGGGTGACGTTGTCGGTGACCTGCTTGGGCAGTGCGCCGGCCCCGTCGGTGGACAGGACGGTGAGCTGGTCGATCGCGGCGATCGGCGAGGCGACCTCCTTGGCGATCTGGGGCAGCACCTCGATGAGCATCTGGAGCACCGCGGCGTCGTTGTAGTTGGCGAACGCCTCGGCGCGCTTGTCCATCGCCTCGGCCTCGGCCTGGCCGATGGCCAGCGTGGCGGCCGCCTGGGCCTCACCCTCGGCCCGGGTGGCGTCGGCCTCGGCCAGACGCCGGCCCTTCTCGGCCTCACCGCGCTTGAGACCCTCGATCGCCTCGGCCTCGGCGAGCGCGGCACGCCGCGCCTTCTCGGCCTCACCACTGAGCTTGGTCTCCTCCGCCTTGGCCTGGGCGGCGGCGATGGTGGCGGCCTTGCGGGCGTCGGCCCCCGCGATCTCGGCCGTACGACGACCCTCGGCCTCCTGCTCGACGCGGTAGCGCTCGGCGTCGGCCGGCTTGCGGACCTGGGTCTCGAGCTGGCGCTCGGTCAGCGCGGCCTGCTGGACGGCGACCTTCTCCTGCTCGGCGAGGATCGCCTGGTCCCGCTCGGCCTGGGCCAGCGGTCCGGACGCGGCGGCCTGGGCCGCGGCGGCGTCGGTCTCGGACTTGATCTCGGCCTGCTTGAGGGCGAGGGTCCGCTGGGCCACGGCGATCTCCTGCTCGGCCGCGATCTGGGCCTGCTCGGCGGCCTGGCGGGCGTTGGCCTCGGCGATGGCGGCGGCCTGCTGGATCCGCGCGGCCTCGGGGCGACCGAGGTCGGCGAGGTAGGTGCCGTCGTCGGTGACGTCCTGGATCTGGAAGGCATCGAGGATCAGGCCCTGGCCGGTCAGCGAGGACTCCGACTCGTCGGCGACGCGCTGCGCGAAGGCCGCGCGGTCGCGGATGATCTGCTCGACGGTCAGGCCGCCGACGATCGAGCGGAGCGCACCGGCGAGCACCTCCTGGGTGAAGGTCTCGATGTCCCCCTGCTGGGAGAGGAAGCGCTGGGCGCCGAGCCGGATCTGGTCGGCATTGCCGCCGACCTTGACGATGGCGACGCCGTCGAGGTTGAGCTTGATGCCCTGGCCGGACACGGCGCCGCGGATCTGCACCGAGATCCGGCGGCTCGACAGGTCCATGGTGGCGAGCTTCTGGACGAACGGGATGACGAAGACACCGCCGCCGAGCACGACCTTCTGGCCGGACAGGTCGGTGGTGAGCTCACCGGTCTCGGGGTTGATCACCGCCTTGCCCTTGCGGCCGGTGACGATGAAGGCCTGGTTCGGCCCCGCCACCTTGTAGCGGCTGGTGACGAGCAGCACCAGGAGGATCAGCAGGACCACGATGCCGGCGATGGGCCCGAGGACTTCGGCGTTCATGACGTCGGTCTCTCCGTTTCAGTTGGGTGGGGGGTTCGGGGGCGGCGCGTGGTCAGGGCCGCCAGACCTCGGTGACGCTCACCGCGGTCGGGGACAGGACGCCGGTCACGTTGACCTCGGTGCCGGCGGGGATGGGCTGGTGGGCGCTCGCGTTGAAGCGCAGCGTGTGGCCGCCGACGACGACGCGGACGACGCCGTACCCGTCGCCGGGGATGTCGGTGATCACCCGGGCGACCTGGCCGACGCTGTCGGTGATCGACACGGTGCCGTCGCTCGGGGAGTCCTTGACCAGGCGGGTCAGCCAGAGGGCGAACCAGGCGACCACCACGCCGGCACCGCCGGCGATCACCAGCGAGACCGGGAGGGGCAGCCCGGCGCCGTCGGCCGCGGCGCCGCCGAAGCCGAAGGCCGAGACGAAGCCGCCGATCGCGGCGGTCGAGATCCAGTCGGCCTCGAGCGCGTCGAAGGCGCCGTCGAGCAGGTCGCCGGCGACCAGCGACAGGGCGAGGACGACGAGTCCGGCGATGCCGAGGGCGAGGAAGACGGTCAACGAGGGCTCCGTGGGGGCGGGGACGACGGGTCCGGGGATCGTATCCGGACAGCGCGTCGGCAAACCGTGCGGGCGCTCACGCCTCCACGAGCCGGGCGAGCCCGTCGAGGATCAGGTCGAGGCCGTAGCCGAACTCGCTCGTGTGGTCGTAGCCGGGCTGCAGGGCGTGGCTCACGATGAGCTCGGTCAGGTGCGGGTAGTCGCCCTCGGGCATGGTCTCCATCATCGCCGCGGCGATGTCCTCGACCTCGGCCGGGGAGTCGAACGGGAGGTTCACCTCGGTCACCACGAAGCCGTAGACGTAGGCGTCGATCACCGAGAACGCGTGGGCCGCGTCGGCCACCGAGAAGCCGCCGCCGCGCAGGCTGCCGAGCACCGCGTCGTGGTGGCGCAGCAGCGCCGGACCGGGGGCGCTGCGCGACTCGATGAGGCCGACCGCCCAGGAGTGCCCGGCCAGCCGGTCCCGGGCCGACGCGGCGCGCCGGTACATCGCCGTACGCCAGGGCTCGTCGGGCTCGGGCAGGTCGATGCCGGCGAAGACCCACTCGACGAGGGCGTCGAGCAGCGCCTCCTTGCCGGCCACGTGGTGGTAGAGCGACATCGCCTCGACGCCGAGCGCCTTGCCGACGTTGCGCATGCTCACCGCGCCCAGGCCGTTGCGGTCGGCGACCTCGACGGCGGCGACGACGATCCGTTCGAGCGAGAGCGGGGTCCGGGGGCGAGGCACCCGCGGCACTTTACACCTGTAAGGCCGGGTGCTACCTTCCTTACATGCGTAAGGTTTGTGTCATCGGCGGCTCCGGCAAGCTCGGCCGCTACCTCATCGGCCACTGCCTCGACCGCGGGTACGACGTCACCGCGGTCTGCCGCCCCGAGAGCGTCGGCAAGCTCGCCGACCTCGCCGACCGGATCACCGTGCTGCCCGGCCGCACCGACGACCGCGAGGTCATCGCGCGGGCGGTCGCCGGCTGCGACGGCGTCCTGACCGTGCTCGTGCCGTTCGGCGTGCACGACTACGCCAGCGGCACCGCGCAGGCGGTGCTCGACCACGCCGAGCCCGGCGCGCGCCTGGTCTTCTCGTGCGGCTGGCACATCACCCGCGGCGACGGCGGCGACCGGTACACGCGCCGGTTCCGGCTCCTGGTGCGGGCGATGACCGTGGTCGCCCGGGCGATCCGGTTCGCCGACATCGACGACCAGGTCCGCGCCTGCGACCGGATCTTCGCCAGCGACACGGCCTGGACCGTGGTCCGCGGCAGCGATCTCGCCGAGGGCGCCTCCGAGGGGCTGCCGGTGTGGGCGCGCCACGTGGGCGACCCGCTGCTGGCGAGCAACCTGACCCGTCGTACGGACTATGCGCTGTTCATGGTCGCGGCACTGACCGACGACAGCCTGGTCCGCGAGGCGCCCGCGATCGTCGGCCGCGGTACGCCGTCCGCGCAGGCCCACCTCGGGGCGGCGTGACGGGCGTCACAAAGTTGCACTCGATTCCGAAAGAGTGCAAAGATGCACTCATGCCCGAAGTGTGCACCAACCGTCGAGAGGCCAAGCGGCTCCAGACCGCGCTCCGCCTCCAGCAGTGCGGGCTGCAGCTGACCGTCGACAACGGCTTCGACGGCTGGACCATCGACGACCTCGCCGCGGCCGCCGACGTCTCGCGCCGCACCGTCTTCAACTACTTCGACGGCAAGGCCGACATCGTGCTCGGCCCCGGCATCGAGGTCGACGAGGCCCACGTCGACACCTTCGTCGCGGGCGGCCCGACCGGCCGCCTCTTCGACGACCTGATCCTGCTCGCCCACGAGGCGATCAAGGACCGCACCGGCGACGAGCAGCTCATCACCCTCCTGCGCGAGGCGGTGGTCAAGGACAGCCGGCTCCTCCTCCTCGTGCACAACCGCCTCGAGGAGGCCGCCACCGGCCTGGTCGAGTGCGTCCGCCAGCGCGAGGGCGACGACTTCCCGGCCCTCCAGGCCCGGCTCCTGCTCAAGCTGCTCCTCACCTTCTTCGACCACGCCCTCGACCGGACCTCGGCCGACGCCGGGCGCAGCTTCACCGAGCACTTCGACGCGACGGTCGCCGACGCCCGTACCGCTCTCGCCTGACCCCTGCCTGACCTGTCTGACGCAGCACCCGCACGACCGCACCACCTTCCCCTCCCCCATCCCCAGCCCTGCTCCGGAGACCCCGGCGCCGGAGACACCCAGGAGACCTCACATGGCCCGCCTGCTCTACCGGATCGGATCGACCGCCTATCGGCGGTGGCCGTTCTTCATCGCCGGATGGCTGCTGCTCGCCGTCATCGTCGGCAGCCTCGCCGCCGCCTTCTCCAAGCCGATGTCCGACGAGTTCACCATCCCGGGCATCCCGTCCGAGAAGGCCGCGGAGATCCAGAAGGAGCTCTTCCCCCAGAGCGGGGACGCCTTCGACGACGCCACGGTCAACGTGGTCGTCGCGGCTCCCGAGGGACACACCCTCGACGAGCCGAAGTACCAGGGCGCGATCGACGACCTGATCAAGGCCGTCCCGTCGCTGCCCCAGGCCGGTGACGAGAACCCCGGCCTGGTGCCGCCCGCACCTGCGGCCGAGGGGCTCCCGGCGAGCTTCTCGACGCTCTCCGAGGACGGCCGGATCGGCATCCTCTCCTTCGAGTGGGACGTCGACTCGCCCGCCGACCTCAAGACCACGACCATCGAGGACCTCGAGAAGCTCCTCGACAAGACCACCGACGAGACCGGCCTCGTCGCCGAGGCCAACGGTCCCGGCATGGCGGTCATGGCCCCGCCCGGCGGCACCGCCGAGCTGTTCGGCCTGCTCATCGCGCTCGTCGTCCTGGTGCTGACCTTCGGCTCGCTGATCGCTGCGGGCATGCCGCTGATCAACGCGATCTTCGGCGTCGGACTGGGCATGACGGGCATCACCGCGATGACCGCGCTCATGAACATCGGCTCCAGCACGCCGATGCTGGCCACGATGATCGGTCTGGCCGTCGGCATCGACTACACGCTGTTCATCCTGGCTCGCTACCGAACCGAGCTGCACCACACCAAGGACCGCGCCCACGCCGCCGGCATCGCCGTCGGTACGGCGGGCTCCGCCGTGGTCTTCGCCGGCCTCACGGTCCTCATCGCGCTGTCCGCGCTGGCCGTCGTCCGGATCCCGTTCCTCACCGCGATGGGCCTCGCGGCCGCCGCCACGGTGTTCATCGCCGTCCTGGTCGCGCTGACCCTGCTGCCCGCGCTGCTCGGCCTCACCAAGTCGTGGGCCTTCCGCGGCCAGGTCCGCAAGTACAACCCGCAGCGCGACGAGCACGGCCGGATCCACAACAACGGCGTGCGCTGGGCCACGATGATCGCCAAGGCGCCCGTCGCCTGGGTGCTCGGCGTCGTCATCCTGCTCGGAGCGCTGGCCGCGCCGATCAGCCAGATGTACCTCGCGTTCCCGACCGACAGCACCGCCTCGCCCGACACCACCCAGCGCAAGGCGTCCGACCTGATCACCGAGGCGTTCGGCCCCGGCCGCGAGGGTCCGCTCCTGGTCGTCGTCGACGGCCGCAAGATCACCGACGACACCCAGCGCCAGAAGGCGTTCGACGACGTCACCGCCTGGGCCGCCGGCCAGGACGACGTCAAGAGCGCCGACCAGCTGCCCACCGGAGACCCGGGGACCACCGGCACCGGCGCGATGATCCAGATCACCCCGTCGTCCGGTCCGGACGAGCCCGAGACGCTCGACCTCCTCGAGGCCCTGCGCGACGGCCAGAGCGGCATCGAGACCCAGACCGACACCGTCGTCGGGGTCACCGGTCTGACCGCGATCACCACCGACGTCTCGGACCGGCTCAACGGTGCACTGCCGATCTACCTCGCGGTCGTCATCGGCCTGGCGTTCATCCTGCTGGTGCTGGTGTTCCGCTCGATCCTGGTGCCGCTGACCGCCACCCTGGGCTTCCTGCTCTCGGTACTGGCCACGCTCGGTGCGACGGTCGCCATCTTCCAGGAAGGCGCCCTCGGGATCTTCGAGGGTCAGCCGATCGTCAGCTTCATGCCGATCTTCCTGATCGGCGTGGTGTTCGGCCTGGCGATGGACTACCAGGTGTTCCTGGTGACCCGGATGCGCGAGGCGCACGTCCACGGGCTGCCCATGCACGAGGCCGTCGTCGACGGCTTCCGCAACAGCGCCCGCGTGGTCACCGCCGCCGCCTCGATCATGATCGCGGTCTTCTCCGGCTTCATCCTCGAGGACGACGCCGTGGTCAAGTCGATGGGCTTCGCGCTCGCCGCCTCGATCATCTTCGACGCCTTCATCGTCCGGATGATCCTGATCCCGGCCGTGCTCTACCTGCTCGGCGACAAGGCCTGGTGGCTGCCGGCCTGGCTCGACCGGATCCTGCCGAACGTCGACGTCGAGGGTGAGTCGCTCGAGCGCGACTCCGCCCCGGTCCACGTGGGCGCGGACGAGGGCGATGGAGACCGCGAGCTCGCCAAGGTCTGAGACCCGGACCTGAGCAGCACGATGGAGGGGCCGTCCCGATCGGGGCGGCCCCTTCGCCGTCCCCGACGGGACGGCGAGGTGATCAGCCCAGCCGGCAGCGCGGCGGGAGGCGACACCCGGGCAGCTTGCTGCCGACCCGGGCGCCGGAGACGCGCTCGGCCGGATCAGCCCAGCGCGGCCTCGATGTCGCCGGCGATCTTGCCCGGCTCGGTCGTGGGCGCGTAGCGATCGAGGACGGACCCGTCGCGGCCGACCAGGAACTTCGTGAAGTTCCACTTGATCGCGCCGCCGAGGAGGCCGCCCTTCTGGTCCTTGAGCCACTGGTAGAGCGGGTGGGCGCCCTTGCCGTTGACGTCGATCTTGGCGAACATCGGGAAGCTCACGCCGTAGTTGCGCTCGCAGAAGGCGGCGATCTCGTCCTCGGTGCCGGGCTCCTGGTTCGCGAACTGGTCGCACGGGAAGCCGAGGACGGTGAAGCCGCGCTCGTGGTAGGCGTCCTGGAGCTCCTGGAGCCCCTGGTACTGGGGGGTGAGGCCGCACTTGGAGGCGGTGTTGACGACCAGGACCACCGACCCGTCGTACGACGACAGGTCGATCTCCTGGCCATCGATCCCGGTGGCGGCGAAGTCGTGGAGGTTCGTCACCCGGCCAGTGTGGCAGGTCCGCCGTCGGCACTGTCCGGATCGCGGTCAGCGTCGCGGCGGCGCCGGTGCGCCCACAGGAGCAGGCCGAGCGCCAGCACGATGGCGTCGACGAGGCCGATCACGACGTAGCCGAGGGAGCTCGAGGTGGCGCCGGCGACCTGCTGGTTGCCGGGCTTGCCGGGCTGCACGCGGACCTCGATCTGCTTGCTCAGCTCGGCGCGGTCGTAGGTGGCGCGGTCGACCTCGGCGGGCCAGGTCTGGCCGCTGGGGTCGACGTCCTCCGGCAGCCGGAACCGTACGACGTGCACCGGGTCGGCGCTGTCCGGCCGCAGCACCTGGGTGTCGGTGACCGTGGCGGCGACGTCGCGGCCGTCCCGGTCGAGCTGGCGGTGCTGCCAGGCCTGGTGGACCAGGGGCAGGTTGACCACCAGGGCGAGGAGCAGCAGGACCGCGACGGACCCGCGGCCGGCGCGCACGTCAGGCGACCGTGGGACCCGACGGCGCCAGGCTCGGCCAGGGCGTGCCCCAGCGCTCGTACGCCGTCTCGTCGAGGGGGCGCCGGTGGCGCTCGCGGAGCTCGCGCTCGGCGTCCCGCTCGGAGACCTCGGCGGGGTTGCCGCGGACGCCGACGGCGATGCCGGCCAGGAGCCGGGCGGTGTCGGGGATGCCGAGGGCCGCCGCGGCGCCCTCGTGGTCGAATCCCCCGAACTGGTGGGCGTGCAGGCCCATCGCCTGGGCCTGGAGGGTGAGGTGGGCCGAGGCCTGGCCGACGTCGTGGGCCGGGATGAGGAGGTCGCTGAGCTCGACGCCGTCCTGGCCGACCTCGAAGGCCGACAGGAAGAGCACCGACGCCCGAGGCACCCAGCCGGAGTTGCCGCGGCTGAGGTGCGGCACGAACGCCTGGTGCTGGGCGCTGCCGCGCGGGGCGACGACATAGCGCCACGGCTGGCGGTTGCCCGAGCTCGGCGCCCACTGGGCGGCCTCGAGGAGGCGGGTGATCTCGGCGTCGGTGAGCACGTGCTCGGCGTCGAAGACGCTGGGGCTCCAGCGCGACCGGAGGGGTTCGGCGATCTCGACCGGGTTCATGGGTCGAGTATCTACGGCAGCGCCACGAACACCTTCGTCGCGGGCTCGACCGTCTCCCACGTGCCGCTGAAGCCGCGCGGCACGAAGAACGCCTCGCCGGCCCGGAACTCCCGGCGGCCGCCGGCCGCGTCGACGAGCGCGACGACGCCGGTGAGCATCACGCAGACCTCGTCGTAGGGGTAGTCGTCGAGACGCAGGCTGCCGGGCTCGCCGGTCCAGGCGCCGCCGTACGGCCGGGACTCGTCGGCGCCGAAGGAGCGCCACTCGGTCTCCTGCCAGTCGGGCGAGGCGGTGCCCGGCTCCCAGTCCGGTACGACGGGGTGGCCGGTGCCGACGGCGATGGTGCGGAGGTCGGCGACGGTGGGGGTGGGCGTCGGGGTGCTCATGCGGACTCCTCCGGGACGGGGTGGTCGAGGTGGGCGGCGGCGCCGAAGCGGCGCAGCACGTTGTGGGTGATCTGCTCGGTGAACGGGTCGTGGTGGATCAGTCCGCTGACCCACTCGGTGGTGCCGGCGTTGAAGACCTCGCCGGCGCCGCGGCGGAAGGTGGCGACCATGCCGGCGCCGTACCCGCTGGCGAAGCGCTCGGGGACGTCGTCCCCCCACACGGCGCCGAGCAGGTCGTGCATCTCGGCGAGCGGGGCGCCGATGGGCACCTCACCGTCCCACCGATCGGTCTCGCCGAGGACGGCGGGCGTGAGCGCCACGATGGTCAGGTCCTCGGGCGCGCCGTCGGTGCCGGTCGCGTAGGGCAGGCCGTGGCGGAAGGTGTAGTCGACGCCGTCGACCTCGAACGCCGCGACGCACACGGGCGCGGCCCCGAACACGTCGCCGTAGTAGAGGTCGGTGCCGGCGAGCGCCCAGTGCTCGGGCCGGTAGACGGTGTAGCCGCCGCTGCTGCGCGGGGTGGTCGCGCCGTAGCGGGCGTAGGCGCCGCCGAGCCCGGTCAGGCCCATCGTCGCGGTGCCGGGCCGGTCGATGAACGGCGCGTCCCAGGTCGTGGTGACCCGGGTCGGGTCGGTCGCCATCATCGGGTCCAGGCGCGGGTCCTTGTAGCAGGTCTGCCGCTGCTCGTCGTCGAGCCGGACCTGCCACACGTAGTTGCCGGCGAACCGGGCCAGACCCCCGCCGCCGTCGACGAAGCGGTCGACGACATCGCGCATCTCCCACGTCCAGTACTCGTCGTGCCCGACGAGGACCGCCCCGCGGTAGCCGTCGAGCGCCGTGGGGTCGTCGTGCAGGTCCTGCTGGGTCAGGTAGTCGAAGCGGTAGCCCTGGCGCTCGGCCCACCCCACGAACGGCCGCTCGTACGTCGCCCAGAAGGCGTCGCTGTGGTGCCGGGTGTAGCCGTGCGTGATCGCCCACTCGTACGTCGGGTGCCGCGGCCGGTAGCCCGGTCCGGGCGTCGCCGGGTTGGCGTTGCGGGGCGCGCCGTCGGGCAGCCGCAGCATGCCGCGGGCGACCGGCCGCCGGTTCGACAGCACGGGTGCGGGGATGTCGGCGTAGGGGTCGTCGCCGAGCCCGCGGTAGTGGTTGGCGCCGCCCCAGTCGTTGTAGGCGGTCAGCGTGCCGGTGGTCAGCACGAGCGCCAGCTCGGCGCGCGGCTCCGGCGCCCGGACGACGAAGAAGCCCTCGCGCTCGTGGCGCCGGCCGTCGGCCTCGACCCCGACCACGACGAGGTAGAAGCCGCTGTCCCAGGTGGGATCGACCGGGATCCGCAGCGCGACCGGCCAGCCGCAGCCGACCGCGTAGGCGTCGTCGGGAGTGGGGTGCGCGACGCCGGGCTGGTCGCGGGCCGACCAGACCTCGACGGGGTCGGCTCCGTCGCGCACCACCCGCACGTCGTACGTCGGCGCGGTGGTGTGCACGCTGAGCCCGACCTCGTCGCCGGGCAGGTAGGAGAACCGGTCGGCGTAGCACCAGATCTCGGGCGTGGTCGGGTCGGCGCCGGGCCTCTCGACCGGGAAGCCGGGGATGGACCAGGCGTAGCGGGCGGTGCTCATCGCGCGGCCACCGCCCCGCGGACCAGGCCGACCACGAAGGCGACGGCGAGCGGCAGGTTGATGAGCAGGTTGTCGCGGGCGTCGAGACCGGTGAGCAGGCCCATCTTGCTGCAGACGAGGAAGAGCACGCCCGCCAGGACGACGGCCGCCAGGGCCGGGGCGACCAGTCGCTGCCAGACCCCCTCGTCGGTGCGGTTGCGGGCGAAGAACGCGATCACCGCGATGGAGGTGAGGATCTGCAGGAACAGCACGCCCACCAAGGTGGGGGTGTTGGTCCAGATGACCACCTGCGTGTAGGGGTCGAGGCTGGACAGGCCGAACCCGGCGAGCGCGACGACGACCAGGACCGACTGGACGATCACCGCGTGCGAGGGGCTGCCGCTGGCGCGGCCCGTCGTACCGAGGGTGCGGGGCAGGAGGCCCTCGCGACCGAGCGCGAACAGGTAGCGGGCACCGGCGTTGTGCAGCGCGAGCACGCCGGCGACGAAGCTGGTGACGATGAGGACCTGCATGACGTCGGTCATGAACGTGCCGAGATAGCCCTGGTTGACCGCGAACACCAGCTGCGACGGGTCGCCCGCGAGCGCGGCGCCGAGCGCGCCCGGGCCGATCGCCATGAGCAGCACCCACGACACGAAGGTGTAGGTCACCGCGAGGATCCCGACCGCGAGGTACGTCGCGCGGGTCACGGTCCGGCGCGGGTCGCGGGCCTCCTCGGCATAGACCGCGGTCTGCTCGAAGCCGATGTAGACGACGAAGGTGATGACGAAGAGCGAGCCGAGCGCGCTGGCGTCCCAGGTGCCGGGGTCGAAGCCGGAGAGGCTCAGGCCCTCGGGCGTCCCCTTGACGAGGATCGCGACGGCGAGCGCCACCAGCAGACCGATCTCGCCGATCAGCAGGCACGCGAGCACCCGGGCTCCGACGTCGACGCGGCAGTAGGCGACGACCGAGACCACGATGCCGAGGACGACGGCGCACACGCCCCAGGGCAGGTCGATGCCGGCCAGGTCGTCGAGGGTGGTCGAGGCGAAGAGGCCCGCGGCGGCGCAGAAGCCGATCTCGCCGAGGGTGTAGGCGGCGTACGCGACGAGGGCCGAGCCGGAACCGACGACCCGGCCGAGCCCGCGGGTGACGTAGGCGTAGAAGGCGCCGGCGTTGCTGACGTGGCGGGACATCGCGCAGAAGCCGACCGCGAAGAGCGCGTACACGAGGCCCGCGGCGAGGTAGCCGACCGGCGCGCTCTGCCCGCCGACCAGGAACGCGAGCGGCGCGAACCCGGCCATCACGGTCAGCGGCGCCGCCGCCGACACCACGAAGAACACCAGGTGCCGGGCACTCACGGCGTCGGTGCGCAGGGCGCCGCCGGTCTCGGCAGGCGGAGCGGTGGTGGGTTGCATGGCGTCTCCCTCAGGAACATTCTCGTACCGCATTTGTCTATCGATCGATAGACAGTGGCGTCACTGTAGGGTCCGCCGGGCGGTTTGTCTATCATTCGATAGACTGCGGCCATGGCACGCGCGAAGGTCACCCCCGAGCAGATCCTGCGCGAGGCCGCGCGCCTGTTCGCGATCAAGGGCTTCCACGGGACGTCGACCCGCGAGATCGCCGAGGCAGTGGGGGTCCGGCAACCGTCGCTGTTCCACCACTTCGCGACCAAGCACGACATCGCGCAGGCGCTCTACGCCTACGACTACGCGCGCTCACCCGGCCTCCAGGGGGTGCGCGAGGTCCCCGACGGGACACCGGCCGCGGTCGAGCTCTACCAGACGGTGCGCCGCGAGATCCTGGTCGAGATGACGAGTGCCTACGACCTGCGCGGGCTCTACCTCAGCGCCCTCATCGACGAGCCGGAGTTCGCGCGCTGGCACGCGGCGTACCACGCCGCGATGGCCCACTCCCGCGCGGTGATCGAGCAGGGGATCGCCGACGGCGAGTTCGCGGACACCCGCGCCCACGTGGTCACCGAGATGCTGGACGCCACGATCAACCAGGCGGTGCGCTGGTCCGGGGCGCAGCGCGAGCGCTCGATGCCCGACGACGTCGCGGTCCTCGCGCTGCGGCTGGTCATCGCGCGGCCCAGCCGGATCCCGGCGGTACGCCGCGCGGCCGACCGGCTGCTCGACGCGGCCGGCACCCCCTGGGAGACCGAGCTCGATCAGCTCGCCGGCTGAACCTCCCAGCGCACGCTCCCGCGCAGCCGGATCGCACAGACGGCGGACTGCATCGGCAGGTCCAGCGTGATGCCGCCGTCGCCGACCTCGACCCACGCCTCGCCCGGCGCCCCGGACAGGTCGGGGTACCAGGTGCAGTCGTCGGCCTCGGCGTCGCGCGCGAGATAGCTGTCGAGCACCTCCCACCAGCCGATCTCGCCGGCCTCGCCGCGGCGCATGAGGTCGACCAGGTCGTAGCGACCGGGCCCGGCGTAGGCCGGCACGGCGAGCGAGAGCTCGTTGAGGGTCGTCGAGCCGAAGCCGACCGGCTCGGGGGACTCGACCCGGACGACGAGCCAGTCGAGCGGCGGCGGGCCGTCGTCGTACGGCGCACCGCCGTCGCGCTCCTCGACGCTGACCGGCAGCTTCAGGTCGAGCTCGCCCTGCTCACCGCCGGAGATGCTCAGGCGCACCTGACCGGTCGCCTGGAGCGCGAGCCGCTCGCGCCGCTCCGCCTCCGCGGCGGCCGCGGCGGCCTCCTCGCGGGCGGCGACGTTCTCGGGGCGGGCGGCGGTGACCCGGCGCGACCACTCCTCGGGCAGCGCGTTCTCGAGGAAGGACGTCACCGCCTCGGCCTGCGAGGCGCGCTCGACGTCCTCGAGGTCGCCGCGCGCCTGCTCCCGACGTTGGTTGTCGGTGGTCAGCAGCTCGGTCTTCTTCGCCTCGGCCCAGTCCCGGCCGAGCTTGGCGATGTCCTTCCAACCCATCGCGGCACCCTAGGCGCTCCCTCACCCGGGCGCGGCCGATTCACCCGGAATTTGCTCAGGTCGCGGGGAACAGCGGCGCCATCGTGCAGCACAGGTCCTGGGCGCGCTCGCACTCCTCCATGCCGGCGATCGCGAGGTAGGCGTTGGCGAACGGGCCGAGGTAGGTCGTCGTCCCCGTCACACCGTCGGTGCAGACCAGGATGTGCGGCTCGTCAAGGAGCTCCACCTCGATCCGCGCCAGCTGGTCGAACAGCCAGCCCGGCGTCACGGGCCGGTGACGGGGGTCGGCTCCAGGACGATCGAGGCGGCGTTGTTGCCCGGCGCGGGGTCCGTCGTGCCCGGCGCCTGGGTGATCGCGGCGTCGACCTGCATCGGCGTCGGGACGAGCAGCCCGAGGACCAGCGCGGCCGCCGCGGTCTCGGTACCGGTCCAGCGACACGTCACGGTCGTCTCGCTCACGCCGGTGAACGCCGCGCTGCACTGCCAGTCGTTGCTCATCAGGACCGGGTAGAGCACGAGCTGGTCGAGCACCACGGTCATCGTCGCCTCGGGACGCACGTTGACCACGGGGAGCGTGACCTCGACGTAGGAGACGCCGAGCGAGCCCGACGGCACGGCGCTCGGCGTACCGAGACCGATGTCGTCGGAGAACACCGGGACCGTCGGGGTCGGCGTCGGGGTCGGCGTCGGCGTGGGGGTCGGCGTGGGCGTCGGCGTCGGGGTGGGCGTCGGCTGCGGGCGGGTCGAGCTGGGCTCGCGGCTGGGCTTCGAGGTCGGCGACCGCTCCGGCTCGACCGGGATCACCGTCGAGCTCGACGAGGTCGACTCCACCGGCGGCGGAACCGGTCGCTGGGTCGGCGAGGGCCGCGCCGAGGGCGTCCGGGCCGGCGTGGTGGCACTCGCCTCGCTCGGCTCGGCGGACGCGGTCGCGCTGATCCGGCCGTCGGCGGCCGGCGCGTCGTCGGAGCTCCCCACCAGCATCGGTACGGCGATCGCGGCCCCCACGACGCCGGCGGCGACGGTCGCGGCGACCGTCGTCATCAGGCCGTTGCGGCCCACCCCGGCGAGCTTGCCCAGCCCCGCGGCGCCCGCGCCGGCACTCGCGCCGGAGGCCACCGAGGCGCCCGCCGCGGTCGCGGTGGCGCCGGTGAGCCCGGCCAGTCCCGCCCAGAGCCCGGAGATGCCGGGCAGCCCGAGCACACCCGTGCCGAGCACGATCGGCACCAGGAGCGCGCCGAGGCGGTTGTTGACGTCGCTGAGGTCGGCCAGCGCGGTGGTGCAGGCCAGGCAGCCGTCGAGGTGCGCCTCGAGGCCGGGCCGCTTGCGCTTGTCGACCGAGCCGCGCGCATAGGCGGGCAGCAGCGGCAGCCAGGTCGGGCAGTCCGGCGTGGCCGTCGCGGCGGCGCCGTTGAGGTGGGCCGACAGGTAGGCCTGGCGCAGTCCCTCGCGGGCCCGGAAGGCGAGCGCGGCGACGGCGTTGGGCTTGATGCCGAGGTAGAGCGCGACCTCGTTCTGGGGCAGCCCCTCGACGGCGGTGTACCAGAGCACCGCCTGCCAGCGCTCCGGGAGACCGCGGAAGGCCTCGCCGACCGCGTGGTTGTCGAAGCGGCCGTCGGGGTCGTCGGTGAGCGTCAGCGCCTCGCTCGGCGGGAGCGACTCGTAGTCCTCGACCAGGTCGTAGCGGCGCTCGGTGCGCACGGTGTTGCTCCAGATGCTCCGGATCGCGGTCAGCAGGTAGGAGCGGAACGAGACCGTCGGGCCGAGGTCGCGCTGGAGCGCGTCGTACACCTTGGCGAAGGCCTCGGCGACGAGGTCGTCGGCGTGGCTGGGTCCGGCGAGGCGGCCGGCGAAGGCCGTCGCGGCCGCGCGGTGCCGACGGAAGAGCTGGGCGTAGGCGTCGGGATCACCGGCGCGGACACGACTCAGCAGGACGGGGTCGCCGTCCTGGACCGGGTCGACCAGATGAGCGGTCATGCCGGTCCAACGACTCGGAGGGGCACCAGACATCCCGACTGGTCCCAAAGGACTATCAGGTCTGGGCGGACGGACCACGGGGGCACGGGACTTCCTTCTCATCAGGGGGCGCGGCACACAGTGCCGCCAACCTCTGGACACCTCAGCCCGCGCTTCCTTACGGCAGTGCACGTGACTTTCTGCACATCGGCCGGAGAACCAGTCTCCCCCAGTCGCATAAGCAGCGCGCCGCTGCGGTGTCCGAGAGGTGTCGGGCGCCTGGAGGGAGGGCGCCCGACCCATTTCCCCGACCGCCTCGGAGGGACCCGTGAACCACGCCGCGCCGGCTGCCCGCGCGCTCACCGACGCGCTGATCCACGGGACCGGCCAGGCCGGTGCGGCGTCCGCCTTCGGCGCGGCGTACGCCGTGGCCGGCGCCGGGCTCGGCGTCTGCCTGGCCGCGCTCGACGACACCTGCCTGGCCGCCGACAGCGCGGCGGCCGCGCCCGCCCTGGTGCGCCACGCGGCCCTGGGCTGGGGCGAGGCCGTCGAGCGGCACTACAACAGCCTCACCTGCGCCGACCCGGTCACCGGGCTCGGGAGCATCCAGCACCTCCAGTCCGAGGTGGCCGGCCTCTACCGCGCCGCCGGCGACGGCTGGCTGGTCGACACCGACATCGCCCGGACCCACGCCCTCGTGGTGGTCGAGCTGCCCACCGTGCGCGGCGACGTCGACGACGCCTTCGGCGGGCTCGAGGCGGCGCTGCGCCGGGCCTCGGCCGCCGAGGTGCTGCGGGCCGGGATGCCGGAGTGCCCCCAGCCGTCCGAGGTCCACCCGCGCCGCCTGGTCGCGCTCGCGCGCCGCGACGAGGGGCTGCACCGGCGCCTGGCCGACGCCGCCGACGAGGTGGACCGCCGGCTGGCGCTCTCCCCCAGCGGCGGCAGCTGCCGGGCCTGGACCGAGGCGCTGCCGGTCGACCCCGAGACCGCCCGGCTCCTCGTCGACGAGCTCGCCCGCTAGCGGCTCCGCCCCGTCAGGCCAGTCAGGCCAGTCAGCCCCTCAGAACCGCAGCCATTCCAGCACCGCGCGCACCCGCCGGTGGTCGTCGGTGTCGGTGGGCAGGTCGAGCTTGGCGAAGATGCTGTTGATGTGCTTGGCCACGGCCTTCTCGGTGACCACGAGCGCCTGGGCGATGCCGGCGTTGGCCCGGCCCTCGGCCATCAGCGCGAGCACCTCGCGCTCGCGCTCGGTGAGCCGGTCGACCGGGGTGTCCTTGCGCCGCTCCAGGACCGCGGCGACCACCGACGGGTCGAGCACCGTGCCGCCGTCGGCCACCCGGTGCAGCGCGTCGACGAACTCGCCGACGTCCGCGACGCGGTCCTTGAGGAGGTAGCCGACCGCGCCCTCGCCCGAGGCCAGCAGCTCGCGGGCGTAGAGCTGCTCGACGTACTGCGAGAGCACCAGCACCGGGAAGCCCGGCCGCTGCCCGCGCGCGGCGATCGCGGCGCGCAAACCCTCGTCGGTGAACGTCGGCGGCATCCGTACGTCGACCACGGCGGCGTCCGCGGCCGGGTCGGCCAGCGCCTGCTCCAGGTCGGCGAGGTTGTCGACCGCGGCCAGCACCTCGAAGCCCTTGGCCTCGAGCAGCTGGGTCAGCCCCGCCCTCAGGAGGGCGTGGTCTTCGGCGAGGACGATGCGCACGGAACCTCCCAGCTCACGACGGTCGGGCCACCCGGCGGGCTCGAGACCGTCAGGGTGCCGTCGAAGGCTGCCAGACGCGCGGCGATCCCCGGAAGCCCGGACCCCCGTCGCGGGTCCGCGCCACCGCGTCCGTCGTCGCCCACCTCGCCGCGCAGCACGCCGTCGGCATGGCTCAGGCTCACCCACGACTGGTCGGCGCCGGCGTGCTTGGCGGTGTTGGCCAGGCACTCGGCGACGGTGAAGTAGACCGCCGACTCCACCGGCGCCGGCAACCGGTCCGGTACGTCGAGCGCGAGCTCGACCGGCAGCGCCATGTCGATCGCCAGCGCGGAGACGGCACCGGCCAGGCCGCGGTCGGCCAGCACCGGCGGGTGGATCCCGCGGACCACGTCGCGTAGCTCGCCCAGGGCCGTGGACGAGGTCCCGCGGGCGTCGTTGAGCAGCCGGCGCGCGGCCTCCGGATCGGTCTCGAAGAGGTCGTCGGCCAGGCCCAGGCTGAGCGACACCGCGGCCAGCCGCGCCTGCGGACCGTCGTGCAGGTCCCGCTCGATCCGGCGCAGCTCGGCGGCGGAGTGGTCGACCACGACCGCCCGGGAGCGGGTCAGCGCCTCGACCCGCTGCTCCAGGTGCTCGGTACGCCCGACCGTGAGCAGGGCCCGGTCGACGCAGGCCCGGGCGCGCATGAGCGGGCCGACGCCGTACCACCAGATGGGGAGGGTGACCACGCACAGGAAGAGCAGCAGCGCCAGCAGCGAGACCGCGAACCCGAAGGTCATCGCCCACAGCATCCAGAACAGGTCGCGCCAGGTCATCGGGTCGGCCGCCTGGGTGCGCAGGTTGCCGAGCAGCCCACCCGGCAGCGGCAGGTACGGCGCCGTGGTCGGCGCCCCGAGGATCCGGCCCGCCATCCAGCGGTGCGCCTGCACCAGCGCCCGCATCAGCGGGAAGAACAGCATGAGCAGGGCCACGCCCACCCACACCGCGACGAGGGCGGCGCTCACCACCACCAGGATGAAGGTGGCCACGACGGGGGCGAACAGCAGGACGTGCAGCGCGGCGTACCCCGTCGTCTCCAGACGTCCGGCGCGGGCGTCGAGGTCGTGCTCGGGGAACCGGTTGCTCACCCCCCGATTCTCCCCGGTCGCGGCCGGCCCGCGCAGGGGTGCAGGCACCACTGCGGGTCGGGTCGCTCCACCCCTGACCGCGGGCGCTCGCGACGACAGCCTGGTGAGCACGACCTTCACCCCCCGAGGAGCTTCCATGTCACGCATCCCCTTGAGCGGGCTGCCCACCCGGGCCGCCCGCTGGAGCGCCACCCATCCGTGGCGGGCGATCGGCGCCTGGCTGGCGTTCGTCGTCATCGCGGTCGGCCTGTCGGCCACCGTGTCCACTCACGAGGTCACCGACGCCGACTACCGGCTCGGCGAGTCCGGCCGCGCCGCGACCCTGATGGAGCAGGCCGACCTCGACGCCCCGCCCACCGAGAACGTCGTCATCAGTGCCCGCGTGGGCGACCTCGACAACGCCCAGGCGCGCGCCGCCGCGGCCGACGTGGCCGACCGGATGGCGGGCCTCGACGGCGTCGCCGGGGTCGGGGACGCCGTACCGAGCGCGGACGGGACGGCGCTGCTCGTCCCCGTCGCGCTGACCTCCGACGAGATCGACGCGGCGCCGCTGCTCGACGCGACCGCCGCCGTGCAGGCGGAGCACCCGGACCTGCGGGTCGAGCAGGCCGGCGACGTCACCATCGGCGACGCGATCGACGAGCGCGTGGGCGAGGACCTGCAGTCCGCGGAGATCGTCAGCCTCCCGATCACGCTGGTGCTGATGCTCCTGGCCTTCGGCGCCCTCATCGCTGCCGGACTGCCGGTGCTGCTCGCCGCGACCAGCGTGGCCGCGACCATCGGCATCACCGCGCCCATCTCGTACCTCGTGCCGGCCGAGCCGACGGTGTACTCGATGATCGTGCTCATCGGCATGGCCGTGGGCGTCGACTACTCGCTGTTCTACCTCAAGCGCGAGCGCCAGGAACGGTCCTCCGGGCGCTCCACGCTCGACGCGGTGACCATCGCCGCCGAGACCTCGGGGCACGCGATCCTCGTCTCCGGCGGCGCGGTGATCGCCTCGCTGGCGGCGCTGTTCGTGCTCACCGACGTCACCTTCAACTCCCTGGCCACCGGCGCGATCCTGGTCGTCGCGGTCGCCGTCCTCGGCTCGATCACCGTGCTCCCGGCGCTGCTGGTCAAGCTCGGCCGCTGGGTCGACCGGCCGCGCGTCCCGCTGCTGTGGCGGCTCACCCGCCGGGTGCGCACCGGCACCATCAGCGGCCGCCTGCTCGGGCCCGTCGTACGGCACCCGGTGGCGGCGCTCGTCGTGTCCGGGCTGGTGATCGGCGCGCTCGCCGTACCGGCGCTGAGCATGAAGACCCACCAGGCCAGCGCCGAGACGCTGCCGCACGACATCCCGGCCGTGCAGACGCTGCGCCACATCACGAAGGCCTTCCCGGCGGAGGGCACCTCCGCCCAGGTCGTCGTCACCGGCGTCGACGAGGCCGCGGCGACCCGCGGGCTCGACGCCCTCGCGGCCGCGGCCGGCAAGGACGACCACTTCGCGGTGGACGGCGCCCAGGTGCGCACGTCGGCCGACGGCGAGACGTCGGTGATCGACCTGGCGCTGCCCTTCGACGAGTCCGACGACCGGGCCGCCGACGCGATCGAGCGGCTCCGCGACCGGCTCGCCCCGGCCGCCCTCGACGACCTCGGCCCGGACGTCTCGTGGGCAGTCGGCGGGGACGCGGCGTCCTCGCTCGACCACGCGAACCGGCAGGGCGACCGGATGCCGCTGCTGCTCGGGATCGTGCTCCTGCTGACCATGGTGATGATGGTGCTGGCGTTCCGCAGCGTGCTGCTGGGCCTGGTCTCGACGGTGCTCAACCTGGCATCGGTCGGGGTGGCGTTCGGGCTGCTGTCGCTGGTGTTCCAGCACGGCGTGGGCGAGAGCCTGCTCGACTTCACCAGCCCCGGCTTCGTCATCGACTGGATCCCGATCTTCGTGCTCGTCGTCCTGGTCGGGCTGTCGATGGACTACCACGTCTTCGTGCTCAGCCGGATCCGTGAGCTCGTCGACCGGGGCATGCCCGCCCGCGAGGCCGTGCACCGCGGCATCGCCGACACCGCCGGCGTGATCACCAGCGCCGCGGCGGTCATGGTCTCGGTGTTCGCGATCTTCGCGACGCTGTCGATGATGGAGATGAAGATGATGGGCGTCGGCCTGGCGGCCGCCATCCTCATCGACGCCACCCTCATCCGGTTGGTCGTGCTGCCGGCGGTGCTCGTGCTGCTGGGCGAGCGGGCCTGGCCGCGCCGTCGTACCGGGCGGGGTGGTCCGGGCGCACTGGCCACGCCCGAGGTCCCGCCGACGACCTGGACGTCGACGTCGGGCGAGCTGGTCCCGGTCAACCGGTGACCGGCAGGCTCCCGTGGACCGGGACGGGCTCCGGCGCCCGGTCGCCCTCGCCGGGCACCCGGTCGGACGTCACCCGGCCGCAGGTGGCCGAGGCGACCACGACCTCCTGCTGACCGAAGAGGTCGATGACCAGCGCGTCGACGGAGAACGTTCCGTCGGCGCGCTGGGTCTGCCGGTTGACGGTCACCTTGATGACGCCGGGGACCTCGACCGCCGTACCGGCTCGGCTCGTGTCGATCTCGATCGGCAACCCCAGCGCCCGCAGGTTGACGATCTCGACCCCACCGCCGGAGCCGGTGCAGGAGGCCTCGACCGCATCGGCGGCCACGAGCGCACCGCCGTCGAGCACCGCGCACAGCCCGCTCAGGTCACCGGGGACCAGCCGGGAGAAGTCGAGCGAGGTGATCGCGCTCAGGTCGATCGGGGAGTCGGCGGTCCCCTCGTTGAGCGCGTCCTGCAACGGGTCGACCACCAGCTTGCCGAGGCTGTCGGTGACCTCGTCGAGGTCGACCTGACCGAGCTGGTCGCAGACCGGCGCGAGCTGCTCGCCGAGGTCGACCGGCAGCTGCTCCAGCACGCCGCCGCCCACCGCGAGGTCGACCACCCCCGAGGTCGCCCGCCCGTTCTCGGCGCTGACCGCCAGCGCGGACGCCGTCAGCAGCGGGTTGCCGGGCACCTCGGCCAGCGCGTCGGAGACCCGCGCCCCGTCGCGCGAGACCACCTCGGGCAGCGGGTCGAGCGGGATCAGCCCGCTCGCCCCCAGCCCGTAGGCCGAGGACGGCGTACCCGCCGCCGTCGCGGTGGTCACCGTCGCGGTCACCGTCGCAGTGGTCACCGTCGCGGCGACCAGGACCAGGGCGCCCACCGCGCCGGCACGACTCTTCTGCATGGCTCACTCCTCGATCCGGGTGTGACCTACGCAACGACGCGGTCCCGTCGGCGGCGGTCGAATCGGCCGAGATGTGCGCAAAACGTCGATCCGGGCGCCTGGTTCAATGACCGGGTGCTGCACTCCTTCCACCTCGCCGAGCTGCCCCCGGCGGTGTCGGGACGGGCCCTGGTGCGCCCGCCGGCCGCCGTACCGGGGCTGCGGCACGCGGAGTGCCTCGCGATGATGCGCCTCGGCGCCCCCACCGTCTCGCTCGAGCGCTTCCAGGTACGCCGCCTCGCCGTCTTCGCCACCTGGGACGACCCCGACGCCCTCGACCGCTACCTCGACCGCGACCCGCTCGGCCGCCGCCTCGCCGGCGGCTGGCACGTCCGCCTGCAGTACCTGCGCCGCTTCGGCCACGTCGCCGCCCTCGGCCCCCTCCCCCAGCGCGCCGGCGACTGGGACCCCGACGAGCCCGCCGTCGCCGTCACCCTGGCCCGCCTCCGGCTCCCCGAGCTCCCCCGCTTCCTGCACTGGGGCAAGCCCGTCGAACGCCTCGTCGCCGGCCACCCCGGCACCACCTTCGCCACCGCCGCGATGCGCCCCCCACGCACCTTCTCGACGTTCTCCATCTGGCGCACCGTCCGCGACATGACCTCGATGGTCCACGGCCGCGATCCGTCGGTCACCGAGGCCCCGACCCACGCGGTGGCGATGGCCGAGCAGCGCCGGCGCGAGTTCCACCACGAGTCGGCCTTCATGAGGTTCCGGCCGTTGTCGGAGCACGGGACGTGGCAGGGGCGCACGCTCCTGCCGTGAGGGCTAGGAGGGTCGCTCCTGCTCGCGCCTTCGCTGCTCCTCGTCCTCCTTCGCCTTCTCGAGGGCGGCATTCCGTCGCGCAGCGATGACCAGTCCTGCGACCCCCGTAGCGAACATCGCGAGCCCGATCCAGATCTGATTGCCCTCGGACAAGGAGTTGCCCACGAGCCCACCGACAGCCACGAGGAGCAGTAGGACCGGAGCCGCCAAGCGCCGCGGTGACCTGCCGTCCTCCACCACTTCGTTCACCCAGGCGAGCGCACCTCCAGCGAGCGCGGCGACGAGGAACATCGGCAACAGCGAACCGGTAGCCCCTGCCTCGTCGGCGAGCATCAGGGTGAAGAGCAGGCCCGCCGCCAGCGCTACTGCGCCGACACCGGCGATCCTTCCGGGGCTCGGCGTTTCAGTCGGCCGCGTCCACATGTCACCCCTCAACTTTCGCTCGTACGGGTCAGCATGTCGGCATCATGCCGCAGGTCATCGAGTACACGAAGTCGTGCCGCCGTTCCGCGAGCCAGCGTCCGACGCCCCGGGCGTCGTCGTCCAGCTTGCCGTCGACCATGCGTTCGAACCCCACCTTGACGCCGGTGCCGACAGCCAGCACAACGGTTCCGCAGAAGACCGTCCCGGCCCCACCGCATGCCAGTCCGATGGTGTAGGCCGCGGCGGCTCCCGTAGCCCACGACCCTCCCTCCTTGAGGACGGCGACCTTCGTGTCCTCACCATTGTCGGTGCGTTCCTTGACGCCCTTGTATCCGTCGTAGATCTCGATCAGCGGACCGCCGAACTTCAAGAACTTGTCGAGCGAGACCCGGCGGGTGAGCTTCTTCTCCCAATCCTTCAGCATCTCCGCACCGGACTTGTTCCGCTCCGAGATCCTCAGCTTCTCTCGCGCTGCGTCACTGACCGCCCTGTTCTTCGCCTTCGCCTGACCCACGACAGGCCCGACGTTCTTGATGAAGTCCAGGTTCGCCCTTCGCACCAGCGACAGGAAGTACAGCGACATGGCGGTCTCGCCGCGGACTTCCTCCTCCAGGTCGCCGGCGAAGGAACCGGGCCTGAAGAACGGCTGCGGTGTCCTCTGGATAGGAGCCCGCTTCGGTGAAGACTTGGGCGCGGGCACGGGAGGCGGCGGGTCGTGCTCGAACCAGGGCGCGGGCATCTCTCCCGTCGGGTCCGAGAACGTCACCGGATCGTTCTTCGCATAGGCGTACGCCGCTGCGATCTGTCCCGGCTCGCCGAGGTCGATCTTCGGGTCGACACCGAGGAAGCGCCCCTCAACTGGGTCGTACGGCCGGACCCCGACTTGGATGAGACCGACCTCGGCATCCTTGGTCGCCCCGACGAAACCGCGGTCCCCAGCAGATCCGGCGGCCTGCCGTTCGTCGCCGAACGGGGTCTGCCGCCGAGGTGTGAGTCCGCCCGTGCCGTTGTGGAACGAGTACACAGGCGATCCCTGGAGATCCCCGACAAGGCTGGCAACCGTGCCGTTGGCCGCGCCAGTCCGAGGTGGTGGTCGTGCGTGAGCGGCACCGGCCCGGCGCCCGCAAGATGTCGAGGGACGCCGGGCCGGTGTCGCGGTCGCCCGGGCTGGTCGGGAGCCCGGGACGTCGGTGCTACTTGTAGAGGACGGCCTGGATCTCCGGGTCGTCGATGTTCGTCGCGTCGTACCAGAAGTAGCCGGTGTCGATCGTCTTCTCCAGGTCCTCGCCCTTGACTGCGGCCACGGCCGCCTTGACGAGCTCCTTGCCCATGCCCACGGGGTTCTGGGTGATCGCGCCGGCCTCGACGCCCGAGGTGATCGCGTCGATCTGGGCCTGACCGGAGTCGAAGCCGACCACGGTGACGTCCTTGACGCCGGACTCCTCGACGCCCTTGA
Source organism: Pimelobacter simplex (assembly GCF_024662235.1). GTDB lineage: Bacteria > Actinomycetota > Actinomycetes > Propionibacteriales > Nocardioidaceae > Nocardioides. The sequence goes on from NZ_CP096276.1 coordinate 4,825,378, forward strand.
CGGCGCCGATCGCCGAGCCCTCGTTGGAGCCGTAGATGCCCTTGACGTCGGGGTTCGCAGCGAGGATCGACTTGGCGATGTCGGCCGACTTGGCCTGGTCACCGTCGCCGTACTGGACGGGGAGCAGCTCGATGTCGGGCGCGTTCTCCTTCATCCAGTCGATGAAGCCGTCACGACGCTGCTTGCCGGTGAGGCTGGTCTGGTCGTGCACGATCATCGCGACCTTGCCCTCGTTGCCGACGAGCTCGGCCATGTGCTTGGCCGCCTCGGCCGCGGCGGCAGTGTTGTCGGTGGCCGCGGTGGTCACCGGGATGTCGCTGTCGACGCCGGAGTCGAAGGCCACGACGGGGATGCCCTTCTGCTTGGCCTGCTCGAGCACCGGCTCGGAGGCCTTGCTGTCGAGCGCGGCGAAGCCGATCGCGTCAGGCTGCTTGGCGAGCGCGTTGGTCAGCATCGTGACCTGCTCCTCGACCTGGGTCTCGTCGGCCGGCCCCTCGAAGGTGATCCGGACGCCCATCTCCTTGGCCTGCTCCTCGGCGCCCTTCTTCACCGCCTGCCAGAACTGGTGCTGGAAACCCTTCGACACGATGGCGACGTAGAGCTCGTCGTCACCGCCCTTCGAGCCGCTGTCCGAGCCGCACGCGGCCACGGAGAGGGAGAGAACACCGGCTGCCATGGCAGCAGCCAAGCGACGGAACTTCATGCTGGTACTCCTCATTGATTCTTCGGATCGGTGCCGGGGGCACCGGCGAGTTCTTGCGAGGTCGCCCGAGCCGACGACTGGTTGCGGGCGGAGGTGCGCGCTACACCTCCTTCTTGCGAGCCATGTCGGCGTAGACGGCGATCAGGATCACGACGCCGAGGATCACGCTCTGCCACTCCTGGGCGATCGACAGGAGCTGAAGCCCGTTGTTGAGCACCGAGATGATGAGGGCGCCGATGACGGTGCCGACGATCGTCCCCTTGCCGCCGGCCAGCGACGTACCGCCGATGACGACGGCCGCGATGGCCTGGAGCTCGTAGCCCATGCCGGTGGCCGGCTGGGCCGAGCCGAGGCGGGCCGAGATCATCACGCCGGCCAGACCGATGAAGAGTCCGGCCAGGGTGTAGATCAGGAGCTTCCAGCGACGCACGTTGATCCCCGACAGCGCGGTGGCGTGCTCGTTGCTGCCGATCGAGTAGGTGTAGCGGCCCAGCACGGTCTTGCCGAGCAGGACGCCGGCGACCAGGCAGGCCGCGAACAGCACCAGGACGGCGTTGGGCAGGCCCGGGATCAGCTCTCCGGTGGAGATCTTGACGTAGTCGGGCGAGTCGGTGAAGTAGATCGGCGAGCTGCCGGAGATGACGAGCGCCAGGCCCTCGGCGACCAGCATCATCGCCAGGGTGGCGATGAACGGTGGCAGCTTGAGGACCGCCACGTTGAAGCCGTTGACGAAGCCGACCAGGCCGCCGAAGAGCACGGCGAGCAGGACGCCGAGCACCATCGGCAGTCCCATGTTCACGATGAACACGCCGGACATCACCGCGCACAGCGCCATGCCGGTGCCGATGGAGAGGTCGATGCCGCCGGTGATGATGACGAACGTCGTACCGACCGCGAGGAGTCCGATCACCACCGTGCTGAACAGGACGTTGGTGATGTTGTCCCAGGTGAAGAAGATCGGGCTCGCGATGCTGAAGTAGGCGCAGATCACGATCAGGCTGGCGAAGGCGAGCAGCTGCTGGAGCCGGTCGCGCACGGCCGGCAGCCAGCCGGGGCCTGCGGTGGCCGCCGGCACGCTCGCGCCGACGTCGGGGGTGGTGTTCATCCGGTTCACTCCTTGTCCACGGACGTGAGATGGGGGACGTCGCGCTCGACGACGGGATCCGCAACGGCGGGATCGGCCGCGACCGGATCGGCCACGGCGGTGGGGCGCAGCGTGGCGAGGCGCATGACCGACTCCTGGGTCGCGTCGGCCGCCGAGAGGATGCCGCTGACCCGGCCCTCGGTCATCACGACCACGCGGTGCGACATCCGCAGCACCTCGGGCAGCTCGGAGCTGATCATCACGATCGACTTGCCGGTCGCGGCGAGGTCGTTGAGCAGGGCGTAGATCTCGGCCTTGGCGCCGACGTCGATGCCCCGGGTCGGCTCGTCGAAGATGAGGATGTCGCAGTCCTTGACGAGCCACTTGGCGATGACGACCTTCTGCTGGTTGCCACCCGAGAGGTACTTCGTGACCTGGTTCTCGCTGGGCGTCTTGATGCGCAGCTTCTGGATCATGTCGCGCGCGGTCGCACGGATGCCGGCACCGCGGACCCAACCGGCCTTGCTGTAGCGCTCGCTGAGCGAGGGCAGCGCGATGTTGGCGCTGACGTCCTGGTCGAGCAGCAGGCCGAGGTGCTTGCGGTCCTCGGAGAGGTAGCCGATCCGGAGCCGGGCGGCGTCCGCGGGATTGCGGATCTTGATCCGCCGCCCGCGCAGCTCGACGATGCCGTGGCTCCTGTCCGCGCCGACGATCGCGCGGGCGACCTCGGTACGCCCGGCGCCCATGAGGCCCGCGAAACCGAGGATCTCGCCCTCGCGCAGGTCGAAGGTGACCTGGTCGAGGAGTCCCTTGGTGGTGAGCCCGGTGACCGACAGGACCACCGGCCGGTCCTCCCGTACGCCGACCGGCCGGGCGTCCTCGACCAGGGCCCGGCCGACCATGAGCGAGACGACCTGGTCGACCGTGGTGTCGCGGGTCTCGACCGTGTCGATGAACTGGCCGTCGCGGATCACGGTGATCCGGTCGGTGATCGCCTTGAGCTCGTCCATCCGGTGCGAGATGTAGATGACGCCGGTCGTCGGCGTGGTGAACCGGCCGATGAGCGCGTGGAGCGCGGCGACCTCGGCGTCGTTGAGCGCCGCGGTCGGCTCGTCCATGATCAGGACCTGCGGGTCGTGCGAGAGCGCCTTGGCGATCTCGACCATCTGCTGGTTGGCGACGGTGAGCCCGCCGACCACGGCCTTGGGGCTCAGCCGGACGCCGAGCCGCTCGAGCAGCTCGCCGGCCCGGTGGTTGAGGGCACGGTCCGACAGCAGCGGTCCGACCTTCGGCTCGCGGCCGATGAAGATGTTCTCCGCGACCGTCAGGTGCGGCATCAGGTTGAACTCCTGGTGGATGATGCTGACGCCCTGGGCGAGCGCGGCGCCCGGCCCGCTCGGGCGGTAGGGCGCACCGTTGAGGAAGAACTGCCCCTCGTCGGGCGTGTAGATGCCGGAGAGCAGCTTCATCAGGGTGGACTTGCCGGCGCCGTTCTCGCCGACCAGGGCGAGCACCTCGCCGTGGCGCAGCTCGAGGTGCATGTCACGCAGGGCCTGCACTCCGGGGAACCCCTTGGCCACACCCTCGGCCTTCAGCAGCTCAGTCATGACGCACCCTCCCGTAGACGCGGAGAGCCGTCGCCCTCCGGATTTCGGCCTGCTCGTGGGGGGACAGCGCGGAGACCAGCTCCGCGATCGGCCCCAGCGCGCCGGCGTAGTCGTGGCGCGCCGTCGCCATCGGCCAGTCGCCGCCGTACATCAACCGGTGGGCGCCGAAGGCGTCCAGCGCGGTGTCGAGCACGGGCCGCAGCGTGGCGGCGGTGTAGGGCTCCGCTCCGGCGAGTCCTGACACCTTGGCGACCACGTTGGGCCGCTGCGCGACCGCGCGCAGCGACGCGGCCCAGCCGGACATCGCCGCGGTGCCCCACGGCGGCTTGGCCAGGTGGTCGACGACGATCGTCAGCCCGGGCAGGGCGTCGGCGAGGTCGCCCACGGCGTCGAGGTGCGTCGGCCAGGCGTCCGGTACGTCGAGCACCAGGCCGCGCTCGGCGACCAGCCGCAGGCTCTCCCGGACCTCGGCGAGGCCCAGGAAGGTGGCGGCCCGCGGGTCGTCGTGGATCAGGTGCCGCACGCCCCGGAGGGCCGGCTCGTCGAGCTCCGCGAGCGCCGTCGCGGCCTGGTCCGGCCGGTCGAGCGGGACCCAGCCGACCACGCCGAGCACCCAGTCGTGGGTGCGGGCGACGTCCAGGAGCCATCCGGTGTCGGCCAGCGAGTCCTCGGCCTGGACGAGCACCGCCGCCTCGATGCCGGAGGACCGGAGCTCGCGCGCCGCCTCGTCCGGTCCGAACGAGCGGTGCAGCGGGCCGTGCTGCGGCCCGAGCCAGGCGTAGTCGCTGACGTCGAGGTCCCACAGGTGCAGGTGGGCGTCGATGGTCATCCGGCTGCCACCTCGTCCCAGAGCTCGTCGGGGACCTCGGCGGCGAGCAGCCGGACGTTGGCGCTCACCTGGGCCGGGTCGACCGCGCCGACCACGACGCTGCGCACGACCGGCCGGCGCAGGGGGAACTGCAGCGCGGCGGCCGGCAGGGGGACGCCCGCCCGGCGGCAGATGTCGTCGAGACGCTGAGCCCGGGCGAGCACGTCGGCCGGCACCTGCGCGTAGTCGTAGGTGGACGCCGGGCTCGGCGACCCGGCGAGCAGGCCGCCGTTGAAGACCGCCGCGGCGACGATCGCGACCCCCGCCTCGGCGCACAGCGGCAGCAGCCGCTCCTCGGCCCGCCGGTCGACGAGGGTGTAGCGCCCGGCGACCATGAGCTCGTCGACGAGACCGGTCCCGGCCGCCGCGACGAGGGCGTCGAGGTCCATCGAGCCGACGCCCACGCGGCGCACGAGCCCCTCGGCCTGGAGCCCGCGCAGCGCGGGCAGACCCTGGTCGAGCGCCTCCTGGAGGTTCCAGCGCTCCGGGTCGTGCAGGTAGACGGTGTCGACGTGGTCGAGACCGAGCCGCTCCAGCGAGGCCTCCAGCGTCTGCCGGATCCCGGCGGCGCTGAAGTCCCACACCCGCCGCACGTCGGCCGGTACGACGAAGCCCTCGTCGTCCAGCGCGCCGTCGGGGTCGGCGACCGGGACCAGGCGCCGGCCGACCTTGGTCGAGACCTCGAACCCGGCGCGCGGCCGGCCCGCGAGGAACTCCCCCAGCCGGCGCTCGGACAGCCCGAGCCCGTAGTGCGGCGCGGTGTCGAAGAGCCGGATCCCCCGCAGCCAGGCCTCGTCGAGCACCGCCCACGCGGTGGCGTCGTCGAGGGCGACCCGGTGGTTGCCGAGTCCGGCGCCACCGAGGCCGAGGCGGAGGTCGGGATCAGGCACCGACATACCGGTTCTCCACGATCGAGCTCGCGAGCATCTCGGCTCCGGAGCCGGGGGTCAGCGGCGCCCGGTAGTGACCACGGTCGATGACGACGGGGGTCACGAAGTGCTCGTGCAGGTGGTCGACGAACTCGATCATCCGGCCCTCGGTGCTCGCCGAGACCGCGACGAAGTCGAACATCGACAGGTGCTGGACGACCTCGCACAGCCCGACGCCCCCGGCATGGGGGCAGACCCGCACGCCGAACTTCGCGGCGAGCAGCAGCAGCGCGATGTTCTCGTTGACGCCGGCCACCCGGGTCGCGTCGAGCTGGAGCACCTCGAGCGCGCCGGCCGCGAGGAACTGCTTGGCCATCACCCGGTTGGCCATGTGCTCGCCGGTCGCCACCGGGATCGGCGCGACCCCGCGGGCGATGGCCGCGTGTCCCAGGATGTCGTCGGGGTTGGTCGGCTCCTCGATCCAGGCGACGTCGTACGGCGCGAGCGCGCTCATCCAGGTCACCGCCTCGTCGACCTCCCAGCGCTGGTTGGCGTCGACGGCGATCGCGATGCCCGGACCCACGGTCTCGCGGGCCAGCGCGAGACGTCGTACGTCATCGGCCAGGTTGGCGCCGACCTTGAGCTTGATCTGGGCGAAACCCTCGGCGACCGCCTCGCGGCAGAGCCGGACGAGCTTCGCGTCGTCGTACCCGAGCCAGCCGGGGGTGGTGGTGTAGCCGGGGTAGCCGCGCTCGCGCAGCTCGTCCATCCGCTCGGCCCGGCGCGGCTGGGCCTTCTCGAGGATCTCGAGCGCCTCGGTCGGGGTGAGCGCGTCGGAGAGGTAGCGGAAGTCGACCAGGCTGACGATCTCGGCCGGCGACATCTCGCCCAGGAGCTGCCACAGCGGGAGGCCCGCACGCTTGGCCTTGAGGTCCCACAGCGCGTTGACCACGGCGCCGATCGCCATGTGCATCACGCCCTTCTCGGGACCGAGCCAGCGCAGCTGGGAGTCGTGGACGAGCTCCTTCCAGAAGCCGCCGAGGTCGGCGAGCGTCGCCTCCAGGTCGCGGCCCACGACGTACGGCTCGAGGCTCGCGACGGCGCTGAGCTGGACGTCATTGCCCCGGCCGATGGTGAAGACGAACCCGTGCCCCTCCAGCCCGTCGCCGGCGTCGGTCGCCAGGCGTACGTAGGCCGCGGAGTAGTCGGGGTCGGGGTTCATGGCGTCGGATCCGTCGAGCGAGGTCGACGTCGGGAACCGAACGTCATCCGTCTGCATCTCGGTGATCTTGCTCAAGGGGCACGCTCCTGGTTGGTGACTTGACTCACAGGCTAGACATCGGATCTATCAGCGGTCAAGATGGAAGAGCAAACCAATCTTTCCGCTCAGATCGCGGGAGAGGGCCGGTCAAAGGTCCTACCTGTCGCGTGAGCGGCCTCACAGAGGAGCAGACAATGAAGCTGGCACGCAGGGGTCCCCTCGGAGCCGAGATCCCCGTCGTCGAGACCCCCGCAGGGGTGCTGGACGCCCGGCCGGTCACCGCGGACTTCGACCGCGCGTTCTTCGCCGCGGACGGGATCGCCCGCCTGGCCCAGGCGGTCGCGGACGGCGCGCTCCCCGTGCTCGCGGACGCGGCGAGCCTGCGCGTCGGCGCTCCGGTCGCCCGCCCCGGCGCCCTGATCTGCATCGGGCAGAACTACGCCGCCCACGCCGCCGAGTCCGGAGCCGAGCCGCCGACGGTGCCGATCATCTTCCTCAAGGTGCCCAACACCGTCGTCGGCCCGTACGACGACGTGCGGATCCCCCGCCACAGCACGAAGACCGACTGGGAGGTCGAGCTCGGCATCGTGATCGGCCGCGAGGCGTCGTACCTCGACGGGCCCGAGCAGGCCCTGGACCACGTCGCCGGCTTCGTCGTCGCCAACGACCTCTCCGAGCGCGAGTTCCAGATGGATCTGTCCGGCGGGCAGTGGAGCAAGGGCAAGTGCTGCCCCGGCTTCAGCCCGCTCGGCCCCTGGCTGGTCACCCCCGACGAGGTCGACCACCGCGCGCTCGGCCTGCGGAGCTGGGTCAACGGCGAGATCCGGCAGGAGTCGAGCACCGCCGACCAGATCTTCGACGTCGCGACGATCGTGTGGCACCTGAGCCAGTTCCTCACCCTCGACCCGGGCGACGTGATCCTGACCGGGACGCCCGAGGGGGTGGCCTTCTCGGGGCGCTTCCCCTACCTGAGCGCCGGCGACGTCGTCGAGATCGAGATCGAGGGGCTCGGCCGCCAGCGCCAGCAGATGGCCCCGGCCGTCGAGAGCGCCGGAGCGGCCCGATGAGCGGCGAGTTCGCCGGCCTGACGGCCGTCGTCACCGGCGGCGGCTCGGGCATCGGCGCGGCCATCGCCGCCGAGCTCACCGCGCGCGGGGCCCGGGTCGCCGCGTTCGACCTCGATCCGACGGGCGTCCCGGAGGGCGTCCTGGGCATCACCGCGAACGTCGGCGACGACGCCTCGGTGCGGGCCGGCATCGACCAGGCGGTCGCCGCCCTCGGTCAGCTCGACGTCCTCGTCAACAACGCCGGCATCGGCGCCCAGGGCACCGTCGCCGACAACGACGACGCCGAGTGGCTGCGGGTGCTCGACGTCAACGTGCTCGGGATCGTGCGGATGTCCCGGGCCGCGCTGCCCCACCTGCGTGCCTCGCGCGCGCCGGCGATCGTCAACGTGGGCTCGATCGCGGCCACGGCCGGACTGCCCCAGCGGGCGGCGTACAGCGCGAGCAAGGGGGCCGTCCACGCCCTGACCCGGGCGATGGCCGCCGACCACCTGCCCGAGGGGATCCGGGTCAACTGCGTGGCGCCCGGCACCGCGGACACCCCGTGGGTCCAGCGCCTGCTCGGCGCCGCGCCCGACCCCGCGGCCGAGCTGGCCGCACTCAACGCCCGCCAACCGCACGGCCGGCTGGTCCGCGCCGAGGAGATCGCGGTGAGCGTCGCCTACCTCGCCAGTCCGCGCTCGGGTTCCACGACCGGCGTCGCGCTGGCCGTCGACGGTGGTATGAACGACCTGCGTCTCCGGCCCCGCGGATAGGAGCACCCAGCCCATGGTCGCCATCGCCCTGCACACCGTGCTCGCGCCCGGGCGCGAGCAGGACTACGAGGACGTGCACCGGACGATCCCGGCCGCGCTGGCCACCGCGCTGGCCGAGCACGGCGTCCGGGACTGGCGGATCTGGCGCGACGGTCGCGATGTCTTCCACCTCGTCGACGTGGACGACATCGCGACCTTCCACGCGATGCGCCGGGCGCTGCTGGACCTGCCGGTCAACCAGGCCTGGCAGGACACCGTTGGTCCGATGTTCGAGCAACCCGACGACTACGAAGCCGCCGATCCCACGCTGAACCTGCTCTGGAGTCTCCAAGGGCAACAGCGGATCGCCGACTAAAGATAGGATCTCTCCATGGCAGTGACCGATGAGGCGATCCTCAAGATCAAGGACATGCTGCTGCGGGGCGAGCTGCGCCCCGGCGACCGGCTGGCTCCGGAGAAGGAGCTGAGCGAGCGGCTCGGGCTCTCCCGCAACTCGCTGCGCGAGGCGGTCAAGGCGCTCGAGCTGATCCGGGTGCTCGACGTACGCCGGGGCGACGGCACCTATGTCACCAGCCTCGAGCCGAGCCTGCTGCTCGAGGCGATGTCGTTCGTCGTCGACCTGCACCAGGACCACACGGTCCTCGACCTGTTCGAGGTACGCCGGATCCTCGAGCCGGTCGCCGCCGAGATGGCGACCACCCGGGCCACCGACCACCAGCTCGCCCAGCTCACCGCGATGCTCGACGAGGTCGGCCCGGAGACCTCCGTCGAGGACCTGGTCAAGCACGACGTGGCCTTCCACGGCGCGATCTACGAGCTCTCCGGCAACGCCTACCTGAGCACGCTGCTCGAGAGCCTGTCCGGGCGCACCCTCCGGGCCCGGATCTGGCGTGGCCTGACCGAGGAGCACAGCGTCGAGCGCACACTGGCCGAGCACCGCGCCATCGTCGACGCGATGGTCCTCGGCAACCGCGACCTGGTCCGGTCCTGGATCACCGTGCACATCAGCGGTGTCGAGTCCTGGCTGCGCCGGGCCGGCCAGACCCCCGAGGGCTGGCAGGACCCGACCGCAGGTGCTCCGGAGGTCGCTCAGGTGCCGAGCGAGATGCCGCCGTCGACGTAGACGGTCTGGCCGGTGATGTAGGACGCCTCGTCACTGGACAAGAACGTCACCGCCGCCGCGATGTCCTCAGGATGACCCACCCGGCGCACCGGGTTCGCCTCCGCGTTGAGCCGCCGGAACTCCTCGACATCCATCTTCAGACGAGCCGCGGTGGCATCGGTCATCTCGGTCGCGATGAAACCGGGCGCGACCGCGTTCACGTTGATCCCGAACGGACCCAGCTCGATCCCCAGGGTCCGGGTGAACCCCTGGATCCCCATCTTCGCCGCCGAGTAGTTCGCCTGGCCCCGGTTGCCCAGCGCCGAGATCGAGGAGATGTTCACGACCTTGCCGTACTTCTGCTCCACGAAGTGCTTCTGAGCGGCCTTGGTCATCAAGAACGCACCCTTCAGGTGCACCCCCATCACCAGGTCCCAGTCGTCCTCGGTCATCTTGAACAACAGGTTGTCGCGGGTGATCCCGGCATTGTTGACCAGCACGTGGATCCCACCCAGCTCGGCCACCACCCGCTCGACAGCAGCCTCGACCGACGCACCGTCGGCGACGTTCGCACCGATCCCCACGGCCTTCGCGCCCCCGACCAGCGGCAGCCTCGCCGCCGCCTCGGCCGCAGCGGCCTCGTCGAGGTCCACGATCGCGACCGAGGCACCCTCCTCCGCATAACGCGTGGCGGTACCGAACCCGATCCCCCGCGCGGCACCGGTGATGACGGCGACCCGCCCGTCGAAACGACCCATGTCTTGTTCCTTCTCTCGTGTTCGTGTGGTCAAGCGATGGTGAGGCCGCCGTCGACGGCCAGCGTCTGCCCGGTGATGTAGCCGGCCGCGTCGGAGGCGAGGAACACCGCCGTCGCCGCGAGCTCGCGGGGGTCGCCCTTGCGCCCGACCGCGACGCGCGGCATCTGCGCGTCCAGGTAGCCCTCGGGGTACTGGTCGGTCATCTCGGAGGTGAAGAAGCCCGGCGCCAGGGCGTTGACCCGGATGCCCTTGCGGCCGGTCCACTGCTGGGCCAGGTCGCGGGTCAGCCCGATCAGACCGGCCTTGGACGCGGCGTACGCCGCCTGGGGCAGCCCGGCGGTGGTGATCCCGAGGATCGAGGAGATGTTGATGATGCTGGCGCCCGGCTGCATGACGCGACCGCAGGCCTGCGCCATCCAGTAGCAGCCGTTGAGGTTGACGTCGATGACCTGGCGGAACTCGTCGGGCTTCTCGCGCAGCGCCGGGATCGCCGTACCGATGCCGGCGTTGTTGACCAGGACGTCGATCCGGCCGAAGGCGGCGTGGCCCTCCTCGACGAGGCGGGTGCACGACTCCGGGTCGCTGACGTCGGTGGCGACGGTGAGGGCGCGGCGTCCGGTGGCCTCGACCAGCGCCGCGGTCTCGGCGAGGCGGTCGACCCGGCGGGCGCCGAGGACGACGTCCGCGCCGGCCTCGGCGAAGGCCTGGGCGAAGGCGATCCCCAGACCGCTGGACGCACCGGTGACGACGGCGACCTTGCCGTCGAGGCGGAACAGGTCGGTGACAGGCTGGCTCATCGTCGTCCTCAGATCCGCTCGAGGATGAGGGCCATGCCCTGGCCGCCGCCGACGCACATGGTGATCAGCCCGGTGGACTTGTCGTGCCAGTCGAGCGAGTTGAGCATCGTCGCCTGGAGCCGGGCGCCGGTCATGCCGAACGGGTGGCCGACCGCGATCGCGCCGCCGTTGATGTTGAGCCGGTCGATGTCGATCCCCAGGTCCTGGTACGACGGCACGACCTGCGCCGCGAACGCCTCGTTGATCTCGACGAGGTCGATGTCGTTGATGCTCATGCCCGCGTGCTTGAGGGCGTTGCGCGTGGCCTCGACCGGGCCCAGGCCCATGATCTCGGGCGAGAGACCCGAGACGCCGGTCGCGACGACCCGCGCCAGCGGCGTCACACCGAGCTCGGCGGCCTTGGTGTCGGACATCATCACGACCGCGGCGGCGCCGTCGTTGAGCGCGCAGCAGTTGCCGGCGGTCACCACGCCGTCCTCGCGGAAGACCGGCTTCAGCCCGGCCAGGGCCTCGTACGTCACGCCGGCGCGCGGGCCGTCGTCGGCCGAGACGACGGTGCCGTCGGGCAGCGTGACCGGGGTGATCTCGCGGGCCCAGAAGCCGTCGTTGATCGCCTTCTCGGCCAGCAGCTGCGAGCGCACGGCGAACTCGTCGAGCTCGCGGCGCGAGAGCCCGCGCAGGCTGGCGACGTTCTCGGCCGTCTGGCCCATCGCGATGTAGACGTCGGGCAGCAGCCCGTCCTCGCGGGGGTCGTGCCAGACGGTCTGCTCCTCGGCCGTGCGCGCGGTGCGCGACTGGGCGTCGTCGAAGAGCGGGTTGACCGTGTGCGGGATGTGGTCGGAGGTGCCCTTGGCGAAGCGCGAGACGGTCTCGACGCCGGCGGAGACGAAGATGTCGCCCTCGCCGGCCTTGATCGCGTGGAACGCCATCCGGGTGGTCTGCACCGACGAGGAGCAGTAGCGGGTCACCGTCGCGCCGGGCACGCTGTCCCAGCCGTTGAGGACGCTGACCACGCGGGCCATGTTGTTGCCGGACTCGCCGCCGGGCAGGCCGCAGCCGAGCAGCAGGTCGTCGATGGTGCTCGGGTCGAGACCCTCGACCTTCTCGACGGCCGCACGCACCGCGAACGCGGCGAGGTCGTCGGGACGCAGGTCCTTGAGGGATCCCTTGTTGGCCCGGCCGATCGGCGTACGGGCGGCGGAGACGATGACGGCTTCAGGCATTGAACAACTCCCAGACATGAGCGAACGCTTAGGTAAGCAGACGCTTAGCCTGGCACAGGGTCAGGCGCGCCGTCTACGGGTGATGACACCATTCCTAAGCATCTGCTTAGATCCTCTCCAGCCAGCCCCTCACCCCTGGAGACGATCGTCATCACCGCCACCGCCGCCCAGCAGCGCATCCTCGATGCCGCCGTGGACGTCTTCGCCGAGCAGGGCTACGGCGGGACGAGCACCCGCGACATCGCGGTGCGCGCCGGCCGCAGCCCCGCCGCGGTCTACGTGCACTACCCGTCCAAGGAGGACCTGCTCTTCGCGATCAGCGTGCAGGGCCACACCGAGGCGCTCGCGGCGCTCCAGGCGGCGTACGACGACCACAGCGACCCGGTCGCCCGGCTGCACCGGATGATCGACGCGTTCTGCCAGTGGCACCTCGGCCACACCCGGATCGGCCGGGTCGTCCAGTACGAGCTCAACGCCCTCAGCCCCGAGCACCGCACGGTCATCGTCGCGCTGCGCCGCGACTTCCACCGGCTGATGACCTCCGCCCTCGACGCCGGCGTCCGGCACGGCGTCTTCGAGGTCGAGGACGTCGACCGCACCGCGCACGCCCTGCTCTCCCTCGGCGTCGACCTGGTCCGCTGGTTCGACCCGGACCTCGACTCCGAGCCCACCCGCATCGCCCACCTCAACGCTGACCTCGCCGTGCGCATGGTCCGGCGCATCCCCGCCCCGTCCCAGGAGGACTCCCGATGAACCGCGACATCTACGACGACGACCACGAGGCCTTCCGCGCCTCGGTGCGCGAGTTCCTCGAGCGCTCGGTGATCCCGCACGTCGAGGAGCACCAGGCCAAGAAGGGCCTGCCCCGGGAGTTCTGGCTCGACGCCGGCCGCAACGAGCTGCTCGGCCTGGAGATCCCCGAGGAGTACGGCGGCTCCGGCGCCGGCGACTACCGCTTCAACGCCGTGCTCACCGAGGAGCTGAGCAAGGTCACCGCCTCGCTCGCCTCGTGCTGGGGCATCCACGCCGACATCTGCGCGCCGTACCTGGTCGAGCTCGGGACCGAGGAGCAGAAGCAGCGCTGGCTCCCCTCGATCGCCTCCGGCGAGACCGTCCTCGCCATCGGCATGACCGAGCCCTCCGGCGGCTCCGACCTCGCCGGCCTCAAGACCACCGCCGTGCGCGACGGCGACCAGTGGGTGATCAACGGCTCCAAGACGTTCATCACCAACGGCTTCTCCGCCGACCTGATCATCACCGCCGTCCGCACCAGCCCGGAGAAGAAGGCCCGCGGGATCACGCTCTTCGCCATCCCCGCCGACGCCGACGGCTTCAGCCGCGGCCGCAAGCTCGACAAGGTCGGCCAGGACGAGTCCGACACCGCCGAGCTGTTCTTCGAGAACGTCCGCCTCGGCGACGACCACGTGATCGGCGAGGTCGACGGCGGCTTCATCCACATGATGCAGAAGCTCCCCCAGGAGCGCCTCGGCGCCGCGATCTCCAATATTGCCCACGCGAAGCAGATCCTCGTCGAGACCCTGCAGTACACCAAGGACCGCCAGGCGTTCGGCGCCCCGATCGGCACCTTCCAGCACAACAAGTTCCTCCTCGCCGAGCTGTTCACCCAGATCGAGGTCAGCGAGGCGTACGTCGACAAGTGCGTCCTCGCCCACAACGCCCGCGAGCTCACCCCGGTCGAGGCCGCCAAGGCCAAATGGTGGACCAGCCAGGTCCAGAACGAGGTGCTCGACCACTGCGTCCAGCTGCACGGCGGCTACGGCTTCATGAACGAGTACCGCGTCGCCCGCGCCTGGCGCGACGCCCGGGTCACCAAGATCTGGGCCGGCTCGAACGAGATCATGAAGGAGCTCATCGGCCGCGACCTGGGGCTCTGAGCCGCAGGCTCCGCCCCCGCCGACACGCCCTAGGCTGAGCCCGTGCTCTACGAGGTCCTCCACACGGTCGTCCCGCCGCTCGCCCGAGCGGCGTGGCGACCGCGCATCGAGGGCATCGAGAACGTGCCCCTCACCGGCCCGGTCCTGCTCGCGAGCAACCACCTCAGCTTCGCCGACAGCGTGGTCATCCCGATCGTCGCGCCCCGCAAGGTCGTCTTCCTGGCCAAGGCCGAGTACTTCACCGGCTCCGGCCTGCGCGGACGGCTCAGCAAGGCCTGGTTCGAGGGCCTCGGCATGGTCCCCGTCGACCGCACCGACACCCGCGCCGCCCTCAACTCCCTCGACGTCGCCCTCGACGTCCTGGGCCGCGGCGACGCCTTCGGCATCTACCCCGAAGGCACCCGCTCCCGCGACGGCCGCCTCTACCGCGGGCGCACCGGCGTCGCCCAGCTCGCCCTCACGGCCGGCGTACCCGTCGTACCGGTGGGGTTGGTGGGCACCGCCGACCTCCAGCCCGTCGACGCCCGCTGGCCCCGCCTCGCCAAGGTCACCGTCCGCTTCGGCACCCCGCTCGACTTCACCGGCCGGTTCGAGGGCGTCGCACCCGGCCGGGCGCGGCGCGAGGCGACCGACGAGATCATGACGGCGATCCAGGGGCTGACCGGGCAGGAGCCGGCGGGGGTCTACAACGACCTGCCGGTCGAGGCCTGAGGCGGTACGCCGCTACCGGCGCTCGGCGTAGCGCGCCCACTGGGCGTCGACGAACGCCGTGAGCAGGTCCCGCGCCTCGACCGCGCCGTCGTCCTCGAGGCCCGTCGTCCGCCAGCTCAGCAGGTGCTGGCCGTCCCGGACGAGCACTCGGTGCTCGTGCTCGTCGATGGGCTCCTCCTCGTCGATCTCGTGGGTGCGCAGCCCGAACGCGAGCGCCTCGTCACCCAGCGGCGGCGCCGTGTCGCGCACGACGTCGAGGACCACGTACCTCCGGATCAGCTCCGCGGCGAAGCCGTTCGCGCAGTCGTCGATCGCGCGGTCGACGGCGGCGAAGACCTTCGCGGCGTCGTCGCCGGCGTACGTGAGGACCTGGACGTCGCCGTACGGCGAGATCCAGCGCGGGCTCGCCTCCACCCGGTCGCTGTGAACCGGGTGCGGCTCGAGCCTGATGATCGACGACAGCGGCTGGCAGGACTCGGGCGACGCCCGTCGGTCGTCGATGAAGTTGATCCCCGCCTTGCGATTGACCGTGGCGTCCCCGACGGTCGCTCCCACCGGGAGCAGGATGTCCTCGATCTGGTCGACCGACAGCACCCCCGCGGGCTCGGCGGACCGGCCGTCGTCCTCTCCGTCGCCGCAGCCGCCCGCGGCGAGGGCGGCGACGAGGACGAGCGCACGGGCGAGCAGCGGGGCGGGGCGACGACGCATGGGGGCACTCTCTCTCACTCTCACGGGCCGTCCACCGGCAGCGGCGAGACCGGCTTCGTCGTACCGAACGCGAAGGTGGTCTCGATCGAGGCGAGCGACGGGATGCCGCGCAGCCGGTCCCGCACGAACGCCTCGTACGCCGAGAACGACGGGACGACGACCTTCACCAGGTAGTCCTGGTCCCCCGCGAGGAGGTAGGCCTCGACGATCTGGGGCACCCCGCGCAGCTCCTCCTCGACCGCGTCGACGACGTCGGTCCCGTGCGAGGAGAGGGTGAGCCGGACGAAGGCGGTGATGCTCAGCCCGACCGCCTCGGGCGAGACGACGGCGCGGTAGCCGGTGATGACGCCGGCCTTCTCGAGGGCGCGGACGCGGCGCAGGCAGGGGGACGGCGAGAGGCCGACCCGGTCGGCGAGCTCCTGGTTGGTCAGGCGGCCGTCGAGCTGGAGCTCCAGCAGGATGTGGCGGTCGGTGTCGTCGAGGGTCGTCACGTGGCAGATTCTGCTACAGATCAACTGATTTGGGGCACGATTGGCAATCGCGTGCTCCGCCGATTTCCCTATCGTTGCTCCGCAGGTCGGATCAGCGAGAGGGCGGCGACGTGGTGGGCGAGAGCAGTGCGCGGACGACGGGGTACGCCGCGCTGGCCATGACCGTGGTGCTGTGGTCGTCGTTCGCGCTGACCTCGCGCGGCATCGGTACGTCGAGCCTCACCGATGCCGACGCGGCGCTGATCCGGTTCGTCGTACCGCTGGTTCTGCTGGCGCCGCTGGTGCCGCGGACCGTGCGCGCCCTCGCCCGCGAACGTACGACGACCGTGCTGCTCCTGCTGGCCGGCGGACTGCCGCACTACCTGGTCATGGCGTTCGGCGCCGGCCTGACCAACGCGGGCCTGACCGGGCTGCTCGTGCCGGGCACGGTGCCGCTCTTCGTGACGCTGCTGCTCCTGCGCCGCCAGCGCGTCCCGGCCCGTGCGGTCGCCGCACTCGCGACGATCGTGGCGGGCGTCGTCGCCAGCGCGACGCTGGTCGGGACGGACGGCGGCACCACCGGCATCGTGCTCCTGGTCGGCGCCGGCGCCATCTGGGCCTGCTACACGCTCGGCCTGCAGCGGACCGGCCTGGCGCCGCTCGAGATCGTCGTCGCGGTCTGCGCGCTGTCGGCGCTCGGGGGCCTGGTCCTCACCCTGTCCGGGCTGCTGCCCTCGCACCTGCTGAGCTCGCCGGGCACGGTCCGGGTCGGCGACGTGCTGACCTTCGCCGTGCTCCAGGGCATCGGGACCGGGCTGCTCTCCACGCTCTGCTACGCCCACGCCGTCCGGGCGCTCGGCAGTAGCGTCGCCGCCGTCGGGGGTGCGCTCAGCCCGGTCCTCACCGCCCTCGCGGCGGTCCCGCTCTTCGGCGAGACCATCGGCGGGGGCTTGGGCGTCGCCCTTGCGCTCGTCGTCACCGGTGTCCACGTCTTCAACCGGACGCCCCCAGTCCCCCGGACCACCCGAGCGGCCTGGCCGACCGCGCGCGGCCCACGACCCGGTCCAGCGGCCCTGATGCGCGCCGCCGAGGTCCGGCTCTAGCTGCCACCGAGCACCGCAGTCGTCACCGAGCGCAGCGAGCAATTCAAGCGAACGCCATGGTCAACGGAAATCGTTGACAGGAGATATCTCACATGCCAACATGGCGTATCGCTTGACGTGAATAGGGTTCTGCAAGCGGTCGAGATGTAGATCGACGGTCACGGTGATGCCGAGTGCCCCGGTGGCCGACCTTCTGCTGACGTATCCAACCGTTCGATGCACGCCGTGAATGGCGCGTGACGGACGCTACGTCAGGAAGGAGTCGATCCGAATACCTCACCATCTCTTGCGGCTCATCCCCTTTGGGTCGCACTCGCCGCTCAGTATCCGGGCCGTCGTCGGCCGTTACTGAGAACGCGACCCCCCGTCTCTGATTCGACGTCGTTCCCGCGACGTCTTTTCGTGACGCCCTGAATTTGGGCCCGAGCCTCTTTGGCGACCCAAAAATCCGATCGCTGCCTACAAGTGAGGAACGATGAAGACCATTTCAAAGTTTGTGCTCAGCGGATTGACCGTTGTTCTCGGATTGACCATCAGCGCGTGTGGTTCGGACTCGAACACCGCCGACAAGTCGGCCCGCCAGCCGGTGGAAGGCGTGGCCGACATCGCGGGCTACGCCCCCGACGACGAGGCATGTCAGCGGAACAAGGATGCCGGGAAGATCACCTACATCTCGTCCTACAGCTACGCCGCCAGCGGCTCGATCATGGACGTCTTCATGGCGCGAGACCTGGGCTACTACGACGCCCTGTGCCTCGACGTCGAGATGAACACCGCCGGCGCATCGGGCCAGCAGCTGGTCAACGCCAACAAGGCCCAGTTCACCTCCGTGGGGTCGGCGCCGAGCGTCCTGGACACCGTGGCGAACGCCGACAACATCACCGCGGTGGCGACCTACGGCACCACCGACCCCCACTGCATCCTGGCCAACAAGAGCATCAAGACCCTCAAGGACCTGGAGGGCAAGCGGCTCGGCTACTTCACCCAGGTCGCCCCGGTCGCCCGGGCACAGCTCGCCAAGGCCGGCGTCGACCTGGACAAGGTGAAGTTCACCAAGATCACCAACTACGACCCCACCATCGTCACCCGGGGCACGATCGACGCCGAGATCGCCTACGCGTCGAGCCAGTGCGCCAGCCTCAAGGAGCAGGGCATCGAGTTCAGCGAGTTCCTGCCGGCCGACGCAGGCGTCGAGAGCACCTACAGCGTGATGGAGGTGAACTCGACGTTCCTGAAGGAGCACCGGGAGACCGCCGCCGACTTCATGCGGGCCACGCTGAAGGCGCTCCAGTACTGCCTGGACAACGAGGACAAGTGCGTGGAGCACGTGACCGAGCTGGCCCAGGAGGACAACCAGGGCGACTCGTTCCCGTTGGACCAGCAGAAGCGGACCTGGGCCGTGGAGTCGCAGTGGATCCGGGACAGCACGGTCAAGCCGCTGGGTGCCCACACCCGCGAGGAGTGGGAGGCGGCCGCTGCGCTGACCCTGGAGTTCAGCGACGTCAAGGAGATCCCGGATCTGGACACCGTGGTCGACTTCGACCTGGTCACGGACTTGTACGACGCCGACGACGTGCTGATCTGGCCGGGCGAATGAACGCGGCGCTGACCACCACGGGTGCCGAGGTCCTGGCACGAGGAGTCACCAAGCGGTTCGGCGTCCGGGGCCAACCGGTGACGGTTCTCGATGACGTCGATCTGCGGATCGCCCCGGGCGAGTTCGTCTCGGTGATCGGCCCCAGCGGCTGCGGGAAGTCCACCCTGCTGCGCATCATCGCCGGCCTCCTGGACGCCGACGAGGGCTCGGTCGCGATCAACGGCGAGACAGTTCCCCAGGCGATCCGCCACAAGACGATGGGACTGGTGCCGCAGACCCCGGCCCTGCTGCCGTGGCGCTCGGTGCGCGACAACGTCCTGCTGCCCACGCAGGTGAACACCGCTGCAAACGCGGGCCGCAACCTGTTGGACGTCGACGAGCTGCTCACCTCCTTCGGCTTAGGCAAGGACCTGCGCAAGTACCCGCGGCAGCTGTCCGGTGGCATGCAGCAGCGCGTCGCGATCGCTCGCGCCTTCGTGTTCGACCCACCCGTCCTGCTCATGGACGAGCCGTTCTCGGCCCTGGACGAGATCACGCGCGACCAGCAACGACTGGGGCTCCTGGACTTCTGGCAGTCCAACCGGCGCTCGGTCATGTTCATCACGCACTCGGTCCCCGAGGCGATCCTGCTCTCCGACCGCGTGGTGCTGATGGCGGCTCGACCGGGACGAATCGCCGAGATCACCGAGATCGACCTGCCCCGACCCCGGGACGAATCGGTGTTCCTGAGTCCGCAATTCCGTGAGTACGAGATCCGCATCCGCGAGGGGCTGAGGAGGGTGATGAAGAATGCCGAGCACTGAGAACGTGTCCAGCGCGATCGTGGAGCTGGAGCAGACGCGTCGACCACGTGCCGGGAAGGCCGCCGGAAAGTCCGTGAGGAGTGCGGCGCCCAAGTCTTCCGCCCTGGCGCGGTGGCGTTTCGGTCTCTGGGTTCCGCCCCTGGTCACCTTTGTGCTGCTGGGGATCTCGTGGGAGTACGTGGCCCACTCGAACCCCTTCGTCATCCCGCCCCTGGGCAATGTCGTCGAGAGCATCACCAACGACCCGAGCGCCTACTGGAACAACCTCCTGGTCACCCTGAAAGAGGTGGCGGTCGGAGGCGGGGCCGCGATCGTCCTGGGTTATCTGCTGGCCGTTCTGATGTGCGAGTTCAAGATCCTGGAACGCGCTCTCATGCCGGTCGTGATGGTCATCATGGTGACCCCGGTCATCGCGATCGCTCCGGCCCTGGTGGTGGCCTTCGGATTCGGGATGCTGCCCAAGTACATCGTCACCATCATCGTGGCGATCTTCCCGATCCTGATCAACTCGCTGGCCGGGCTCAGGGCGGTGGACCCGGGCACGCTGGACGTGCTCCGGGTGGTCGACGCGAGCAGGTGGGAGATCTTCTGGAGGCTGCGGTTCCCGGGGAGCATGCCCTACTTCTTCGCCGGGCTGAGGATCGCCATCCCCTTCGCCATCATCGGGGCCGCGGTCGCCGAGTTCGTGGCTGCCGGAGAGGCGGCCGGCTTGGGAGCCATGGTCTCCATCGCCGCATCCCAGGCGAACCTCGAGGTGACCTGGGCCGGGATCTCGATGTTCTGCGTGCTCGGGCTGCTCTTCGTCGCCGCGTTGACGCTCCTGCGCCGTCGGATCTTGTGGTGGGACAACCACGGCCGCGCCCCCAAGTAGTGCCAGAGCCGGCCCGAGGCCCGCGCACACGGGCGGCCGGCAGTGACGTTCAAGAGTCCACACATGAGTGAGAGAAGAAGGTGTTTCGTTGTGAACGACGGAGTCAAGTTCACCAGCATGATCGAGTCCACGAAGGAGGACTGGGACCTCATCACGCCGGGCTGGGCGACCGAGCAGAGCAAGGTGCCCGAGCACGCCCTGCAGATGTTGCGGACCCTGGGGGACGCCAAGGGCGAGTTCCCGATCACCCGGCTCGAGCACTCCCTGCAGACGGCCACCCGCGCCGAGGCAGATGGTCGGGACGAGGAGTACATCCTCTGCGCCTTGCTGCACGACATCGGGGACGTGATGGCTCCGGCCAACCACCCCGACATCGCCGCGGCGATCCTGAAGCCGTTCGTCTCCGAGGCGAACCACTGGATGGTCGCCAACCACGACGTCTTCCAGGGGTACTACTTCTGGCACCACCTCGGGTGGGACCGCAACACCCGGGAGAAGTTCCGTGGCTCCGAGTACTTCGAGTACACCGAGGAGTTCTGCTTCAAGTACGACCAGGCCGCGTTCGACCCGGACTACACGAGTGCCCCGCTGGAGCACTTCGAGCCGCTGGTGCACAAGATCCTGTCCCGCAGGAACTCGTTCTGACCGGTGGGGTCGGGGCTGGCTCGGGCCGGCCCCGCCCCCGCGTGCCGCGCCCCGGCCAGGTGTCGCCGGGGAGCTCGTTCATCACGTTCCGGAGTGGAGGAGGAGAGATGTCGCTGCCTGCGTTCAGGGTCGAGGACCTGCGTGTGTACGACTTCGAGTTCGACGGGTTGCCCCACGCCATGGTGCGGGTGCGACTCGACCAGGGGGTGACGGGATTCGGCGAGGCGAGCGACGGATACGGGTTCGCCCATCCCGGCCTGCTGCGCACGATCGTGCAGGACGTGCTGGCTCCGCTGCTGGGACGACCGGGCCTGGTCTCGGTGCCCCAGGTCGCCGGTCTCCTGAAGTCGGAGCTGCGGCGCCGCCCCGGGCTCGCCGGCCCGGTCGGCCACGCCGTGAGCGCGGTCGAGATGGCCCTGTGGGACGCGGTGGGTCGCCGGGACGGGCGCAGCGTGCGCAGCATGCTGGGCGGCCACCGGGAGCGGCTCGGGGTCTACGCCTCCAGCCACTTCCTCTTCCAGGGCGATGCCGACTGGCACGTGCACCACCTCGAGCCCTGGCTGGCGTGCGGGGTGAGTGCGGTCAAGCTCCGGCTGGGGCTGGACTGGCGTGCGGACCTGGCGACCCTGGCTCAGGTGCGCGAGCGACTGGGGCCGGCGGTCGACGTCTTCGTGGACGGCACCGAGCACTACAGCCTGGACACGGCCCTGCGGGTCAGCCGAGCCCTGGCCGACCTGGGGGTCTCGATGTTCGAGGAGCCCATCCCCCAGGAGCGGCACCTGGGCGTGCAACGGCTGGTGGATCAGTCCGCGGTGGCGATCGGGTACGGCGAGCACTTCGGCATGGCGGGGGACTATGACCGCGCCGTCAGGGACGGGCGTGCCGACGTCCTCCAGCCGGACCCGGCCACCTCCGGCGGGCTGCTCGAGATGGTGCGGATCGGGGAGATCGCCGAGCGGGCCGGCGTCCCGGTGATGCCGCACTCGGCCGCCGGCCCGGTAGCCTTCGCGGCGAACCTGCACGCCTCCAGTGCCCTCACGACGCTCCGCCTGGTCGAGTTCCCCTACTCGATGGCGGCGCCGTGGCACGAGATCCTCGACACGAACCCCTTCACCCTCGAGCACCTGGAAGCAGGTGCGTTCGCGGTGCCGACGGGGCCGGGACTGGGCATCGAGGTGGATGAGGCCGCACTGGTCGAACGCTCCACCCGGGTCGTCGACATCGAGGTGCCGGCCAGCACGGCTGCCTGGACCGACTGGTCCCAGGGCAACGTCTGACCTGCGCTGAAAACGCACGAAGCCCCAGGTGATCACCTGGGGCTTCGTTCACGTGCGCGAGGGGGGAGTTGAACCCCCACGTCCTTTCGGACACACGGACCTGAACCGTGCGCGTCTGCCTATTCCGCCACTCGCGCGTGAAGCCCCGCAAGGTTAGCCCAGTCCGGCCGCCGCACCCAAAACCAGGCCGCACCGACCCCCACCTGCCGACGGTGAGAGGGTGAAGGTCCCGGGGGGACGGGGGCGTCACCGATACGATCGACAGACCCGTCGACGGCGGGACCGTCGAGCGAGCCGTGCGAGAGGAGGGCAGGGACGTGGGGGGTTTGCAGCGCTTCGAGCAGAAGCTCGAGCAGGCGATCTCGGGCGTGTTCGCGCGCACGTTCCGCAGTGCCGTCCAGCCGGTGGAGATCGCGGCGGCCCTCCAGAGGGAGCTCGACAACAAGGCGCAGGTGCTGTCGCGGCAGCGGCGGCTGGTGCCCAACAGCTTCGTGGTGGAGCTCTCCGAGGGTGACCTCGAGCGGCTCTCGCCGTACGACTCGACGCTGGCCGGTGAGCTGGGAGAACAGCTGACCGAGCACGCGGAGCTGCAGTCGTACGTCTTCCCCGGGCCGATCCGGATCGGGTTCGAGTCCGCGGACGACCTGGGGACCGGGCGGTTCCGGGTGCGGAGCCAGGCGGAGGCGGCGGTGACGGGGCACTCCCGGCGCGCCGGGGGACAGCGGACCCGGGCGGTCCTCGAGGTCAACGGCACGCAGCACCCGCTGCAGGCGCCGGGCCTGGTGGTCGGCCGGGGGAGCGAGGCGGACCTGCGGATCAACGATCCCGGGGTGAGCCGGCGGCATGCGGAGTTCCTGATCACGATGGAGCAGGCGGCCGGAGTGGCGCCGGGCGAGGGTCCGGTGCACGTCGAGGTCCATGACATGGGCTCGACCAACGGCATCCGGGTCGATGGGCAGAAGGTCGCGCGGGCGACGCTGCGGGACGGGTCGCGGGTGCAGATCGGGCACACGTCGCTGGTCCTGCGGTTGCTCCAGGAGGCGGACCGAGAGGTGGACGTTGTCTGAGCTGACCCTGTTCCTGGTCAGGATCGCGTATCTGGCGATCCTGTGGATCTTCGTGCTCTCGGCCATCTCGGTGATCCGCTCCGACATGTTCGGGGCGCGGGTCCCGGCGCCGGCCGCGCCCGGCAAGCAACCGAAGCCGCCCAAGACCTCCTCGCCGCGCCGTGGGCAGCCCACGCACGTCGCCGTCGTCCAGGGCGTCAACACGGGCATCACGGCCGACCTGGCGCAGGCGCCGATCCTGATCGGGCGCGGGAACGACGCCGCGATCCGCCTGGACGACGACTACGTCTCCACGCGGCACGCGCGGATCGTGTCCTCCGGCGGCCAGTGGTACGTCGAGGACCTCGGCTCCACCAACGGCACCTATCTCGGCAGCCAGCGGCTCACCCAGCCGGTCCCGGTGGGCCTGGGCTCGCAGATCCGGATCGGGAAGACCATCGTGGAGCTGAGGAAGTAGGGCATGTCCGAACCCGGCAACGAGGCCTCCCCCGACGCGCTGGCCCCGGACGAGACGTCCGGCGCTGCGCCCGAGACGCCTCCCGAGGCGCCGCCCGAGACCGTCGACGTCCCCACGCCGGCGGCCCGGCCGCTGCTCCAGCTCCGCTTCTCCGCGGTCTCCGACGTGGGCCGGGTCCGCAAGGACAACCAGGACTCCGGGTACGCCGGCCCCTGGCTGCTCGCCGTGTGCGACGGCGTCGGCGGCGCGGCCCGCGGTGACATCGCCTCCAGTACGGCGGTTGGCGAGCTCCGCCAGCTCGACGAGCCGCCCGGCTCGGCCGACGTCCTCGACCGGGTCAACGACGGCATCCACGAGGCCCACAACGCCATCGGCGCCCAGGTCGACCACGACCCCGCCCTCAACGGCACCAGTACGACGGCCACGGTCGCCCTCTTCGACGGCAACCGCCTGGCGATCGGCCACGTCGGCGACTCCCGCGCCTACCTCCTGCGCGACGGCGAGCTCTCCCAGCTCACCAACGACCACACCTTTGTCCAGAGCCTCATCGACGAGGGCCGGATCACCGAGGCCGAGGCCCGGGTCCACCCCCACCGCAACCTCATCCTCAAGGCCCTCGACGGCCTGCACGAGGTCGAGCCCGACCTGTTCGCGCTCGAGGTCGTCGCCGGCGACCGCCTGTTCCTGTGCAGCGACGGCGCGTGCGGCGTCCTCGAGGACGACCGGATCACCGAGCTGCTCTCCGACGGCTCCCCCGAGTTCACCGCGATCGAGCTGGTCCGGGCCAGCCTCGACGCCGGCAGCTCCGACAACGTCACCTGCGTCGTCGCCGATGTCGTCGACCCGGCCGCCACCGCGGCGGAGTCCCCCGCCGACCTGCCCGCTCCTCAGGAGCCGCTGGTCGTCGGTGCGGCCGCCGACCTGGGCCGGCGCCGGCCGCGTGCGCTGTTCCGCGGGCACCGCTCCGGTGACACCGGTGAGCTCGAGCCGGTCACCGCCGAGATCCCCGAGGGCATCGACCGGGCGATCCCGGCCGACCCGCCGCTCGACAGCGAGGCGCTGCGCTACGCGCCCCAGCCGCCGCCCCGCTTCGTGTGGGCCCGCCGGCTGCTGGCGGCGGCCGTGGTGATCGGTCTCGGCTGGATCGCCGTCGGTACGGCGTACTGGTGGAGCCAGCAGCAGTACTACATCGGCGAGGACGACGGCCACGTCGTCATCTACCGCGGCCTCAACGTGCCCGGCCTGTCGAGCGTCTACCAGGTCTCCGACCTCGAGATCGAGCAGCTCCGCGACTCCACCCAGGAGCAGATCCGCGGCGGCGACATGATCTTCGACAGCTTCGAGCGCGCCCGCGACGAGGTCACCCGGATCGGCCAGAACGCCCGCCAGAGCGACCCGGCCACCGACCCGAGCACCGACCCGAGCGCGCCCACGACGACGTCGACGACCGCGCCCCCCGCCTCGGAGGCACCGACCGCGCCGTCGACCCAGGGCGGCGCCGCCGACCTGACCAGCGTCGCCCCCGGTGGCGGTTCGTGAGCGCCAACTCCGCCCTGATGGGTTTCGTGCACCGCCGCCGGCGGGGTGCGGAGCTCTTCTTGCTGATCCTGGCGCTCATCGTCGGGATCGGCGCCTACGCCGCGGTCGGCCTCGGCGTCGACGGCGAGGTCCCCACCAACCTCCTCGGGTACGGCGGCTGGCTGGCCATCCTCGTGGTCGGCGCCCACATCGCGGTCCGCCTCGTCGCGCCGTACGCCGACCCCGTGCTGCTCCCCGTGGTCGCGGCCCTCAACGGCCTCGGCCTCGCCGTCATCCACCGGATCGACCTGGCCCGCGACACCAGCCTGGCCAGCCAGCAGCTGACCTGGATGACGCTCGGCGTCGCCCTCTTCATCGGCACGCTCATCGCGCTGCCCGACCACCGCCTGCTCGCGCGGTTCACCTACACCTCGGGCCTGGCCGCCATCGTGCTGCTGATCCTGCCGATGATCCCGGGCCTGGGCACCTCCATCAACGGCGCCAAGATCTGGATCTCCCTGGGGCCCTTCAGCTTCCAGCCCGGCGAGGTCGCCAAGCTGCTGCTGGTCATCACGTTCGCCGGCTACCTCGTGGTCCACCGCGACGCGCTCGCGCTCGCCGGACGCCGGGTCGTCTTCGTCGACCTGCCCCGCGGCCGCGACCTCGGCCCGATCCTGATGATGTGGGTGGTCAGCCTCGGCATCCTCGTGCTCCAGCGCGACCTGGGCTCGAGCCTGCTGTTCTTCGGCCTCTTCCTGATCATGCTCTACGTCGCCACCGAGCGACCGGGCTGGCTGGTGGTCGGCGGGCTGCTCTTCTTCGGCGGCGCGACGGTCGCCTTCCGGATCTTCGCCCACGTGCAGAACCGGGTCGACATCTGGCTCGACCCGTTCGCGGACCCCAACGGCAACGGCTACCAGCTCGTCCAGGCGCTCTACGGCTTCGCCTGGGGCGGCCTGATGGGCCGCGGCCTCGGCGAGGGCATGCCCCAGCGGGTGCCCTACGTCGAGTCGGACTTCATCCTCGCCGCCATCGGTGAGGAGCTCGGTCTCACCGCGGTGATCGCGATCCTGCTGCTCTACGGCCTCGTCGTCGAGCGTGCGCTGCGCGCCGCGCTGATCTCGCGCGACGGCTTCGGCAAGCTCGTCGCGACCGGCCTGGCCGCGGTCGTCGCGCTACAGGTCTTCGTCGTCATCGGCGGCGTCACCCGGCTGATCCCGCTGACCGGTCTGACCACACCCTTCCTGTCCTACGGCGGCTCCTCGCTCGTCGCCAACTGGGTGATCGTGGCGATCCTGCTCCGCATCTCCGACCAGGCCCGGCGGCCGCTGCCCGACCTGACCGCCGATGCCGACGACCCCGACGTGGAGGCCACCCAGGTGGTCAAGGCGGTGCCGCGATGAACAAGCCGATCCGCACGGTCTCGATCTTCTGCATGTTCCTCTTCCTCGCGCTGATGGCGAACGTGACCTACGTGCAGTTCTGGAAGGCCGAGGACTACAACACCGACCCGCGCAACGCCCGCGTCGCCGAGGCGTCGTTCAGCCGCGAGCGCGGCCAGATCCTGGTCGGCGACGAGCCGGTCGCGACCAGCCGGCCCTCCGACGACCGCTACAAGTACCTGCGCGTCTACCCGGCCTCGGGCGCCCGGATGTTCGCGCCGATCACCGGCTACCTCCAGCTCGGCAGCCAGACCGGCATCGAGCGCAGCCAGAACGCCGTGCTCACCGGCGAGGACCCCCAGCTGTTCGTGACCCGGCTCGTCGACCTGCTCAAGGGCGACCAGACCCAAGGCGGCAATGTCGTGCTGACCCTCAACGCGGCGGCCCAGAAGGCCGCCTTCGAGGGACTGCGCGACACCCTCGGCCCGCGCGGCGAGGGCTCGGTCGTGGCGATCCAGCCCAAGACCGGGCGGGTGCTGGCGATGGCGTCCTACCCGTCGTACGACCCCAACGAGCTGGCCACCCACGACTTCAAGAGCGCGGCCTCGGCCTACGAGCGCCTCGACAAGGACCCGCGCGACCCGCTGGTCAACCGGGCCATCCAGACCCGGCTGTTCCCGGGCTCGACGTTCAAGCTCGTCACCGCCGCGGCGGCGATCGAGAGCGGCAAGTACCACGGCGACGACCAGGTCCCGGCCGGGGCGACGTACCAGGCGCCGGGGACCACGCGCACCATCGGCAACGACGGCCGCAGCCAGTGCAACCCGAGCAAGATCTCGTTCGCGACGGCGCTCGACTGGTCGTGCAACACGACCTTCGCGCACCTCGCCGTCGAGGTCGGGCCCGAGAAGATGCGCGAGCAGTCCGAGAAGTTCGGCTTCAACAGCAACTACCTGCTCGACCTCAAGGGTCAGGCCCAGTCGGTCTACCCGACCGGCGTCCCCCTCAGCGAGAAGGACGGCGGCGGCACCCGCGAGCTCAGCGACGCCGAGACCGCGCAGACCGGCATCGGCCAGTTCGAGGTCCAGTCGACGCCGCTCCAGATGGCCATGGTCACCGCCGCGATCGCCAACCAGGGCACGCTCATGCGGCCCTACCTGGTCGAGCAGGTGCAGACCGCCGGCTTCGACGTGCTGCGCACCACCGAGCCCGACAAGCTCAACGACGCGGTCTCGCCCCAGACCGCCCGCGAGCTGACCGACCTGCTCGTCTCGGTGGTCGACAACGGCACCGCCTCGCCCGCGGCGATCCCCAACGTCAAGGTCGCCGGCAAGACCGGTACCGCGCAGCGCACCTCCACCCGGTGCTCGGCGGGCGGCAAGCCCCCCTACGCGTGGTTCGTCTCGTACGCCCCGGCGGACAACGCCGAGGTGGCCGTGGCCGTCATGATCGAGGAGGCGCCCGACCGGGCGTGCAACGAGATCGCCGGCGGCCAGCTCGGCGGCCCGATCGCCAAGGCAGTGATGGAAGCGGTGCTCAAGAAGTGATCCCCTCCCTCGATCCGACGTGCGGCCCGCACCCCGGGCACGCACCTCGCCGCGTTGGCGACGCTCGACAGGCGATCCGGCCTGCCTTCGCGCCGCCGCCTTGCGATGCACGCACCCGGGGCACGGTCCGCAGCCGCCGGAACGAGCGAGGAGATCACTCGTGAACGACGTCCAGGGCAGCTACGCCGACCAGGCCGGTCGCTACCGGCTCGACTCCCGCATCGCCACCGGCGGCATGGGTGTCGTCTGGCGGGCGACCGACACCCGGCTCAACCGGCCGGTCGCGGTCAAGGTGCTCAAGGCCGAGTACGCCCACGACCCGATGTTCCGCACCCGCTTCGACGGCGAGGCCCGCAGCGCCGCGGCGCTGCACCACCCGGGCATCGCCGGCGTCTACGACTACAGCGCCGGCGACGACGACCACCCGCCGTACCTGGTGATGGAGCTGGTTGACGGCCAGCCGCTCTCGACGCTGCTCGCCGGCGCGCGCAACAGCGGCCGCACGCTCGACGTGGCGGTCGTTCAGGACCTGATGGCCCAGGCGGCCGACGCGCTCGGCGTGGCCCACCGGGCGGGCATCGTGCACCGCGACGTCAAGCCGGCCAACCTGCTCGTCACGCCCGACCGCAAGATCAAGATCACCGACTTCGGCATCGCCCGTGCGGCCGACTCGGTCGCGCTGACCCGGACCGGCTCGGTGATGGGCACGCCCCAGTACCTCAGCCCGGAGCAGGCGCGCGGCAACCCGTCCACACCCGCCTCCGACGTCTACTCGCTCGGCGTGGTGACCTTCGAGTGCCTGACCGGACGCCGTCCGTTCGAGGCCGAGACACCTGTCGCCACCGCGCTCGCGCACCTGCAGCAGCCGGTGCCGCAGCTGCCCCCCAACATCCCGGGCCCCCTCGCGGCCGTCGTACGACGAGCGCTGGCCAAGGAGCCCGCCGAGCGGTACGACGACGGCGCGGCCTTCGCGGCCGCCCTGCGCGACCCGTCGGTCGCGGCCGCCACCGGCGCGGCGTCCTCCCCCCTCGGCGACGACGACGGCACCCGGGTGCTCACCGGCGTGGTCCCGCCGGTCCCCGTCCCGGTGCCCACCCCGGGCCCCCGCACGCCCGCCGAGCCGATGCGCCGCCTCGACACACCGGCCGCCTACGCCGGTGACGACCCGGGCGAGGAGCGCCGCAAGTCGCCCTGGCCGATCGCCATCGCGGTGATCCTCCTGGTGGTCGCGGCGGTCGCGATCGCCGCGGTGCTCATCGGCCGCGGTGGTGGCGACGACGACCCCGACGCCGGCACCACGCCGACGACGGAGCAGACCACCGAGGACACCCCGACCGAGCCGACGACGCCGACCGAGCCCACCACGCCGACCGAGCCGACCACGCCGCCGACGACCCAGGACACCTCGGTCTCGGTCGACGAGGACGAGTACACCTGCTTCAAGGACTACCGGGTCGCCGTCGCGGACCTGCGCGCCGAGAAGCTCAAGGTCAGCTGGGAGCAGGACAGCCAGCCCAACGACGGCACCTGCGCCGCCGGCACGGTGTCGCGCTTCTCACGCAGCGGAGACCTCAACCAAGGCGACTCCATCATCGTCTACTACTGGGGCGAGCCGGAGCCGACCGACACCCCCACCGACACACCCACCGACACCAGCAGCCCGCTGACCCTTCCGAGAGGCACGGAATGAGCACTCCCCCGACCGAACCCGGTTCGGGCCGGCCCGTCGTCGGCGGGCGGTACGAGCTCGGCGAGCTGCTGGGCCGCGGCGGCATGGCGGAGGTCCGCAAGGGCACCGACACCCGCCTCGGCCGCGTCGTGGCGGTCAAGCGACTGCGCTCGGACCTGGCCAGCGACCCCACCTTCCAAGCCCGGTTCCGCCGCGAGGCGCAGTCGTCGGCCTCGCTCAACCACCCCGCGATCGTCGCCGTCTACGACACCGGCGAGGAGCGCACGGCGCAGCCCGACGGCAGCACCGAGGTGGTCCCCTACATCGTGATGGAGCACGTCGCCGGCCGGACGCTGCGCGACATCCTGCGCGAGGGGCGCAAGATCCTGCCCGAGCGCGCCCTCGAGATCACCAGTGGCGTGCTCTCGGCGCTCGACTACAGCCACCGCGCGGGGATCATCCACCGCGACATCAAGCCCGGCAACGTGATGCTGACGCCGTCCGGCGACATCAAGGTGATGGACTTCGGCATCGCGCGCGCGATGAGCGACGCCCAGTCCTCGATGACCCAGACCGCGGCCGTGGTCGGCACCGCGCAGTACCTTTCCCCCGAGCAGGCGCGCGGCGAGACCGTCGACTCCCGCTCGGACGTCTACTCCGCCGGTTGCCTGCTCTACGAGCTCCTCACCGGGCGGCCGCCGTTCGTCGGTGACTCGCCGGTGGCCGTGGCCTACCAGCACGTCCGGGAGCCCGCCGTACCGCCGTCGCGGCACGAGGACGACCTCACGCCCGAGATCGACGCGATCGTGATGAAGTCCCTCGCCAAGCGCGTCGAGGACCGCTACCAGTCCGCCGCGCAGATGCGCGCCGACATCGAGCGCTACCTCGCGGGCCGTCCGGTCCAGGCCGTCGCGCCGGAGTCGACCGGCGTCACCGCCGCCGTCCCGCCGACCCCGCCGCCGCCCGCCGGCGGCGAGACCGCCATCCGGCCGCCGCTGCCGCCCGCGCGCGACGACGAGCGGCGCAGCAAGGTCGGCCTGTGGGTGGTCCTCGGCCTGCTCATCGCCGCCATCATCGCCACCGCCTACATCGTGTGGCCCCGGCTCTTCGACGACACCCCGACCGACAAGCGGGTGCCCAACGTCGTGCGGATGAGCGAGGAGGACGCGCGCAACGCCATCGGCGAGGCCGGCCTCCAGGTCGGCACGGTCAGCGTCCGCAATGACGACACCATCGAGGCCGGACAGGTCATCGAGCAGGACCCCGCGGGCGACGACTACGTCGCGCCCGACACCAAGATCAACCTCGTCGTCTCGATCGGCCCCGGCCAGTTCGCGCTGCAGTCGGTGGTCAAGATGCCCAAGAAGGAAGCGATCCAGACGCTCCTCGCCCAGGGCATCCTGCGTCGCAACATCACCGAGAAGGAGTGCGACACCGACGACGAGAAGGGCACCGTCGTCGAGCAGGTGCCGCCTGCCAACACGATGATCGAGAAGGACGCGACCGTCGAGCTGTGCATCTCCGACGGGCCTGAGGAGGTTCCCTCGCTGGTCGGTCTCAAGCAGGCCGACGCGGTCCAGAAGATCAAGGACGCCGGCTTCGAGCCGGTCGTGCGCGACGCCTCGGCCGACGACTCCAGCCAGAAGAAGGGCCGGGTCACCGAGCAGGACCCCGCGCCGGGCGAGCCGCTCGACCAGGGCAACCGGGTCTACATCTTCATCTCGACCTACACCGCGCCGCCGACCCCGGTCGACACCGACGGCGACGGGCTGCCCGACACCGACGAGGCCACCCGCGGCACCGACCCGAACAACCCCGACACCGACGGCGACGGCATCTCCGACGGCGCCGAGGTCCAGGCCGGGACCGACCCGCTCAACCCGCTCGACCCGCCCCCCGTCCCGGGTGGCGGCGGACAGAGCAACGGCCGGGTGCCGGCGCTGCCGCCGACGCCTAGCGGAGCGGCTTCGCGTAGTGCAGGTCGACGACGCCGTCGTACGCCGGCGCCTCGACCCGCTCCTTGAAGTCCAGCGACCAGCCGATCCCGATCTCCGGGTTCTCGGAGTCGGTGCGGTAGCCGGCGACGATGTGGTCGGTGGCGACGCTCGAGTAGAGCTCGGACGGGTCGCCGACCGCCTCGATGACGTAGGGCTGCGGGTAGGGCACGCCCTGGAGCTGGACCGCATTGCCCTCGCACTTGATGCCGGTCGTGGAGATGACCCGCTGACCGGCGATGGTCACCGCGCTCGCGCCGCCGTTCCACAGCGCGTTGACCAGCGCCTGGATGTCCTGCTGGTGGACGACGAAGCGGTTGAGGTTGACCCGCTTGTCGGGCTCGGCCTGCTTGTTGCGCTCGACCGCGTCGTCGACGAGGTCCTCGGGCGCGTCGGACAGCGTGATCCGCAGGCCCGGGCCGGCGTGCGGGGTCATCCCCGCGGGATCGCGCAGCTGGGCGATCTCGCCGCGGGCCTCGTCGACGCTCTTGTCCTTGACGCCGGCGCTGAGCCGCTCGACCTCGTCGGAGAGCTTGTTGAACCGGTCCTCGACCGTCCGGTAGTTCGCGGCCTCGCCCTCGACCAGTCCCGCGAGGTCGGTGTAGCGGCCCGGACGCAGGTCGGTTCCCTCGCTGTTGGTGGCCGAGACGGCCAGCAGGCTGCCGCTCAGCAGGGCCACGACAGGCGTGCCGATCCGCCACCCCAGGGACCGGCGCCCGGACCCGGTTCGGCGGCCCGTCGTACCTCCGGCGTGGCTACCCGTCATACTGACAGTGTCCACCACTGGTCGAGCGCGCGCCCGCAGGGGCGAGCGAGCGGCCACCGAGTCTCACCGAGGAGCCCCCTGTGGCCAAGCCGACCCGCCTGTCGAAGCGCAAGGAGCGCGAGGTCTTCGGCGACCCCGACCGCGGCCCGGTGATGAGCCTGCGGTTCGCCATCGCCCTGCTGCTGATCCTCGGTGGTATCGCCTGGATCCTGTACTACTACTTCGGCATCCGGCCCACCGACGGCTTCGGCAGCATCAACGCCAAGGGCAAGCCCAACCCGGCCGGCGGCCCGTCGTTCCTCCAGGACCTCGAGGGCAAGAACTACCTGATCGGGTTCCTGCTGTTCTTCGCCGGCCTGATCTTCTCGGCGCACCCCAAGACCCCGCTGGGCCGCGGCCGCGGCGTCGTGGTCGGCATGCTCGGCTGCTTCCTCATCGGCCTGCTGTGGATCTGTGTCTTCTACATCTTCCTCACCGGCAACGACCCGGCCGACATCCCGATCATGACCGACCTCGGACAGAAGAACCTGTTCGTCGGCATCGGCTTCATGGCCGTGGGCTTCGCCTTCGCCACCCGCTGGGAGTAGGCCCCGCGCCCACCCACCCACCCGCACGTCGTACGCCGCGCCGGTCGCCCGCCAGGGCACCGGCGCGGCGCTCGTTTTCCCCCAGGTTTCTCCACAGCTGGGGAGAACTACACCCCTGTCATTCATCCACATCGGTGGAGAAACCTGGGGATAGCCGCCGCCCACCCGACGAAGTAGCAGGGTTCGACCGGCGAAGGAGCGAGGTTCGCCCCTCGAGGTGGCAGGTTCCGGCGGGCCGAGGGCGCACGAGACCCACACCTCGACCCAGCAACCACCTGACTTCGGCCCAGCAACCGCCCGACTTCGGCGGCGGGGGTGGGTCAGACCCGGAGCGCGACCCCGGCCAGGACGACGGCCGCCAGCGCCGCGAGCCCCGCGGTCTGGATCAAGGTGCGGTGCTCACCGCGGGGCGCGAAGGCGAGGATCGCCGCGGCGAGGCCGCCGCCGATGAACCCGCCGAGGTGGCCCTGCCAGGAGATCCCGGGCAGGACGCTGATGATGACCGCCAAGATGATGGTGGTGCGGAAGATCGAGAGGTCCGCGCCCGACCTCCAACCGGCGACGAGGATCGCGGCCAGGAGGCCGAAGATCGCCCCGGAGGCTCCGACGGTGATGGTGAGCTCGTCGGCGAGCCAGTAGACGGCGAGGGCGCTCGACGCACTGGACACCAGGTAGAGAACGACCAGGCGACCCCGGCCGACGAGCCGCTCCACGATGGGACCGAGCTGCCACAGCGCGATCATGTTCATCGCGATGTGCCACGGCTGGACGTGAACGAAGGAGCCGGTGACGAGCTGCCACCAGGCGCCGTCCTGGAGTCCGGGGATCCAGGTCGCCTGGATCCCCGCATCGCAGATCTGCTGGCTGGTGCGGAAGACCGACTCGCCGTCCTGGCACCGACCCACGAAATGAACCGACAGCCAGGTCATCAGGGGGCTGCGGCTGCCGCCGGTGGCCGTGATCGCCACCCAGACGGCGACGTTGATCGCGATGAGCACCGCGGAGGTGACGCCGGGGTTGTACGAGATCGCGCCGCCGTACGCCGTCTTGGCCTGGCGTACCGAGCGCTGGCCCTCAGCCACGCAGTCAGGGCACTGGAAGCCCACGGAGGCGTCGCGCATGCAGTCCGGACAGATCGGACGCTCGCAGCGCTGGCAGCGGATGTAGGTCTCGCGGTCGGAGTGCCGGTAGCAGGTCGGCACTCCGACCGGAGGGGTGCTCATCGTGAGATCGCGGAGGGGTTCAGCCGACGAGCTCGACGGACTCGATGACGACCGGCTCGACGGGGCGGTCCATCGCGCCGGTCGGGACGGCGGCGATCGCGTCGACGACGTCGCGGCCGGCCTGGTCGGCGACCTCACCGAAGATGGTGTGCTTGAAGTTGAGCCAGGTGGTCGCGCCGACGGTGATGAAGAACTGCGAGCCGTTGGTGCCCGGGCCGGCGTTGGCCATGGCGAGCAGGTAGGGCTTGTCGAAGACGAGCTCGGGGTGCGGCTCGTCCTTGAACTGGTAGCCCGGGCCGCCGGTGCCGGTGCCGAGGGGGCAGCCGCCCTGGATCATGAAGCCCGGGATGACCCGGTGGAAGGTCAGGCCGTCGTAGAACGGACCGGTCGCGCCGTTGCCGGCGTCGTACGCCTTGTCGCCGCTGGCGAGGCCGGTGAAGTTCGCGACCGTCTCCGGTGCGTGGTTCGGGAACAGGTTGAGCGTGATGTCGCCCTTGTTGGTCTTGAGGACGGCCTGCTGCGCTGCCATGGAAGTGCCTCGTCTCCGGCTGATCGGGGTGAGTGGTGCATCGGTGATGCGGACGCCCTCGATCCTACTGACCTCGTGTCCTGGCCCCGTCCCGTGCCATGGTGGGATGGACGAACGGCCCGACCGGGTCGCCCCACTGGTCGAAGGAGAGCTCGGGATGAAGAAGCTGAAGAAGCTGGTGGTGCTCGGCGCGCTGGGTGCGCTCGTCGCCACCATCGCCAAGAAGCTGCAGGCCGGCGGGGCCGACGACGCGTCGCTGTGGCAGTCCGCCCCCGAGCCCGCCGGTACGACGCCGCCGCCCCCGGCACCGTCCGTCCCGACCCCTCCGCCCGCGCCGACGCCGCCGCCGGTCCCCGAGCCGCCGGCGCCCCCGGCCCCTCCGGCCGTGGAGCCCCAGGCGGTCGACAACGCGCCGGAGCCGGCCGCGACGCCGGACCCGCTGACCGACCCGCTCCCGGAGGAGCCGCAGCAGGGCTGAGGCTGAGGCCCGCGCCCGGAGAGCTGACTAGCTGCGGGCGAGCTCCGGGTGGTCCTCGCGCAGGCGGACGGCCACCCGGTGCTCGACCCAGAAGATGAGTCCCGGGATCAGCCCGGCGATGAGCATGAGCAGCAGCTGCGGGATGCTCCAGCGCGCCTTCTGGCTCAGCAGGAACGCCACGACGACGTAGACGATGTAGATCCAGCCGTGCACCAGCCAGATCGGCGTCAGGTCGTCGCCGAGCTGCTGCAGGGTGGAGCCGTCCTCGAGCAGGTACTTCAGCAGCGAGCCGAGGGTGCCGACGAGGAGCAGCACGCCGACCACGAGCGCCAGCGCGCGATAGGCGGTGAAGAGCTTGGTCACGGCTTCGAGGGTACGGCGTCGTCCCCGGCGTCCTCGGCGTCGGCCTCCTCGAGGTCCGGCTCGGCCGTGGCGTCGCGCACATAGCGGAACCAGATGAAGGCCGCGAAGGCGGCGAAGACCCACCACTCGATCGCGTAGAGGATGTTGCGCAGCGCGGTGAACCGGCTCGCCTCGGGGAGCTGGTCGAGGGTGGCGTGGTCGACCCCGGCGGCGGCGTCGGCCGGCAGCGGGGCCTCGGCGACGACGTAGGCGCCGTAGAGGTCCTGGTCGACGCGCTGGACCAGGTCGGCGATCCGCAGCTCGGGCAGGACGTCGTCGTTCGGGTCGTCGTCGACCTTGCCGGTGCCCTCGGGCGGCTGGAGCCAGCCGAGGACGTCGACCTCACCGGTCGGCGGGGCCGGCAGGGAGGCCGGGTCGGTGCCGTCGGGGACCCACCCCCGCACCACCGGTACGGCGGGCGCGGTCGCGTCGCCGACGGTCAGCGGGGTGACCAGCCAGGAGCCGGAGCGCCCGTCGTCGCTGGGCCGGTCGGCGACGAGCACCGTGCCGGCGGGCAGGAAGGTCCCGCGGACCTCGACCGGGCGGCCCAGGCCGGCGGTCGGGAACGGGTCGTCGGAGCCGATCACCTCGGCGATCGGGACGGGCTCGGACTTGGTCAGGTCGACCCGCTCGGCCGCGCGCCGGGTCTGCCAGGCGTCGTACTGCCACAGGCCCATGCCGACCGCGATGCTGACGCAGAGGAGTCCGAGCAGGTGGGCACCCCACAACCGCACGCTCCACCACCGCACCACACCAGCAGCCTACGAGGCGGCTCCTCGGCGTCGCGGCGCGGGGCGGAGGGTGTGGTTCAGCGCACGCGCGGGATCCGGAGCGGAAGATCTCGCGGCCCGACCGTCAGGTTCGCGGTCGCTGGTGCGTCTCCCCGGGTACCGGGCGAGGCCAGTCCCTCTGTATCTCTCGTCCGGGGCGGGCCGCCGGGGGGCGGTCCCCACCCTTCGTCGCCGGGCTGCTCGGTCCCCACGGCTCCAGCTCGGCGGCGGAGGTCACGCTCAGATCCCCGCGGTTTGGTCCCAAACCGCACGGAGGTAAGACCACTTGACCACCGGACCAGCCAGGTCTACGTTCCCTCCATGGCCCTGCGTCCCGTCACCCGCCGCACCCTGTCCGACGAGGTCTTCGAGCAGCTGCTCGACAGCGTGGTCGACGGCGAGCTCACCGTCGGCGAGTCCATGCCCAGCGAACGCCGCCTCGCCGAGGTGCTCGGCGTCTCCCGGCCCGCGGTGCGCGAGGCGCTCCAACGGATCGCGCAGACCGGGGTGGTCGAGGTGCGCCAGGGCGGCGCGACCCTGGTCCGCGACTACCGCCGGGCCGCGGGCCTCGACCTACTGCCCCGGCTCCTGGTGCGCGGCGGCCGGCTCGACGCGGCGATCGCCCGGAGCGTGATCGAGGCCCGGGCCGAGGTCGGGCCCGGGATCGCGGCGCTCGCCGCGACCCGCGGCGGGCCGGTGCTGGCCACCGAGCTCGACGAGCTCCTCACCCGGATGGGTACGACGACTGACCCGGTCACCTGGCAGCTCGGCGCCCTCGACTTCTGGGACCTGCTCGTCGACGGCGCCGACTCGATCGTCTTCCGGCTCATGTTCAATAGCCTGCGCACGGCGTACGAGCCGGCGCTGCCCGCGCTCGGGACGCTCCTCGCCGAGGAGGTCGGCCAGGTCGAGCCCTACCGCCTGCTCGCCGCCGCGATCCGGGCCGGCGATGCGGCGACGGCGCGCGCCGCGGCCACCCGGGTGCTCACCCCGACCGCCGAGGCGCTGCTGTCGGCGTTCGCCGCGGTAGAGGCGGACCAGTGAGCCCGCGCGAGGTCGAGGCCTTCGCCGAGCAGCAGGTCGCCAGCGACGCCCGTCGTACGAACCTCACGATGGGTCAGGTGCTGCGCGAGTTCTGGCGGCACCCGAGTCCCTACCTGCTCACCGCGGCCCTCGGCGCCGCGATCACCGGACGGGTCCTCGCTGGCCCGGGGAGCTGGTGGGAGCTGGCGATCCCGGTCGGCCTGGTCGCGATCCTGCCGGTCGTGGAGTGGGTGGTCCACGTGGGCATCCTGCACTGGCGTCCCCGCCGGGTCGCCGGGGTGCGCATCGACCCCCTCCTCGCCCGCAAGCACCGCGCCCACCACGCCGACCCGCGCGCCCTCCCGCTCGTCTTCATCCCCTGGCAGGTCCAGCTCTACCTGGCGCCGACCTGGGCCGCCGTCGCCTGGTTGGTCACGCCGACGACGAGCTCGATGTTCACGCTGCTGGTGGCGGTCTACGCGATCAAGTCCGGCTACGAGTGGACGCACTACCTGCTCCACAGCGACTACCGGCCGCGCTCGGAGCGCTACCGCAAGATCTGGCGCAACCACCGGCTGCACCACTACAAGAGCGAGCACTACTGGTTCACCGTCACCTCCGCCGGTACGGCGGACCGGCTGTTCGGCACTGCCCCCGACCCGAGCACCGTGCCGACCTCGCCGACCGCCCGCAACCTGCACGGATCCGTGTGAGGATGCACGGCGTGCGGATCCACCACCTCAACTGCGCGACCATGCGCCCGGCCCTCGGGCCGGCGATGGTCGCCCACGTGCTGCTCCTGGAGCGTCCGGACGGTCTCGCCCTGGTCGACACCGGCTTCGGCACCGACGACCTGGCCCAGCGCCGGCGGCTCGGCCTGCCCTTCCTGACCACCGTCCGGCCCGTCCTCGACCCGGCCGAGACCGCGCTGGCGCAGGTCAAGGCGCGCGGCTTCGCGGCGGCCGACGTCACCGACATCGTGCTCACCCACCTCGACCTCGACCACGCCGGCGGGATCGGCGACTTCCCGCAGGCGCGGGTGCACGTGCACGCGCGCGAGCACGCCGCCGCGATGGCGCCGAGCGCCCGCGAGAAGGCCCGCTACGTCTCCGGCCAGTGGGCGCACGGTCCGCGCTGGACGCCGCACACCGAGGGCAGCGACGCGTGGTTCGGCTTCCCGTCGGTCACCGCACTCGACGATGACGTCCTGATCATCCCGCTGCCCGGGCACACCCGCGGGCACGCCGGGGTCGCCGTACGACGCGACGACGGGACCTGGCTGCTCCACGCCGGCGACGCCTTCTTCCACGGCGGTCAGCTCGACGTACCGCCGCGCTGCCCGGCGTCGCTCACCGCCTTCCAGCGGCTGATGGCGGTCGACAACCGGCGCCGGCTCGACAACCTCGCCCGGCTCCAGGAGCTCGCCCAGAGTCGCTCCGGCGAGGTCACCATCGTCTGCGCCCACGACCAGGCTCAGTACGACGCCCTGCGCACGGGGATCAGTCCGGGCACACCGTGAACGGCAGGTGGTGGGTCCGGGTCAACCGGGCCGCCGCCGCCGGGTCCGCGAGCACGTAGCCCAGCCGGCCGCTCGCCGGGTCGGCCACGCCGCGGCTCATCACGAGCCCGAAGTCCGGGTCGGTCGGCGGCATCACGTCGGCCAGCCGGGCGCGCTCGAAGGCGTCGGAGCGCTCCGCGCCGAGCCGCGCGGTGACCAGGTCGGTGCCGAGCGCGACGGAGTAGGCGTTCAGCGGGTCCAGGCTGTCGAGCGCGGCCGCGGGCGCGGCGGCCAGCTGGGCCTGCATGCCCGCACCGAAGACGGTGTCGAACGGGTCGCACCCCCGCTGCAGGTACGTCGCCACGGCCTCGCCGCCGCTCAGCGCGACCAGGTCCGGCTCGGCCGCCCACGACTGCGCGGCCTCGGGCGGCGCCACCGAGGTGACCAGCCGCCGGTCGACGTCGACCACCGCGCCGCGCAGCGGGCCGGCACCGGCCTCCACCGCACGCCGTACGGCGGCCATCGCGATGTCGTCGCGGAACGCCAGCACCCAGCCGTCCGCGCCGCCACCGGAATAGGTCGCCTCCCAGGCAACATCGTCCTGGCCGAAGCCGAACCGGTCGCGCAGCTGGGCCTCGGCCGGGCGGAGCAGGCCGGTCGACAGGCTGGCCGTGCGCGGCACCTGGCGCCAGAATCGCTCCCTCTCGGGAGCCGGGCTCGCGCCCTTGAGCGTGGCGAAGCCGAGGACCAGGCGGAGCTGGTCGAAGTCGGTGACCGCGAGGGTGGTCGCGGCGGTGGGCACGAGGGCCAGCACGGCGGCGGACGGCTCCTGCGATCCGTCGTACTCGCTGACCACGGCCTGGGGCTCGGCAGAGCGCTGGTAGACGGGCTTCGGGTCGCTGCTGCAGGCGGCCAGGAGGACCACCCCCGCAAGCGCCGTCCCCATCCGGATGCCCCTCACCAGCCAGATCTTGCCAGAGAAGCAGGCAGGGGCGCCGACATCTCGGTGTCGACGCCCCTGCGCGCGGTGTTCTCTTGGTGGTGCGGGGTGGCTCAGCGGCCGATCAGCTGTGCCTCGATGAGGAGGTCACGGAAGCCGTCGGAGCCGCTGCGGCGCTCGGCTCCGGCCGACGCGGGCGGCGGCGGAACCGGGTCGCACTTGCGGTCGCTGCGCTTGCCGGGCTTGCGCGCCGGCAGCTTCCCGGTGTCGAGATAGCTCGCGACCAGGTCGTCGGTGCAGGCGATGCCCGAGAGCGAGCCCGAGTGCGTCGTACCGCCGACGCCCTCGATCAGGAAGGACGACGGGAAGACCTGGCGCGTGGCGAGGGCACCGGTGAACACGGTGGCCGCGTCCCGGGTCTCGCCGATGAGCAGGATCCGCGACTTCACCTTCTTGCCGTTGACCTTGAACGCCTTGCTGGAACGGGCCGGCCAGTTGAGGCAGGGCGCGTTGTACCAGGTGTTCCCCCAGGTCAGGAACGGGTGCTTGCGGTGGATCCGCCAGGCGTCGGCCTTGGTCTTCTGCCAGCCCGGCCACTGCGCGTCGGTGCACTGCACGCCGTTGTAGACCGCGAACCCGTTGTCGTCGCCGGGACCGGCGTACTGGGCGAGGACGTCGGCGCCGTCACCGGTCCGGACCAGCTTGGCGTACGCCGCACCGATCTCGGCCCAGCCGTAGACGTAGTAGCCGGCCCCGAGCATCACGTCGTCGAGCTCGTCGGGACCGAGCTTGCCACCCGCCGCGGGCGTGCGGTCGAGCTTCTTGCGGAGCTGGTAGTAGCCCTTCTTGATGGCCTTCCAGCTGCCGCCCAGGTGGTAGGTCGCGTCGTTCTTGGCGAGCCAGCGGAAGTAGACGTCCATGTTCTTGTCGAACTGGACGTTCTGCTCGAGGTTGGCCTTGTAGAAGGCATTCTTGGCGTTGAGCACGCCGTCCCACACGAACCGGCCGACCCGCTTCGGGAACATGGTCGCGTAGACCTGGCCGAGGTAGGTGCCGTAGGAGAAGCCGTAGTAGTTCATCTTCTGCTGCCCGACGGCCTTGCGCAGGCTGTCGAGGTCGCGCGCCACGTCGGTCGTCTTCATGTGGGGCAGCAGGCGCCGCGCGTCGGCCTTGCCGCACGCCTTGGCGTAGTTGCGGGTGACCTTGCGCCACCAGTTCATGATCGACGGCTTGGTCGGCACGTAGTTGGGGCGGTTGAACCCGGCGCCCTTGTAGTTCGGGTTGCAGCTCAGCGCGGGCTCGCTGCTGCCGACACCGCGGGGGTCGAAGCCGTACCAGTCGTACTTGGCGCCGACGCCGTCGGGGATGACGCCACCCAGGGTGACCAGGCCGAGGCCCGAGCCACCGGGACCACCCGGGTTGACCGCGATCATGCCCTTGAAGTCGGCATCGGTGTGCAGGATCCGGCTGACCGCGATCTTGATCTTCTTGCCGGCCGGCTTGGCGTAGTCGAGCGGCACCGTCAGCATCGTGCACTGGGCGCCGGCGCTCTGCAGCCCCTGGCTCTCGCACGCGCCCCAGACCAGCGGGGCCCGCTCAGCGGCGCTCGCCGCGCCCGTCGCCGTCGTACGCGTGGCGGGGGCGGCGGTGCTGCCGGCCGCCGGCACCAGCACCGCGGCGCCCACCGCGAGCGAGGCGAGGATCGTGAGTGGTCTCTTCACGTGGTTCATCCCTCCGAGTGAGAACGGCCGGGATCTACCCGGCACCCGACCGACCTTGCCTCGTCCCCGGGGTCCGCGTCCATACCCAATCCCGGGAAAAATTGCGGTCGGTTCAGGACTTGACCGCAAGAGTCAGCGCGAAGTCGCCGCCCGGGTCGGTCCACACCCGCGCCACCCCGAGCCCGGCTCCCTCGAGCTCGGCCGCGATCCGGCTGACCCGGAACTTGGTCGAGATCTCGATCCGGATCTCCTCGCCGACGGCGAGGTCGAGGACCAGCTCGGCGCCGGGGATGGTGACCCGCTGGGGCACCTCGACCCGCAGCCGCAGGTCCATCCGCTCCATGTGCGGGTCCCAGAAGGGCACGTAGGAGAAGCCGTCCGGGTCGAAGTCGCCGCCCAGCTCGCGGTTGACGACGACCAGCGCGTTGCGGACGAACGCCTCCGTCACGCCCTGGCTGTCGTCGTAGGCCGCGATGAGCCGGTCGGCGCTCTTGACCAGGTCGGTGCCCAGGAGCAGCGAGTCGCCCGGCTCGAGGACGTCGGCGACGGCGCCGAGGAAGGCGCGGCGCTCCTCGAGGTAGAGGTTGCCGATGGTGCCGCCGAGGAAGGCGACCATGCGCCGTCCGCCGGCGGGCAGCTGGGCGAGGTGGAGCGTGAAGTCGCCGACGACGGCGACCACCTCGAGGTCGGGATA
Source organism: Pimelobacter simplex (assembly GCF_024662235.1). Lineage (GTDB taxonomy): Bacteria > Actinomycetota > Actinomycetes > Propionibacteriales > Nocardioidaceae > Nocardioides. The sequence goes on from NZ_CP096276.1 coordinate 4,867,814, forward strand.
GCGCTCCGCGATCTGGTCGGCCGCCTCGCGCAGCGTCGCCTCGGAGACGTCGACCGGCGCGAAGCGGGTCAGCTGGCCCGCGCGGGTGAACGCGTCGAGCAGGAGCCGGGTCTTCTCGCTGGTGCCGCTGCCGAGCTCGATGAGCGAGGTCGCTCCGCTGGCGGTGACGATCTCGTCGGCATGGGTCTCGAGGATCGCCCGCTCGGCGGTGAAGGGGTAGTACTCCGGGAGCCGGGTGATCTGGTCGAAGAGCGCGGAGCCGTGGTCGTCGTACAGCCAGCGCGGCGGGAGGGTGCGCGGGTGCCGGGTCAGCCCCCGTCGTACGTCGTCGGCGAGGCTGCCGCTGGCCCAGTCGGGCTCGAGCAGCACGGTCACCTCGGGCTCGCGGCGGCTCATGCGGCCACCCCGCCGTCGGCGAGCCGGACACCGCTCAGCGCCCACCGCGCCCCCGGTGGGAAGAAGTTGCGGTAGCTGGCGCGCGCATGGCCCGGCGGGGTCAGCGCGCAGCCGCCGCGCAGCACCATCTGGTTGGACATGAACTTGCCGTTGTACTCGCCGATCGCGCCCGCCGCGGGGTGGAAGCCGGGGTAGGGCAGGTAGGCCGACGACGTCCACTCCCAGCAGTCGCCGTAGACCTGGCGCAGCCGTCCGGTGCTGGGTCCGGCGGCGCGGGGGTGGTAGGTCGCGGTGTCGGCGAGGTTGCCCTCGACCGCGGCCGCGGCGTCCTCGTCGCGGTGGACGGCGTGCTCCCACTCGGCCTCGGTCGGCAGCCGCTTGCCGGCCCAGGTGGCGTAGGCGTCGGCCTCGTAGTGGCTGACGTGGCTCACCGGGAGACCGGGATCGACGGGAAACGTGCCGTGCAGCGTGTGCTCGAACCACGTCCCGTCGACCTCGGCCCAGTAGAAGGGCGCCTGCCAGCCGTGGGTCTTGACCTGCGCCCAGCCGTCGGAGAGCCACAGCTCGGGACGCCGGTAGCCGCCGTCGGCCATGAACGCGCGCCACTCGCCGTTGGTGACGAGCCGGTCGGCGAGCCGGAAGGGCTCGAGCCAGACCTGGTGCGGCGGCAGCTCGTTGTCGAAGGAGAACCCGGCGCCGCGGTGCCCGATCTCGACCAGACCGCCCTCGACCTCGACCCAGCCGAGCCGGTCGGGCTCGCTGCTGGGCGCGGGTGCGCCGGCGTAGGCCGGGCGGAGGGGGTTGAGCGAGAGCACGTGCTTGATGTCCATGAGGAGCAGCTCCTGGTGCTGCTGCTCGTGGTGGAAGCCGAGCTCGATCGTGCCGGCCAGCTTGTCGATGCTGCCCTGGTCGAGGCGGGCGACCAGGTCGCGCATCCGCTCGTCGACGTTGCCGCGGTAGAGGCCGACGTCGTGGGCCCCCGGCCGGCTGATCACGCCGCGCTCGGCGCGGTTGTAGCGCGGCCCGACGGCCTCGTAGTAGCTGTTGAACAGGAACCAGTACTGGTCCTGGTACGGCGCGAATCCGCTCTCGTTGTCGGCCAGCACGAACGTCTCGAAGAACCACGTGACGTGCGCCCGGTGCCACTTTGTCGGCGACACGTCGGGCATCGACTGGACCGTCTGGTCCTCCGGCGAGAGCGGCGCGGCCAGCCGTTCGGTGTGTCCGCGCACCTCGTCGTACCGGGTCAGGAGAGCATCTGCCGTCCACTGGGTAACGGTCATGGTTTCGACAGTAGGCCTGCCCACCGACAATGCCCAGGGGGTCGGGTCAGGCGTCAGGAGATGTTCACGAGCCCGCTGCGGTAGGCGACGACGACGGCCTGCGCGCGGTCGCGGGCGCCGACCTTGGCCAGGATCCGCTTCACGTGGGTCTGCACCGTCGACTCGGCGAGGGTCAGCGTCGCGGCGATCTCCCGGTTCGACAGACCCTCTCCGACGAGCGCGAGGACCTCGACCTCGCGCTCGGTCAACGCCGCCAGCACCGCCGCCCGCGCGCCGTCGTCCCCGGCCGGGCGCGGCGCGCTGTCGAGCGAGCGGGCGATGACGGCGCGGGTGACCGCCGGGTCGAGGAGCGACTCACCCCGGGCGACCGTGCGGACTGCCTCGAGGAGCCGCTCGGGCGCGACCCGCTTGAGCAGGAAGCCGGACGCTCCGGCCCGCAGTGCCCGGGCGACGTACTCGTCGTCGGGGAAGGTGGTGAGCACCAGGACCCGCGCCGGGCTGCCGCTCGCGACGATCCGGCGGGTGGCCTCGATGCCGTCGACGCCGGGCATCCGGACATCCATCAGGACGACGTCGGGCTCGTGCTCCTGGGTCAGCCGGACGGCGTCGAGCCCGTCGGCCGCCTCACCGACGAGCGCCAGGCCGGGGTCGGTCCCGATGACCACGGCGAGCCCGGCGCGGAGCAGGGCGTCGTCGTCGGCGACGAGCACGCGGACGGTCATGACGCCGATCCTCCCGTGGCCCGCGGGATCCTGGCGAGGACCCGGAAGCCGCCCTCGGGGCCCGGCCCGACCTCGACGGTGCCGCCGAGCCGGGCCGCGCGCTCGCGGATCCCGCCGAGCCCGCGGCCCTCGGTCCAGCCGGGCCCAGGGCCGGGGCCGTCGTCCTGGACGGTGACGACGAGGTGCGCGGCGGCGTCGCGTCGTACGGTCACCGTGGCGGCGCACGGCGTCGCGTGCTTGAGCGCGTTGGTGAGCGCCTCCTGGACGATCCGGTAGACCTCGCGGCCGGTCCGGCCCGCGGCGAGGTCCGCGGCCGCCGGGTCGAGGTCGAGGCTGACGACCACCCCGGAGCCGGCGAAGCGCCGGACGAGCTCGGGCAGGTCGCCGATGCCCACCGTGGTCGGCCGCAGCTCGCCCTCGGCGGACGCCTCCCCCAGCATGCTGATCGCGTCGTCGAGGTCGGCGAGCGCGTCGCTGCCGACGCCCTCGATCTGGCGCAGCAGGTCGCGGCTGGTCTCCGGAGCTGCATCGATCGAGAGCCGGGCCGCGCCGGCGTGCACCACGACCACATTGAGCGTGTGCCCGATGATGTCGTGCAGGTCGCGCGCCATCTGGGTGCGCAGCTCGGCCAGCAGCAGCGCCCGGTCCGCCCGGCGGGCCCGCTCCGCCTCCTCGTCGCGCCGGGCCCAGGCATAGGCGACGCCCCAGAACCCGCCGTACGCCGCCAGTGTCGCGACGAGCTCGGCCGGCGACCCCGGCGGGCTGAAGGCGTAGTAGCCCAGCACGCTGACGATCGCCACCACCAGCCCGACCACCGCACGCCGTCGGTCCGCGAGCCGGCCCACCACGAAGATGCTCACCAGCGTCGCGGCCGGCGAGATCGCGACGTCGGCGTGCGTCGCGGACTCGACGGTGATCGTCGCACCGGCGATGAGCAACGCGGTCAGGGGCACGCGGGGCGCGACGACCATGGTCGCGCTCAGCACCAGCGTGCCCGCGACGCCCACCGCGACCTCACCGGCGGACCGGGTCCCGTCGCCGAGCAGGTCGGTCAGCGCGACCGCCGCATAGGCCGCAGCCAGCAGCGGGAGCAGGCGACCCAGGGCGTCACGCACGCGCACGAGTGAATCACCTGGCACGGCGCTCCCGCCGCAGGTACCACTCGGCGACGAGCAGGTTCGGCACCCAGCACGAGAACGTCACGACGTAGTAGGCGCGGTCGAAGGCGGCCCCCGCGTCGGCGCCGAACGCGACCTGGAGCGTGACGAACAAGATCGTCTGCAACCGCAGGGTCACGCCGGCGTACGTCAGGGCGAAGGTGCGGATCGCCCAGCGCCGGTGGGCGCCGAAGTCGCGACGCCGCGCGGCCCGGTAGGCCTGGGTCGCGCTGACCAGCCAGACGACCGCGAGCCCCCCGAACCCGAAGACCCCGATCAGCCCGGCCTCGTTGACGAACGACAGCACCAGCCCCGCGACGCCCGCGATCGCAATCGCGGCGAGAACGACCTTGCCGATGGTGCGGTGGAGGCGGGGGTTGCGGCGTCGGATGCGGGCTGCGAACTGGAGTGGGGACAGCAACAGCGCCAGTCCGGCGGCGCCGGCGTGGACGTAGAGCGCGCCCTGGAGGAACGCCGGGCGGTCGACGTAGTTGCTCGCGACGCCGTGGTCGTCGGCGCTGAGCTGCGCAAGCGAGGCGGTGAGGTAGGGGCCGACGGCGAGGACCGTGATCGCCAGTGAGCTGAGGGCGAACCAGCCCCACCACCCCCTGTTCCTGGGGCTTCTGGTGGGCTCGCGGGTGGGGAGCGTGGCGGTCATGGCTCCACCTTCGCGGCGGCGGGCCGGCCGATCGTCCCTCTGGGTGGGTGGATCCACGTACCCCAGCGCAGGTACGTGGCCGTTCTGTTCACGACCGCGGTCGGTGCCGGCCTCTAGCGTTGCGGGCATGGCACTGCGACTCGGCTTCATCGGCATCGTCACCCAGGACATGGGCGCGTCCCTCGCCTTCTACCGCGCCCTCGGCGTCCCCCTCCCCGACGACATCGACCCCACCGCCCCCCACGTCGACGCCCACCTCGAGGACGGCACCGCCCTCGCCTGGGACACCGTCGCCACCATCCGCGGCTTCGACCCCCCGTTCGAGCCGGCGACGGGTGGGCACCGGATCGCCCTCGCCTTCGACCAGGAGACGCCCGCGGCCGTCGACGCGACGTACGCCGCGATGGTCGCGGCCGGCCACACCGGCCATGTCGCGCCGTGGGACGCCTTCTGGGGGCAGCGCTACGCGACGCTGCTGGACCCGGACGGCAACGCGGTCGACCTGTTCGCGCTGCTCGCTCCCACGAGCTGAGCCGGGCTGACGCCCGCGAGGCGGCGGAGCTCGCGGGAGAGGTGCGGCTGGTCGGCGTACCCGGCTCGCGCGGCGGCCTCGGCGGGCGTCACGCCCTTGGTCAGCAGGCGGTGCGCATGCTGCCCGCGCCGGATCCGCACCAGCGTCGCGTACCCGTAGCCGAACGCCTGGCCCATCCGGCGACGGAAGGTCCGCTCGGACCAGCCCAGCTCGCGCGCAACGTCTTCCGCCGAAACGCCTCCGGCCGCGCGCGCTCTGACCGCATCAGCCCAGCCCTCGCCAGGTCGCAACGCCCGCTCGACCAGGTCCGGGCTCGCCGTCGCCGTCGCCCGCGTCTCGAGCAGGACCCCGCGCCACCGCCGGACCTCCGGCGGGCCGACCAGATCGGCGAGCGGCACCAGCCGGTCACTGATCTCCCCGAGGTCCACCCCCAGCGCCCTCGCCCCGGTCCCGGGCGCGAGCCGCACCCCCAGCGTGCCCTCCCCGCCGTCGGCCTCCGTCGCGATCGACCGCGTCGACGGACCCGCCACGGCGACCTCGTCCCCGCGCAGGATCAGGTCGACGCAGCCGTCGGCGGGGATCAGCGCCGCGCGGGCGTCGTACGAGTGCCAGAGGGCGGCGCCGTGGGTGAGCGGTGACTCGTCGTACATGGGGACAGGGTGGCAGGCCTACCGACCGTCCGTGGACAGGTAGGGGCGCAGGTGCTCACGGAGGTCCGGGTCGCACACATAGACGTAGGTCCCGAGCATGCCGCGCGTCAGGAGCACGGAGTAGATGTTGCGGACGAAGCGCAGGATGTCCTCGTCGCTGTAGGTGATCCCGCGGATCCGGTTGTTCTCCTTGCCCTTGGCGTCGTAGTAGTGGTCGCGGTCGAAAACGATGGCCCGAGCCTTGCGGTCGTACCTCAGGTCACGGCCGATGATGACGCCGGCGTAGTTGAGGTCATACCCCTGGATCGTGTGGATCGAGCCAACCTCGTTGATCGAGCCCGGGGAATTGATCCAGTCGACGTCGGTCTGGTTCCAGCGCAGCTGGAGTCCGTCGACGACGATGTCGTACGCCGACTTGTCCTTCTTGGTCTGCCACCGCCAGGCGTAGCCGGCCACCAGGCGGGCGAGGCCGGATTCGTTGTCACGTCGGCGGATCGCCTGGTACATCTCGCCCAGGTCGTCGTACATCCGAAGGTCGTAACCGCCGAACTGCTGGGGTCCTGGCGGGAAGTCGGAGATGACCCTCCGGATGTACCCGACGTAGTCGGAGCCGGCCTGAACCCTCATCTGCGTGGACAGGCGGTAGCGACGGTGCTGATCATCGACCTGGGTCACGAGCTCCGCGAGGTTCTCCTCGCTGACGTCGTGGGGGCGGACGCTCTGGGCCGAGTCGAGAAGGAAGACCTGGTGGTCGCTCTTGGCGATGATCCAATTGAGCTGGGTCTTGGTCAGGTCGTCCTGACCGAACAGGCGCTCGTTGATCGTCCGGAACTGGGTGTTCTTCTGTCCGGAGGCCTGGCTGGACCGCTGGTTGAGCCGATGTGTCTCGTCGACGATCAGCAGATCGAAACGGCCACTGTCCTCACCAACGTCGAACGGCGTCAGGACCATCGACGGATCGAGCCCCGGGGTCTTCTTGAAGACCTTCTCGATCGACTTGCGCAACGACTGTTGCGGCACGACCAAGCCGATGCGGAAGCCCTGCAGCAGCTCGGGATAGCCCTCGACGAAGAACTCGGAGAGAACTGACTCGCCGTCGGACGGCTCGGTGAGATCGGCGTCCCTGATGTCCTGCAGGAGCTTGACGAGATAGACCGCGACGACGGTCTTGCCGGTCCCGGGATCGCCCTGGATGACGATCCGGCTGCCGCGCCGAGCGGCGATGTCCTCGAACAGCCCGTTGAGGATGTCCTCGACCGCGATCGCCTGGTCCTGCGACAGGGCCTTGAACGGCGAGAGCTTGAAGAGATCGGTGTTCTCGATCTGTCGCACAGGGCGAGTGAACGCGCCACGGGAGCGAAGGGCTTCGAAGATCGCGTCGAAGGCCTGTTGGTACTCCGCGCGCCGGTAGTAGTCGGAGTTCGTCACGCCGTCGTTGCGGTTGAGGACGCGGTACTTCCCGTCACCTGCGAAGAGCCGGATGAGGAACGACTCCAGGTCGAGGCAGACGGACTTGTTGAAGGTGGGGTCGACGATCACTCGTGCTGCGACCAGATCCTTCTTGCTCTTCGAGTCCAAGTGCTGCCGGATGCGCGCCACGGTGTTGAGGGACTCGCCCACGTAGATCTCGGCAGGGTTGTCGAGGAGGTAGACCACCGGCCAGTTGCGGAAACGTGGGTCCCCGGTCGCCCAGGTGCTGAGGCTCTGCTGGTCGAGGGTGAACTCCTCGATCTCAAAGCCGGTCATACTTCGCGCTCCGCCCTCGCGCACGCTCGACCGGGTACTTGCGCCGGCTCTCGTCGAGCTTGTCGAGGACGATCTGGTCCGGGTCGAGGTCCAAGCGCGTCGCAAGCAGGTGGCAGTACGTCAGCACGTCGGCGAGCTCGTCACGCACCTCATTCACGTCGGCCCCCTCGTCGGCCCACTGGAAGCACTCGAGAAGCTCGGCTGCCTCGATGACGATGCTCTTCGCGAGGTTGGCGGGAGTGTGGAACTGCGCCCAGTCACGCTCGGCCACGAACTCCTCGAGGGCGCTGCGCACACGGTCGTCCGGCATGCCGTGAGCATAGTTGCGAGGCCCGTCTGGTCGAGCGTAGGGGACTCGACCCCCTGACGCCTGCTTGCAGAGCCACAAAATCATCCAGTATCCCGTCAATGCCAAACGTAAAACCGCAGGTCAGAGGTGGACCAAATGGACCGAAACCGCCATCTTTCCCCTACGGGTCTCCCTGCCACACCTACCTCGCGAGCATGGGATTCGTAGCAGGAGGTTGGAAGGGCGCCAGGGACCAGTCCCCAAGCGACGATTTCGGGAGGTTTGCACCTTGGCAGGAAGACGGGGATTCGGGGAGGTCGAGCGCCGCACCCGGGAGCAGCGGCGTCACCTACCGCACGAGGTACGCGATGCCCGGCGAGACCTCACTACTCGCGCAGCTTCGGCGCCAGGATGGACGCCGAGGCCTGGCTCGAGCAGTCGTTGATCGACCGCGAGGAGTGGTCAGCTCCGGCCGCACGTCGGATGGCCGCCGAGCGCCGCGCCCTGGAGGCGGCGAGCAACACGGTGGCCGCCTACTCCCAGCGCTACGTTCGCGAGCGCGATCTCCGGCTGACGGCGGCGGCAAGGTACACAGGACTCCCGCGCACCCGGATGCTCCCCTACTTCGGGAGGTGCCGCTGCGCGACGTGACCCTGCCGGAGATCAAGCGCTGGCGGACGACGCTGGCCCCTGAGACGGAGTCGACGAACGCGGCCGCATACCGCCTGCTGCGCTCGTTACCGCCTTTCCTCTCGATACTCCAGCACCACCTGCTCGAGGTCACGGCCGACGGCAACAAGGGTCTGCTCTTCACGGGTCATCGCACCGACCAGATGAGCGCCCACTACCACGGACCGCTACCGCCCCGCGGGCGAGAAGGCCGGTCGGCCGGACCTCACCATCCACCACTTGCGCCACACGGCGTTGACCATGGCCGGCCAACACGGCGCAACCGCCGCCGAGCTCCAGGCCCGCTCCGGCCACGCCTCTTCTGGCCCACAGCGGGCCTACGCCTTGCGACCTACCGCCCACTAAGACGCACGTTCTCATGCCTCTCCGAGTTTCCTCGGCGCCCAAGCCTCGTTCGCGCCCGACCTTGCTCAGGCTGTCAGCGGTTGAGCAGCCGCTCGATGATCGTGTCGATGCGGTCATGAAGTCGACGCCGGAGCCAGGTGAGACCGTCCCCCTCCTGGGAGGTCCAGGGTCCGTCCGCCCGGCACAGGTCGATGCGGGCATCTCCGAGTCCTGTCCGCCGCTCCGTCTCGCAGTACGTCTGCGAGGGGGCCAGCATCTGCTCGAGGTGGTGCAGGGCGAGAATGAACCGCAAGGGATTGGCGACACCGCGCCCGGCGGGGTGAGCGAAGAGGCTGACGAAGAGTTCGAGCTGGCTCGCGCTGACTCCGGCGCACAGGGCAGCGACGTTCGGTCGCCCGGAGACGGGCTCCCGCCCAGCGCGCTTGATGTACTCGGGGTCGTCGAGGTCGCCACTCATCTCAAGGGTCACGTCCTGCATGTTGATCTGGCCGGAGCAGGCAATGCAGGCGATGCCCGGCGTGGCAGCCTGGGTGCGCCGCGTCGCACCGCGCATGCCGCCGGTCTCGAACGTGTCGATTGCGATGCCGCCGTCGATCACGGGGATGAGGTCGGCGTAGGCGATCGAGTTGAGCACCGCGCGCGGCCACGGGCGGTCGACGCAGGAGAAGATGACGTCGTAGTCGAGCGCGGCAGTGAGCCCCTCGGGGCTGCAAATGCTCATGTGGTGGGGGTTGGCCTTGAACTCGTCGGCCGTGGCCGCGAGACGCGCTAGCCGTGCCGCGACGTCGACCTTCCGTCGACGCAAGCGAGCATCGCGCCGGGTGGCGCCGATCATCCGGTCACGATTCACCACGTGCACCCGATCAAAGTCCATGATGCCGATCTCGACGATGCCGGTCGCGGCCAGGCGCTGGACGACGTCCAGCGCAACGCTGCCGGCCCCAACAACCAGGACTCGAAGGCGGGCGATGTCCCGCTGAAGGTCGTCTCCCCACGCCGAGATGGTCCGGACCTGCGATACCTCGAGACGTGCCGGCGGGACGAGCTCGTCGTTCCACGACACCGCCAGCATCGTCCCCACGCGTCGGACCGAGCTCGCCCACTGCGGCCGTCCGTCGTTCCAGGTACGTGCCGACCAGGTGCTGTCACCAGCGAGCGTCAGGCCGACCAGCGGCAGTCCGGTGATCTGCTCGACCAAGCGTGCATAGGAGCTCTCGGCGTCAGCGTCCGGGCCACTGAGCCGCTGCCACCCACGGCCACCGGGGTGGCTGTGGAGGATCGCGACGCCATGTCCGCGCTGCGCGGCCAGTACGGCGATTCGCAGGACGTAGCTGCCCTGGATGGTCGCGTTGCCGTGCACCTGTCGGTCGCCCTCGATCGGTAGGTGCACCTCGTGGAGGAGATGGGTGGTGCGCATGGCCCCCGTGGAGACGGTGTACGTGGCGAGGCAGATGTCCTCCTGCCCGTCGCGCCGGAGGAGATGTGCGCTCAGGGTGTCGTGCACGCCCTGAGTCATGGCGACCGAGCGGGCGTGCACCTCAGATCACCTGCCCGAGTACGCACCGGACGTGGCTGATCCAGAGGTGGATCGGCTTGCGGCTCATGTCCCAGTGGCCGGTGTCGCGGGAGTGTCGCCGCCAGCCCTCGGGGCAGTCCTGGTTGTCGGCGTTGGTCTGGGCGAAGTTGACCTCGTCCTCGAGGTGGATCCAGTGCGGCGGCGTCATCGGCCATCCCTGGAGCTCGCTCACGCCGATGCCGGTGAGGACCTTCTGGCCCGCGCGAGCGCCCGCGGCGGGGACGACGTAGTACCTCACGACGTCCCCGCACACGGCGGGCTCGTGGCCCTCCTCCTCGAGGTCGGCGATGAACCGAGCCACGCCGTCCATTGGGATCGGGGCGACTGCCATCAGGCGACCTGGGCGCTCTGGCGCACGGTGACGAAGGCGTCGCCGTCCTTGAGCTCGATGACCTTGTCGTCGTGGCGGTAGACCTTGGTCTCGCCGTTGTGCTTGATCTTGGCGAGGTCGTACTGCGCCGGGTCGACGCCGGCGAGTCGCAGGAGAGCCGCGGCCTCCTGGTCGTCGTCGCGGGTCGTGTACGGCACGCCGTCGATCGTGATCGTCAGCTTCTTCCTGAACTCCTGGTGGTCGTGCATCTGGGCCTCCTTATGGCCTCGACGTCCGCCTTCTGCGAACTTGTTTCTCCACGGTACTCGACTTATGCTCTTCGGTGCAAGGGTGAAGAGGAGATGGCGACTTATCTAGAACTCTGGTCGGCGTGCCGCGTTCTCGATCTCGACGTCGTGCCGATAGGTTCGCGGCATCAGCCGATGGGTGATGGAGCGAGTCCGAGTGAAGATCGAGTACGGCGACGAGGAGCTGCGTCGTCTGGCGGAGGAAGCCGACTTCCGTCCCAAGCAATGGGGCCGCGACGTGGTCGTCGCCTACCGCAAGAAGATCCAGGTGCTCGACAGCGCGCTCGACGAGAGGGACCTGCGGGCGATGAGGTCCCTGAACCTGGAGAAGCTCAAGGGCGACAGGGCGGGGCAGTACTCCGTCCGGCTCAACGATCAGTTCCGGCTGATCCTGACTTTCCACACCGGGGACGACGGCAGGGTTGTCGTGGTCCTCGAGTTGGTCGACTATCACTGAAAGGAGGCGTCGCGATGAGTGCTGCCCTAGCCGAGGTCTTTCCTGTCGGCGAGGTACTTGCTGACGAGCTGGAGGCTCGGGGATGGACCCAGGCCGAGTTCGCCGAGATCCTGAGCCGGCCCGCACAGTTCGTGTCCGAGATCATCTCGGGCAAGAAGGAGATCACCCGCGAGTCCGCCACCCAGATCGCCGCAGCCCTCGGCACGTCGCCGGAGATGTGGCTGACCATGCAGGACCGCTACCACCTGTGGCGACAAGGTCAGAACGCCCAGGCCCAGGAGCAACTGAGCGACGTGCGCCTGCGGGCACGCCTCAAGGACCTAGCCCCAATCGGCGTCATGTTGCAGCGGGGCCTGCTCAAGGGGTCGACGGCGTCTGAGCACGAACTCGAACTCAAAGAGCTGTACCGAATCGACGACATCTACCAGGAGCCCGAGCTGCTGCTGGCTGCACGCCGATCGAAGGCGGACGAGGAGGTTTCAAGCACCCAGCTTGCATGGGTCGCCTGTGTCCGCCGGGCCGCGGAAGGGATCGAGGTCGAGAAGTTCGACCCGGACGTCTTGGCGGACCTAGCCAGCCGCCTCACTCAGATCGTCGCCAAGCCCCAAGACTTCGCTGGCCTGCCCGAACTGTTCGCCAAGGTCGGTGTCCGCCTGGTCTTTGTCGAGGCATTCCCGGGAAGCAAGATGGACGGCTGCTCCTTCCTTCTCGACGATGGCGGCCCCGTGATCGGGATCTCGGGCCGAGGCAAGCGCTTCGACAAGGTGCTTTTCACGCTTCTCCACGAGGTGGCTCACATCAACCTCGGCCACTTGGACGGAGACTCACTGGTCATCGACGACCAAGCAGAGAGCCCCACCCTTGGGCTCGAGGAACCGGCGGATCAACAAGCGGCCTCATGGGTGCTGCCCAAGGACATCCCACCGGTACCCGAGCGCATCAACCAGGGATGGGTAACTGCGGTCGCCACGGATCTCGGCATCAACCCAATCGTCCTGATCGGACGTCTTCAGAACGAGGGCCGGATTCCTTGGAAGACCACCCTGGTCAGAAACGCGCCGTCCGTGCTCCCCGTGCTGGCGAAATGGTGAGGCCCTTGGCCACACTGGGAACGTGCTGCTGCTGATGCGAAATCCCTCACCCAACCCGCTGGCGTGAGCAGACCGTTGGCGCCCGGAGTAGGGCACCCTGCCCGTCTCACGATGACGCACACGCTAAGCGCCAATACCGTAGAACTAGATGCGCCTTCGATCGAACAGTTCACACATCGTGACGTAGAGGTCGAGATCGTTGCCCGCGTCGCCGACGACCGCTTCGCCCTGCAGGCAATTGCCGGCTCGGCCGGGGTTCGATGTGATGGTCGCGTGAACAGAGCAAACTCTCGAGCCCGCGCCCCGATGCCGTCACCAAAGCCGGTAGTCGGGTTGAGATTGCGGCCCGTCACCTTCGTAGTCGATCCCCGGGAAGTCGAAGCCGCCGCCCGCATGTCCGTGAGTGACTAGGTGGGGAATCGACGTGAACGCACCCTTGCTCACGCGATCGGTCCCGCGGTAGTTCTGCTGCTCCCAGCCTGACGGGTCGGACCGACCCCGCCAGAGCACGTAGCAGGTAGGCCCCACAGTTGCGGGCGGGTTAGGGGTTCGAGTCCCCTAGGCGACGCTGAAATGACGAAAGCCCGGCCGCGCTAGCGGTCGGGCTCGTCATTTTCAGTGGAGCCTAGGGGACTCGAACCCCTAACCCCCTGCTTGCAAAGCAGGTGCGCTACCAATTGCGCCAAGGCCCCCACCCCAGCCGTACGACGGCCGGGCGGTGTGTCAGTTCTTCGGAAGCGTGTCGGTGGCCTCGGCCCACAGGGCCTGCTCGGCCTTGCTCTCCTGGAGCTTCTTGCCGGCGATGACGACGCCTGCGGCGGCCAGGACGGCGAGGAGGATCTTCTTCACTGTGCACTCTCCCTTCGACGAGATGTCCCGTCATTCGAAAGAAGCCCCGGTCCGCGGGATGCGCGGCCGGGGCTTTTCCGTGGGCCTAAGAGGACTTGAACCTCTGACCCCCACATTATCAGTGTGGTGCTCTAACCGTCTGAGCTATAGGCCCGGGTGGCTAGCCGCTCTGGGTGGAAGCCCCTCGGCAGCAAGCCGAGGACAGACACTACCGGAGGCGGTGAGCCGGGGACAAAACGGGGCGGGTGGTCAGTTGCCGTCCTCGGCGAGGGTGATCTCGACGCCGCCGAGGAGGGCGGCCGACATGTTGTAGAGGAAGGCCGTGAGGGTGGCGGCGGCGGTGATGAGGACGACGTCGATGGCGGCCACGAGCATGGTGAAGCCGAGGACGCGGCTGGTGCCGAGGTAGTCCTCGATGCGGAAGGACTGGACGTCCTTGCCGCCGATGCCCTCCTGGATCGTGGAGTTGATCGAGTCCCAGACGCCGGCGGCGCCGAGGACCTGCCAGACCATCGCGACGGCGACCACGGTGACGACCGCGAAGGCGATGGAGAGCAGGAAGGACGTCTTCATCACCGACCAGGGGTCGACCCGGGTGAGGCGGAGCCGGGCCCGGCGGGGCGCCCGGCCGCGGGCGGCGGCCGGGGCGTCGGTGGCGCCGGGGACCGGGGGCGGGCCGCTGGGGGCCGGGTGGGTCGGGGACGGTGCGCCCGCCGGGCGGCCGCCATCGGCCGTCGGTCGGATCACGGTGTCCTCGACGCGCTCGGTCATCAGCTCTCACTCTCTCCGGACTCGTCCACGGACGTCCCGGTCTCGCCCGTGCCCGGGTCGTCCGATTCAACGATTGTGGCATCCGAACCCTGAACCGGCGATTCCGTCGCCTCGGCACCCGGCTGAGTGCCCGGCTCGGCGCCCGGCTCGGTGGCGCCCTCGGCGCCCTCCTCCTCGTCGGCGTCCTTGGCCTCGACGGAGCGGGCCACGACGGCGACGGCGTCGCCCTTCTTGGGGCTGACGAACTTCACGCCCTGGGTGGAGCGGCCGGTCGGGCGGAAGTCGTCGTTGATGGGACTGCGGACGACCTGGCCGGACTGGGTGATGGAGAGGATCTCGTCGCCGTCGACGACGATGAAGGCGCCGACCAGGACGCCGCGGTCCTCGTTGGCCAGGGCCATCGCCTTGATGCCGATGCCGCCGCGCGACTGGAGGCGGTACTCGGAGATGCGGGTGCGCTTGGCGAAGCCGCCGTCGGTGATGGTGAAGACGTACTGGACGTCGGCGTCGGACTCCTCGTGCGCGACGTCGGCCGCGCGGATGACCGACATCGAGAGCAGGGCGTCGCCGTCGCGGAACTTCATGCCGGTGACGCCGGACGTCGCCCGGCCCATCGGGCGCAGCTGGCTGTCGTCGGCGGGGAAGCGGATCGCCTGGCCCTTGCGGGAGACGAGCAGGATGTGGTCGTCGCCGTCGACCAGCTCGGCGCCGATCAGCTCGTCGTCGTCCTCGCGGAAGTTGATCGCGATGACGCCGGCCTGGCGCGGGCTGTTGTAGTCGCCCAGGCGGGTCTTCTTGATCAGGCCGCTGCGCGTGGCGAGCACCAGGTACGGCGCCTGCTCGTAGTCGCGGATGGCGAGCACCTGGGCGATCGACTCGTCCGGCTGGAACGACAGCAGGCCGGCGACGTGGCCGCCCTTGGCGTCGCGCGAGGCCTCCGGCAGGTTGTAGACCTTGGTCCGGTAGACCCGGCCGGCCGTGGTGAAGAACAGCAGCCAGTGGTGCGAGGTGGTCGAGATGAAGTGGTCGACCACGTCGTCGCCGCGCAGCGAGGCGCCGCGGACGCCCTTGCCGCCGCGCTTCTGGGTGCGGTACTGGTCGGCGCGGGTGCGCTTGGCGTAGCCGCCGCGGGTGATCGAGACGACCTGGTCCTCGTCGGGGATCAGGTCCTCCATCGACATGTCGCCGGCCGCCGCGATGATCTGGGTACGACGGTCGTCGCCGTACTTCGCGACGATCTCGCCGAGCTCGTCGATCACGATCTGCCGCTGGCGGCTGACGTTGGCGAGGATGTCCTTGAGGTCGGCGATGACGATCTCGAGCTCGGCCAACCGGTCGATGATCTTCTGCCGCTCGAGGGCGGCCAGGCGCCGCAACTGCATGTCGAGGATCGCGTTGGCCTGGACCTCGTCGATGTCGAGCAGCTCGATCAGGCCGCGGCGGGCGTCCTCGACCTCGGGCGAGCGCCGGATGAGGGCGATGACGTCGTCGAGCATGTCGAGCGCCTTGACCAGACCGCGCCAGATGTGGGCGTCGGCCTCGGCCTTGCGCAGCCGGAACTCGGTACGACGCCGGATGACGTCGATCTGGTGCTCGACCCAGTTGCTGATGAACTGGTCGATGGTCAGCGTCCGCGGGACGCCGTCGACGAGCGCCAGCATGTTGGCGCTGAAGTTGGTCTGCAGCTCGGTGTGCTTGAGCAGGTTGTTGAGGACGACGCGCGCCACGGCGTCGCGCTTGAGCACGACGACGATGCGCTGGCCCACGCGCGATGACGTCTCGTTGCGGACGTCGCTGATCCCCTGGACCTTGCCGGCGTCGGCGAGTTCGGCGATCTTCACGAGCAGGTTGTCGGGGTTGACCATGTAGGGCAGGTCGGTGATCACCAGGACCGTGCGGCCCGACTTCTCCTCGTCGACCTCGATGACCGCGCGCTGGGTGATCGAGCCGCGACCGGTGCGGTAGGCCTGCTCGATGCCCTCGCGGCCCACGATCATGGCGCCGTTGGGGAAGTCGGGGCCCTTGATCCGCTCGAGCAGCGCCTCCTGGAGCTCGACCCGGGTGGCGTCGGGGTGCTCGAGGGCCCAGGTGGCGCCCTCGGCGACCTCGCGCAGGTTGTGCGGCGGGATGTTGGTCGCCATGCCGACCGCGATGCCGGCCGAGCCGTTGACGAGCAGGTTGGGGAACCGGGCCGGCAGGATGGTCGGCTCTTCGGTCTTGCCGTCGTAGTTCGGGGTCATGTCGACGGTGTCCTCGTCGATGTCCCGGACCATCTCCATGGCCAGCGGCGCCATCCGGCACTCGGTGTACCGCATCGCCGCGGCCGGGTCGTTGCCCGGCGAGCCGAAGTTGCCCTGGCCGTTGACCAGCGGGTTGCGCATCACCCACGGCTGCGCGAGGCGGACCAGGGTGTCGTAGATCGCCGAGTCGCCGTGGGGGTGGTAGTTACCCATCACGTCGCCGACGACGCGGGCGCACTTGTTGAAGCCGCGGTCGGGGCGGTAGCCGCCGTCGTACATGGCGTAGAGGACCCGGCGGTGGACCGGCTTGAGCCCGTCACGTACGTCGGGAAGCGCGCGGCCGACGATGACGGCCATCGCGTAGTCGATGTAGGAGCGCTTCATCGACTCCTGCAGGTCGATGGGCTCGATCCGCCCGCCGCCGGCGCCGTCGCCGAGGTTGCTCTGCGTCTCAGTCACGATTGCTCTCTCTGGTGTCGTCTATCAATATCTAGGAAAGGTGTTAGAGACCTAGATATCGAGGAAGCGAACGTCCTTGGCGTTGCGCTGGATGAACGAGCGCCGCTGCTCGACGTCCTCGCCCATGAGGATCGAGAAGATCTCGTCGGCCTGGGCCGCGTCCTCGAGGTTGACCTGCAGCAGGACGCGCTGGTCGGGGTCGAGCGTGGTCTCCCACAGCTCGTCGGCGTTCATCTCGCCCAGACCCTTGTAGCGCTGGATCGGTGCTTCCTTGGGCAGCTTCTTGCCCTGCTCGAGGCCGTCGCGCATGACCGCGTCGCGCTCGGCGTCGGAGTAGACGTACTCGTGCTCGGCCGGCTTGTTCCACTTGATCCGGTAGAGCGGCGGCTGGGCGAGGTAGACGTGCCCGGCCTCGATCAGCGGACGCATGAAGCGGAACAGCAGCGTCAGCAGGAGCGTGTTGATGTGGTGGCCGTCGACATCGGCGTCGGCCATCAGCACGATCTTGTGGTAGCGCAGCTTGTCGAGGTCGAACTCCTCGTGCACGCCCGTGCCGAGCGCGGAGATGATCGCCTGGACCTCCTGGTTGGCCAGGACCTTGTCGATGCGCGCCTTCTCGACGTTGAGGATCTTTCCGCGGATCGGGAGGATCGCCTGGATCCGGTTCTCCCGGCCCATGACGGCCGAGCCGCCGGCCGAGTCACCCTCGACGATGAAGACCTCGCACTCCTCGGGGTTGCGCGAGCTGCAGTCGCGCAGCTTGCCCGGGAGACCGCCGCCGCCGAGCAGGCCCTTGCGGTTGCGGGCCAGGTCGCGCGCCTTGCGCGCGGCGATGCGCGCGGTGGCCGCGGCCTGGGCCTTGCGGATGATCTCCTTGCCCTCGTTGGGGTTCTGCTCCAACCAGGCGCCGAGCTCGTCGTTGACGGCCGACTGCACGAAGCCCTTGGCCTCGGTGTTGCCGAGCTTGGCCTTGGTCTGGCCCTCGAACTGCGGCTCGGAGATCTTGAGGCTGATGATCGCGGTGAGACCCTCGCGGATGTCGTCACCGGTCAGCCGGTCCTCCTTCTTCTTGATCAGGCCCCACTCCTCGCCCCACCGGTTGACCAGCGAGGTGAGCGCGGCGCGGAAGCCCTCTTCGTGGGTGCCGCCCTCGGGGGTGTTGATCGTGTTGGCGAAGGTGTGCACCGACTCGTTGTACGACGACGCCTGCCACTGCATGGCGATCTCGAGGCTCATCGGGTTGGCCGCGTCGTCCGCGGTCTGGTCCTCGAAGGCGATGATCGAGCTGATCGGGGTCTTGCTGCGGTTGAGGAAGTCGACGTAGTCGGCCAGGCCGCGCTCGTACTGGAAGACCTGCTCGAGCGCCTTGTGCCCGTCGACGTCGACCGCGTGGACGGCAGACGCCGCCGCCGCGACGCCGGCCGCCTCGTCGACGGTGCCGTCCTCGACCGCGTCGGCGAGGTCCTCGGCCTTGGGCCGGGCGTCGCGCAGCTCGATCCGCAGGCCCTTGTTGAGGAAGGCCATCTCGCGGAACCGGGTCGAGATCGTCTCGAGGGTGTAGTCGGTGGTCTCGAAGATGTCGTCCGAGGCGAACCAGGTGACCGTCGTACCGGTGCGCTCGCCCTCCTCGAGGGGGCGCACCTGGCGCAGGTCGAAGTCGGGCACGCCGAGGGAGAAGTCCTGCTCCCAGAGGTAGCCGCGGTTCTTGATCTCCAGCCGCAGTCGGGTCGAGAGCGCGTTGACCACCGACGAGCCGACGCCGTGCAGACCGCCGGAGACCTTGTAGCCGCCGCCGCCGAACTTGCCGCCCGCGTGGAGCACGGTCAGCGCCAGCGTCGCGGCGGGCAGCTCCTGCCCGGGCGCGGTGTCGGTCGGGATGCCACGGCCGTTGTCGGCCACGCTCACCGAGCCGTCGGGGTTGAGGGTCACCTTGATCGTGTCGCAGTAGCCGGCGAGCGCCTCGTCCACCGCGTTGTCGACGATCTCCCAGATCAGGTGGTGCAGGCCCCGCTCACCGGTCGAGCCGATGTACATGCCGGGTCGCTTGCGGACCGCCTCGAGACCCTCGAGGACCTGGATGGCGGACGCGTCGTACTCCGGGGACTCCGGCTCGAGGGACTGGTCGTCAGTGGACACGCGGGACCTCTTCACTTCGATCGTTCGTGAGCGCCTGCCGGGAGCATGGCGAAGGCCGAGTCAGACGTCCCGAAACGCATTCCCGGCCCAGTTGTCCATTCTAGCCTCCTGAGGGCCTGCAGACACGTCTTGCGGGCGCGCAAACAGGGGTCGGTCTGCGAAAAAGGGCCCTGGACGGCCCATAAACGGGGTTCGGAGGCCCGAGCAGGGGTGTCGACAGGTCCCCGTACGTCGAAGCGGCTCCCAGCGCGCCCTGTCAGCCGGCCGTGCCGAAGAGCCCGGCGCCCAGCGGGCGGTCCTCCGCGTGACCGGGCAGCACCAGGAAGGTCCCGGTCGCGGTCGTGGTCGCGAAGTCGAGCATCCGGTCGCTCTCCTCGAGGCGCTGCATCGTCGCGGTGAACGCCCGCAGCGTGCTCTGGAAGCTCACGAACAGCAGCCCGGGGTCCGGGTCGTCGATGGAGTACGAGCGCCGCAGCATCAACGGCACCCCGGCGTCGCGGGCGTGGGCCCGGCGCACGTGCGCGTCGGCCGGGACCAGGTACTGCCCGTCGGGCGTCTTGGCGCCCAGGTCGATGTCGGCACCGCCGGAGAGCGCGAGCGACGAGTCCCGGCGCCGGCCGACCGCGGCCTCCTGGCCCTCGACGCCGAGGCGCCGCCACCCGGCGACGTCGATCCGGAACCGGCGCAGCACGGCGATGGTGCCGCCGGCCACCGGTACGGGTCCGGCCAGCCACACGCCCTCGGCGAGCTCGTCGGCCGAGCGCGGCGCGACGATGCCGTCCTGGAAGCCCTGGACGTTGCGGGTCGCCTGGTGGTCCCCCGGCGTCGCGGCATAGGCGCCCCGCCAGCCGCGCTGGGCCCACCGCAGCCGCGCGGAGCCGCGCAGCTGCTCCTCCAGGGTCGCCACGGCGAGCGCCACGACGAGCGGGTCGGAGGCGCAGACCTGGAGCCACAGGTCGCCGCCGCGCTCGCGCTCTCCCATCTCCTCGCGCCGGTACGACGGCAGGTCGGTCGCGCCGGGCAGGTCGGCCCCGGCCCGGCGGACCAGCGACGGCCCGACGCCCACGGTGACGGTCAGGTCACCGGGGTCCAGCCCGTCGGTGGCCTCGGTGGTGAGCGTGCGGATCGTGGTCCCCAGCGCCGCGAGCAGCGGCCCGGGCGGGACGTCGAGGTCGAGGACCAGCGAGGTCAGGTGGGTCTGCGGGAGCACGGGGCGGTCGATGCCCGCCTGGGCGGTGCCGTCGGCCGCGACCGGGCCACCGGCCTCCCCCGCGGCGCCGGCGCCCCCCGGCACCGGCGCCGCGGAAGGACCCGGCGTCCGGTCCGCACCGCAGCCCGCGACACCCATCGCGGTCACGGCGGATCCGAACGCGAGCAGGCCCCGCCGGCTCGTGCGGGCGGTCACCGGGGCACCACGGCGAGCGGCACGGCGTACCAGACCGTCCGCCGGGTCCACTTGCCCGGCCCGAGCCGGCGACCCGAGCACACCACGATCACGGCCTGTTCCGACCCCCAGTCGCGGAACGCCTTGGCGCGGGGCACCCGGGCCGCCGGGTAGCTGCGCCGCGCGTGCACCCGGTAGCAGACGGTCCGTCCGTCGGCAGCGCGCAGCGAGAAGGTGTGCCCGGCACGCAGCGTGTTGAGCAGGGAGTTGCCCAAGGCCGAGCCGTCGGGCCAGGTGTGGGCGTCGAGGATGACCGAGCCGACCCCGGCGCCGGGGCGGACCTGGCGGTCCCAGCCGACCATCTTCTTGCCGGCCTTGGTGACCGGCGGGGTCCCGATCGCACCGCTCGCCGTACGGCGCACGCGGACGACCCGGAACTCCCGGCCGAGCACGTCGAAGCGGGCGCCCACGGGACGGATCCCGGACGACGCGGTGGTCGCGCAGGTGGTGGTGCGCGGGGCCGGGTCGGCCGCGGGCGCAGCGGGAGCGGCGGACGCCGGTCCGGGCAGCAGCGCGGCCACCGTGGCCAGCGCGAGCACGACGTACCTCATCGGACCATCACCCACGCGCTCAGGAGCGATCGGCCGGGCACCTTCACGGACGCGAGGTCGGGCATCGTGGGGCCTTCCGGTAGCGGCTGCGGGGCGGTCGTGACGTCGGCGAGCCCGGGCAGGGCGGTCGGCAGCGGCACCTCGAGGAAGCTCATCCCCGGCGGTGCGGCGGCGAGGCGCGCGACCTGCTCCGGCGCGACCGCACGGCCTGCGGTCTGCGCGGTGCACCCGGCGCCGGCGGTGCTCAGCCCGGTGGGCAGGGTCGTCGTCCCGGGCTCGGGGCAGTTGCCCGTGCCGAGCACCCGCGCGGAGGAGATGTCGGCGAAGTCGATCGCGTTGCCGGCGTACGCGTTGCCGGTCAGGGTGTTGCGCAGGGCCGGCAGGTCGCTGGAGCTCGCGATGCTGATCCCGGCCCGGCGGTGCCCCTCGACGCGGTTGCGGACGAAGCGGTTGTCGGTGCCGCCACTGATCCCGATGCCGATGCCGAAGCCGCCGTCGGCCTGGGCCGGGCTGGTCGCCTCGTTGTTGTCCACGACCAGGTTGCCGGCGATGACGTCGCCGGTCTGGGGGATGAACGCCTCCTGGTAGTCCGACAGGAAGGTCAACCCGACCCGGTTCGAGCTGAACCGGTTGCCGACGACCATGAGCGGGGTCGACGCGTTGGCGTTCTCGAAGCCGACCGCGTTGCGCTCGGCCACGTTGCCGGTGACGAGGATGTCGCAGGCGTGGCACTGCCCGACGTAGAAGCCGCTGTCGGCGGAGCCGCTGGCGTAGTTGTCGCGGATGACGCCGTGCTGGGCGTTGAAGGCGTAGATGCCGTAGAGCCCGTTGTTCGCCGCGGTCACGTGGTCGACCTGGAAGCGCTGCAGCGGCGGGAACTTCTCGGGGTCGAAGTTCTCGTAGCCCGAGCCGTCGGTGTTGGCGCGCGGCCCGTCGCCGTCGTGCAGGCCGGTCACGAGGACGCCGTAGAAGGTGGTGCGCTGGACCGTGAGGTTCTGGATCCGCACCCCGTCGGCGATGCCGACGACGCCGTGCGGCCGGATCCCGTCGCCGTCGATGATCACACCCGCGCGGTCGGTGCCGCGCACGGTGACGTCCTCGGTCGCGACGACCACGCTCTCGTGGTAGGTCCCCGGCGAGACGAGCACCATCCCGCCGGGAGCCACGCGGTCGACGGCCTCCTGGATCGTCGGGGCGTCCTGGGGGACCTCGACGAGCGGGGAGCCTGCGGGCGAAGGAGCGCCGGGATGAGGGGGGGCGTCGTCCTTCGCGCCGCAGGCGGTCAGCAGGGCCGGCACCAGTGCCAGCGCGGCGACGAGTCCGCGGATGCGGCTCACGAGGTCCTCCTGAGGAAGCGCAGCACCTTGCCGGGGATCGCGGCCGGCTCGCCGTCGCCGACCGTGAAGGTCGCGGGGTCGCCGCCGCCGATCTGGGCCTCGAAGCGGACGAGGTGGCCGGTCCGGTCGACCCAGTACGTCGTCCGCGAGGACGCCGCCGCACCCGGGCTGCCGTCCGCGGCCGCTCGGCCCGGACCGCTCATCACGTACACCGTGTCGTCTCCCTTGCCCTCGACCCGGAGCAGCCGGGCCCCGCTCTGCTGGAGGAGCACCGGGTTCTCCGGCCGGTCCGCGCCCAGCTGGAGCGCGAGCGCCAGCGCCACGTCGGTCGGCTGGCTCGCGTCCATCGGGCGCTGCGTCCAGGCGGTCGCCGCCGGGACGGCGCCGTCGGCCGTGCCGCTCGCCGTACCGACCTGGTCGGTGCTCCAGGCGATGACACCCGAGGTCAGCGGCTCGCTGCTCCCGGGCTCGCTCGTCGTGTAGTCGCCGTAGGCGGCACCGGCACGGAAGTCCACGACCACCCTCGCGCGCAGCGTGACGGCGCCGTGCGCCTCGATCGTCAGCGGGACGCGTCCCGCCGAGAAGTTGTTGAACCGGAGCACCGCCAAGGCCTGGGCCTGCTCGGTGGTGAGCCGCTTCGGCGGCTCCGCGTCCGGTGAGTTCTGCTGCTGCCCGCACCCGGTCAGGCAGGCAGCAGCGGCTACGGCCGAGAGGATCAGCCGTAGCCGCCGCTGGTTGCTCACTACTTACCGGATCCCGGGCAGCACCCGAGCACCCGTCGCCGGAACACCGGCGAGCTGGCTCGTGGTCGCGTAGAAGCGGTTCTTCGAGGTGAGGCGGGTGCCCTTCGGGTCGGAACCGGTGAGCGTGACCTTGTCACCGTGGAGACGCGCTCCCGGCTTCATGGTCAGCTTCGCGGTGCACTTGAAGGTGACGCCCGGCTTCCAGGTCTTCGGGTTCGCCCCGAAGCTGGCGGCCCAGCGGACCACACCCTTGCGGTTGGCCTTGACCGTCTTGCCGTCGGGGAAGGTGCACCGGAAGTCGGTGACCTTCGCGCCGCTCAGCGTGCGGTCGCTGACCTGGACCCGGCGGATCGGCGAGGTGCCGAGGTTGGTCGCCGGCATCACGATCTTCCGCGTCTGGCCGGGGCGGAACCGCAGGGCGGTGCCCTTGGTGTCGGCCTCGGCGCCCGTCGCCTTGTCCTTCTTGGTGATGACGATCTTCGACGTGTACCCGGTCTTGGCGTAGTACTTGTCGGCGTCCGTCACCGGGGCGACGCCCGCGACCGGCTGGTTGGTGAGCGGGTTGAACTGCTCACCGACGACCTTGATCCGGTCGGCGTGCACCTCACCGGCCTCCAGGTCGATCGTGCCCGTGCAGGGGAACGAGTCACCCGGCAGGAACATCCCGGCCCAGGTCGTACCGGTGGCGGGGCCACCGAGCGCCGAGAAGTCGCAGGTGAGGCCCTTCATCGCGGGCTTCGAGAGCGTCTCGTCGGTGACCTTCACGTTGCCCAGGGCCGCGTTGCCGTCGTTGGTGACGATCATCGCGACCGGCTGCGCACCGGTCATGCCGTTCGGGCCGGCCTGGTAGACCGTCGGCGACGCCTCGTTGTTGGCGTGCGACAGCGGTCCACCGACGGGGCCCTCGAGGCGGCCGTCGTACTTGACGATGTGGATGCTCGGCTTCGGGGTGAACCCGAAGTCGAGGTCGTGGTTGTTCTCGCCCGGCTTGCCGGTCTTGAGCGAGATCGCCGGGTACCCGTCGCCACCCGCGGTCGCCTTGTTGCCCTCAGGACCGGTCGCGGTCTTGGAGAGCGCCCAGTCGGCACGGTCGAGCGGACCGCCCGGCTGGTAGTCGGCGGGGTTGTCCATCTTGACGACGTAGTCGGTCTCGTAGTCGAGGCCCTCGGTGGTGAGCGAGTCGAAGTAGTACTCGCCGCGGTCGTTGGTCGTCGTGGTGGCGACCAGGTTGCCCTGCTTGTCGTACAGGTTCACCGTGGCACCGACCACTGGGTTCTCCCCGGCGCTCTGCTTGCCGTCGGCCGCGTCGTTGTACCAGACCCGGTTGCCGATCTGGATCGGCGCGAGGTCGCACAGGACGTCCATGTCGGCCAGGCCCTGGCCCTTGCCGAACTTGAGGCCGAGACCGCTGGCCTCGCCGATCGTCTGACCCGCGGTGTTGTTGCCCGTGCCGCGGTTCTTGGCGACGATCGCCTGGGTGTGGAACGCGCCGCCGCCGTCCATCTCGTCGATGATCAGGCCGGGCTCGGCGCGGCTCATCGTCATGCCGGCGAAGACGCCGTTCGGGTGGACGACCTGGGTGTCGTAGAAGCGGTTGACCGGGCTGCCGGCCGCGACCGGAGCGATCCCGCAGCCGCCGTTGCTGTCGAGGACGTAGGTCCCCGAGCCGCCCAGGCACGCCTTGTTGAGGTCGCCGCCGACCTGGTAGTACGGGTAGACCGTGCCACCGGCGTCGGTGCGGGCCTCGAGGTTCACGCCGACCTGGTCACCGGTGCGGTCGCGGAAGGCGAGGTTCAGGTCGCCGTTCGCCTCGACCACGATCTTGCCGAGCCACGGCGTCGGGACGCTGACCTGGCCGTTGTTGCCGCACCACATGTCGTCGTTCCAGCCGAACCAGCCCGCGTCGCCCATGCAGGCGTAGCCGTCACCGGCACGCTCGTAGGAGATCGACTCGTCGAGGACCGTGGCGATGCTCGCGTAGGTGGTCTCGTTGAAGGTCTGGACGACCGCACGCATCGTGGTCGCGCGGGCGGTGCCCTCGCTCTCACCGCTGCAGACGCCGCCGGCGTACAGCACGCCGTCGGCCTCGCCGAGACCGCCCGGACGCCAGTCACCGGCGTTGGCGCAGCCCGGGTCCGGGATGGCGAAGGAGGTCAGCGGCGTCGCGGCACCCGAGGTGTCGGTGACGTCGTAGACGTAGACCTTCTTGTCGTTGAGGTTGGCGACGAAGAGCTTGGTGTAGTCGTCGCTCATGACGATCGCGCCGAGGGACTCCTTGCCGACCACCGTGCGGAAGTCGAAGTCCTCGTTGCCGCCGTTGGCGACACCCGTCGAGTCGTGCAGCGTGGTGCCCGCGTTGGGGACCGTCGCGAAGGCGCGGGTCAGACCCGTGGCCGGGTCGGTCACGTAGAGACCGCCGGGCCCGAGCGGACCGTAGTCCACGTTGCGCTTGGCGAAGGCCGCGGAGAAGACGTTCTTGCGGATCCGGTCGTAGGCGATGCCGTAGACCGAGCCCGTGCCGATGTCGCTGCCCGTGGTCTTCGACTGGGCGAGCTCCTGGTAGGCGCTCGTGTTGTAGTTGGTGAGGAAGACCGTGTCCTTCGACTCGGTGCTGGCGTCAGCGCCCGCACCGTCGTGGACGAACATGCCCGGCTGGCAGGCGTTGGCGACCTGCGGGTTCGACTGGCAGTAGTCCCGCGCGCGCCAGAAGCCGGTGGTCACGGTCTTGTCCGAGCCCGACGACAGGTCGACGAACTCCTGGTTCGACGAGAGCCGCGTGGCCGAGGGCGTGTCGGCAGGGTCGGCGGACGACGCGAAGGCCGGCGTGTAGTAGGTCGCGTCGGGGTTGGCGACGTTGACGCGGTACTTGCCGCCCGTCAGCCGAGGGTCACCCGCCGGCAGCGTCGCGACACCGGTCGCGTCCGTCGTCAGCGACACCGTGTGCCCGAAGGCATCGGTCACCGTGACCGCCACTCCCGGCAGGGCCAGGTCGATGACCGGGTCCCAGGCGCCGTTCGCCCCCATGTCGCGGATCACCCGCACGGTCAGTCCGCCATCGCCACTCGCTGCTTGCGCCGCCGGCGGCGTCGGCACGCCGACACCGAAGGCGAGCGTTCCGGCGCCGAGCGCCAGCGCCGCGATGCGAGCGGTACGACGGCCGGGCCGACGCCCGATCCGATCAGCACCTGTGTGCACCTTGAACTCCTTCACGTCCCCACTCAGAAAAACTCGGTCGGGCGCGATTCAAGGGGAAGGACTCAGGTCCGGTGGTCCGAAAAGCCCTTCCCGGCGCCAGATGACCCCCCTTCCGGGGTCACCTCCCGGGACCGCACGACACCCGTCCGCAGGGGGCGGGCCTCGGCACCCAGTCCGAGCTGGTCCAGCCCGATGCGGCGCCCGCGGCTCAGCTCCGACCAGATGGCTGCGATGAGCTCGTCGTCCGGTCCGACGAGGACGCGGAGGCCGGCGAGCATGCCGTCCTGCTGCTGGGCGAGCGGCGCGTCGGCGACCAGGAGCACCGGGTGCTCGGACGGCGCCGCCTCGGCCAGCCAGGCCGCCAGCTCGCCGGCGGTGCTCCCCGACCACACCAGGTCGAGACCGGGCTGCGCACCGATCAGCTCCTCGCTGCGCCTGCGGTGGCGGGGGTCCCGGTCGGCCAGCGCGACGCGCCACCGGTACCGCCGCGCACGGGGGCCGAACTCCCGATCTCTCGTCATCTCTGTTCCGCGGTCGAGGGGCGCTCGATCGCGCCCGCTGGCTGCTGCACCGGCACACAGCCAGGTCGCGCCGAAATGCTAGGGACGACGGGCGGTTCCGGGACCGGAGCGGCGGATTTGACCTCCGTTCAGGGGGCCGCCGGGAGGTCAGGAACGAGACGGCGGATCGAGGTAGCCGTCCTGCTGGGCGACCGTGTTGAGCTCGAGCTTGGTGCCCACCGGGCGCCCGGCGGTGGCGTACTTGGCCTTCACCCGGCTGAGGTACTTCTTGGCGGTGTCCTTCTTGACGCCGAGGGCGGTCGCGACCGCCTCGAGGGTGAGCCCGGAGGCGTAGAGGACGAGCGCCCGCTCTTCCTGGTCGCTGAGCTGGGGGCGTTCGGCGTCCCCGGCGATCACGCTGGCGAGCTCGGGGGTCAGCCACTGGCCGCGGCCGAGCACCGTCCAGATCGCGGCGACGATGTCCTCCTCGGAGTCGCGCTTGCCCGCGATGCCGCCGATGCCGGCGCGCAGGATCTTGCGGACCAGCTCGGGCGAGGCCATCGCCGACAGCACGAGCACCTTGAGCCCGGAGCGGGTGAGCTCGCGGACGACGGCCGGGTCGGCGCTCGCCCCGCGCTCGACCATCAGGTCGAGGATCAGCAGCTGCGGGCGCCGGGGCTCGGGCACGGTGTCGAGCCAGGCGGTGAAGTCGCGGAGGGTCTCCCCGCTCCACACCACGCGCAGGCCCGGCTGGGCGGCCACCAGCTCCTCGGTGCGCTTGCGCTGGAGCATGTGGTCCTCGACCAGCGCCACGCGCCACTCGTAGCGCCGGGCGCCCTGGGAAGGAACGTTCACGAGTCCTCATCTCCGATCCTCACGGGTTCCGGCGCCGCCGCCGGGACCACCACCTCGACCAGGTCCTGCGGGCCGAAGCTCTGCACCGACATCTCCACGCCGTCCGGCAGCCGCCAGGCCCGCGCCACCGTCGCCAGGTACGGCGCCGGGCCGACCAGCGTGAAGCGCAGGCTCCGCGGAGCCGGGAACAGCGTCGTCGTCATCTGCTCACCGGCAGGCACGGCGCCCACCGCGGTCAGCAGCAGCTCGCCCAGCGCCGGCGCCACCTCGGCACCCGCGTCGACCGGGCCCGAACGGACCGCGAGCGCGGCGTTGCCGGTGCGCGCCTCGGCGAGCGCCCGGGCGAACCAGTCGCCCATCCACACCAGCTCGGGGTTGAGCTGGGTGAGCTGGCGCAGGTAGGCCTCCTCCTCGACGCAGACCTGCCGCAGCGGCTCCGCCGTGGGATCGGCGTCCCCGTCGGCCACCCGGCGCAGGATCGCCACGGACTCGGCGAGCCCCGCGGCCGCCCAGCGCCGGCGGGATCGGCTCGCGGCCTCCCGGGTCTCGACCTCGGTCCGCAGCCGGGCCGCGGCCTGCTGGTCGGCGACCACCTGGCGTCCGATGGTGATGACCATCCGCTGGAAGCCGGCCCAGCCGGCGACGAGGCCCATGCACGCCGCACCGGCGACGAGGACGGAGACCGCGGCCCGGCCGCTCGACGGCGCCACCAGCGCGGCGACGGTCGCGATCGTCAGCAGCAGCATGCCGATCGGCCAGCCGGCGACGCGGCGCCAGTGCCGGTCACCGAGCACGAGCAGCACCGGTCCGGCGGGACAGATCGCCTGCCACAGCACGACGTCGTCGCGTCCGAAGTCGACCGACGCAGCGGACAGCACGAACGCTGCCGACGAGCCGGCGCCGAGCAGCAGCGGCAGCAGGACCCGGCGCGGCCGGGTGTCCCCGCGCAGCCACCAGGCCAGGCCGCACACCGCGGCGACGACGGCGGCCATCGGGTACTCCTCGGTCAGCTGCCCGGGGTGGTTGGCGACGGCAAGGTAGAACCCGACCCCGACCAGCGCGAGCGCGAAGACCGCGCTCGCCCGCCGCTGGAGCCCGTCGACCACGGCCCCCATCATCGCGTCAGTGCCGGCGCGCCGGTCCACCTCGGCCGGCGCGCTCGGGCTGCCGGCCATGGTCCAGGTGAGCGTGACCCGGGTACCGAAGCCGGGGGTGGAGACCAGCTCGACATCGACCCCGGTGTCACTCAGCCGGCCCAGCACGGACTCGGCGAGGCCGCGCCCGGAGGGCGCGAGGCCGTCGAAGCCGACCCCGTCGTCGCTCACCGTGACGACCAGCCCGCTCGGCCGGACCTGGACGTCGACGCGGACCTCGGCCGCGCCGGAGTGCTTCTCGGCGTTGCGCACCAGCTCGCCGGTGGCCCGGGCCAGCGCCTCGAGCACCGCGGGCGGCACCAGTGCCTCGCGCCGGGCGAGCTCGTCGTCGGTGACGCCGGTGTGGACGATCCGGATGCCGCTCGCGTACAGCCCGTGCCGGATGCCGTGCCCGGCCAGGGGCAGCTCGGCGTCGTCGGTGATCGCCTCGAGCGTGGCGACGTCGCGGGCGCACCGCGCCCGGACCGCGTCCAGGTCGGTGGTCGCGCCGCCGCCGTTGGCCAGCGCACCGAGGGTGTTGATGACCGTGTCGTGCAGCAGCCGGGCGTCCTCGGCGGCGCGGCGGCTGGCCGCCCGGCGTACCTCGACGGCGTGGTGCTCCGCGTCGGCGAGCTCGTGCTCGGCGTCGGCGCGGCGCGCGAGGTCGAGCAGGAAGGTGACCCCGAACCGGCTGGCCACCATGATCGCCAGGGTGGTCGCCGCGACGGCCGGCGGCAGGGTGCTGCCCGAGTCGGGCACGGTGAGCACCATCAGCACCGGTACGACGACGGCGACGCCGACCGGCCAGACCAGCGCCGTACGCCCCCGCATGAGGAAGGTGGGCAGCCCCGCGGCGAGGTTCGCCATCCAGCACGAGGCCAGCAGCAGGGGGTTGTCGGGCGAGGCGACCGACGCCCAGTCGGCCACGAAGGCGGCGTACGCCAGCGTCATCACGGTCCACGCCGGGAGCCGGCCGGAGGCGACGAGCAGCGCGCAGCCGGCCAGGACCAGGTGCCCCACGACCAGCGCGGCGCGCAGCGCCGGCGCGACCGGCTCGATCACGACCGTCAGCACCATGACCGCCTGCCACAGCGCCATGCAGCGCAGGAAGGTCCGGCTCATCGACGCCGTGACCGTCCGCATCGTCCAGCCGGCCTGGCCCTCGTCGCCGAAGGGGTCCTCCAGAAGCCGCCGGCGGACGCGTGCCCACCCCACCACCGTTTGCTCTCCCCGCTTCCCACCCTGGTCGCCGATCGCAACCGGAGACGGGAGGAACGCTAGTGGACGTGGCCACCGTCGAGCACCGAACCCCGACCCGCGACCCCCGTTCGGGGGTCAGCCGTAGGTGTCGCGCGGACCGCGGCTGCCGGGCGCCTTGCGGCGTCCGTGCTTCCAGCTCGGCGCGTGCGGGCCGAGCACCTCGACCACGGTCACCGTGCCGTGGCCGAGCTCCTCGTTGAGCCGCTTGACCACCGTCGCGGCGAGCAGCTTGAGCTGGGTGGCCCAGGCGGTCGAGTCGGTGCGGACCACGAGCGTCCCGTCGACCAGCGACTCCGGCGTCGAGTGGGCGCCGATCTCGGCACCCACGATCTCGGCCCAGCGGGCGAAGACGCCGCGCACCTGGAGGTCGAGCGCCCAGCCCCGGCCGTCGATCAGCCGGCCGAGCTCGGAGCCGAGACCCTGGGGGTCGCGACCGTCGGGATAGGCGCTGCTCAGCTGGGCCTCGCCGCGCACCCGACGTCCCCGCGGCGTCCACGTGGACTTGCTGGCAGAGGACGACCCGGAGCCACGCCGGGGACGCCGGCCCGCGGGCGTGGTGCTCGCCCCGGCCGTCCCGAGCATCTGGGCGCGGGCCAGGTCGAGACCGTCGGCCCGGTGCTCCTCGGCGCCCTCGGGCCCCTCCGTCTGGTCCTCGTCGGGCTCAGGCACGGGTCACCTCCCCCGCCGCGACGTGGAAGGTGGTGCCGGCCAGCTGCTCGGGCACGTCCGCGGCGACCGCGGCGGTCACCAGCACCTGCTCCGCACCGGCGACGAGCCCGGCGAGCTGGACCCGCCGCTCGGCGTCGAGCTCGGCGAAGACGTCGTCCAGGACCAGGATCGGGTCGTCGCCGTCGGCCCGCAGCAGGTCGTACGACGCCAGCCGCAGCGCCAGCGCGAAGGACCACGACTCACCGTGGCTGGCGTAGCCGCGCACGGGCAGCCGCTGCTCGTCGCCCGGCCCCAGGGTGAGCAGCACGTCGTCGCGGTGCGGCCCGACGAGCGTGAGCCCGCGGCCGATCTCGTCGGACTGGCGGCGCTCCAGCTCGGCCCGGAAGGCCTCGGGCGTCGCCTCGGGCACGCTCGCCTGGTACTCGACCCGGGCGTCGTCGCGCGAGGCACCACGGGCCACCGCCTCGTACGCCTTGCCGACGTACGGCGCCAGGTCGGTCGTCAGCGCCTGGCGCGCCGCGAGCAGCTCGCTGCCGGTCGCGACCAGGTGGTCGTCCCACACCGCCAGGGTGGCGATCGCCGCGTCGCGCGAGGAGCCGCGCGCGGCGTAGAGCGTCTTGAGCAGGGTGTTGCGCTGCTTGAGCACCCGGTCGTAGTCGGAGAGGACCCCGGCGTAGCGCGGGGTGCGCAGCACCAGCAGGTCGTCGAGGAAGCGCCGGCGCTGACCCGGGTCGCCCTTGACCAGCGCGAGGTCCTCGGGACTGAAGACCACCGTGCGCACGATGCCGGCCAGGTCGCGCGCCCGGGAGAGCGGCGAGCGGTTGATCCGGGCCCGGTTGGCACGCCCCGGGTTGAGCTCGACCTCGAGGATCGCCGTACGCCCGTCGCGCACCACCGCGGCGCGCACGATCGCCTGGTCGGCACCCGCCCGGATCAGCGGCGCGTCGGTGGCGACCCGGTGCGAGGAGAGCCGCGAGAGGTAGTCGACCGCCTCGACCAGGTTGGTCTTGCCCTGGCCGTTGCTGCCGACGAAAGCGGTGACGCCGGGCTCCAGCGCGACGTCGATGTCGGCGTACGAACGGAAGTCGTGCAGCGTCAGGTGCGCCACGTGCACCGGTCCACCTCCTCCCGTGATCCGATTCTCCCCGATTCTCACCGCGATCGGGTTTGGACCGGGCTGGATCACCCTAGGCTGACCGGCATGACGCAACCACCCACCCCTCCCCCGCCGTACGGCGGGCCCGGCGCCCCGGGCGGCTACGGCGCCCCGGCCGGGCCGTTCTTCATCAACTACCTCGGCCAGGAGCAGGGCCCGATCGACTTCGGTCAGCTCGCCCAGATGGCCGTCAGCGGCCAGCTCAAGGCCGACACCGCCGTCCGCACCGCGGAGAGCCAGCAGTACGTCCTCGCCAAGGACGTGCCCGGCCTGTTCTCCGACAAGGAGTGGGTGATGACGCTGATCTTCACCTGGCTCCTCGGCAGCCTCGGCATCGACCGCTTCTACCTCGGCTACACCGGTCTGGGCATCGCCAAGCTGCTCACCTGCGGTGGCCTCGGCATCTGGTCGCTCATCGACGCGATCCTGGTCACCCTGCGCAAGATCCCCGACGCCCAGGGCCGTCCGCTCCGCTGACCTGGTGTGACATGACCACCACGCAGCAACCGACGACCTCCCGGCGGATCGCGAGCACCGAGGTGCTCGCGGCCGCCGGGATCGTCGCGCTCGGGGCGAGCTTCGTGTTCTCGCCCGAGCACGTCGAGGACGGGCCGGTCATCTGCCCGTTCCGCAACCTCACCGGGCTCCCGTGCCCGGGCTGCGGTCTGACCCGGTCCTGGGTCTACCTCGCCCACGGGTGGTGGCGCGAGGGTCTCGCGGCCAACCCGTTCGGCATCGTCCTGGCGCTGGTGGTGCTCGGCCTGGCCGTCGCCGTGGTCCGCGCGCGGGTACGCCGTACCGCGGCGCCGTCGCTCGACCGGCTGGTGCGCACGCCCCTCGCGGTGGTCGTCCTGACCGCGTGGCTCGGCTTCGCCGTGGTCCGCGCGGTGCTCTCGGTCTAGACCGCTACTCCTTGCGCACGGCGTGCCCGCCGAACCCGTTGCGCATCGCGGCGATCGCCTTCATCGCCGGGCTGTCCTCCTGGCGCGAGACGAAGCGGGCGAAGAGGCTGGCCGAGATCGCCGGCATCGGTACGGCGTTCTCGATCGAGGCCTCGACGGTCCACCGGCCCTCGCCGGAGTCCTCGGCGTAGCCCTGGAGGGCGTCGAGGTGCTCGTCGGCGCGGATCTGGTCGACGAGCAGGTCGAGCAGCCACGAGCGGACGACGGTCCCGGTGCGCCAGGAGGCGAAGATCTCGGGGACGTTGTCGACGATGTCGACCTTCTCGAGCAGCTCCCAGCCCTCGGCGTAGGCCTGCATCATGGCGTACTCGATGCCGTTGTGGACCATCTTGGCGAAGTGTCCGGCGCCGGGCGTCGGGCCGCAGTGGACCAGACCGTCGTCGGTGTCGGCAGGCTTGAGCGCCTCGAAGGCGGGCATCACCTTGGCCGCGTCCTCGGGGGCACCGCCGTACATGAGGGCGTAGCCGTTCTCGAGGCCCCACACGCCGCCGGAGACGCCGCAGTCGACGAAGCCGATGCCGTTCTCGGCGAGCGAGGCGGCGTTGACCGCGTCGTCGGTGTACTTGGAGTTGCCGCCGTCGACGACCAGGTCGCCCGCACCCAGCAGGTCCTTGAGCTCGGCGATCGTGGAGCGGGTCGGGTCACCGGCCGGCACCATCACCCAGACCACCTTGGGTGCGGGCAGCGCCTCGACCATGGCGGCCAGGCTGGGGACGTCGGCCAGGTCCGGGTTGCGGTCGTAGCCGACCACCGTGTGGCCGGCGTTGCGCAACCGGGTGCGCATGTTGCCACCCATCTTTCCGAGTCCTACGAGTCCGATGTGCATGGCGCATCTCCCTCTGGTCGCGGGGTGGGTGGCGGTGGTGCGCGGCCCGGGTCAGCTCAGCAGGCGCCGCGGCATGAGCAGGTAGCGGAAGCTCCCGCCCTGGTCGGCGGCCTCGTCGCCGGTGCCGCTGATGACGACCGGCTTGGAGGCCTGGGTGAAGGCCAGCTCGACGACGGCTTCGTCGATCGCGCCGAGCCCGTCGAGCAGGAAGTTCGGGTTGAAGCCGGTGACCAGGTCGTCGCCCTCGATCTCGGCGGCCACCGACTCCGAGGCCTGGGCGTCGTCGCCCGAGCCCGCGTCGAGGATGAGCGCACCGTCGCGGAAGCTCAGCTGGACCGCGGTGTTGCGGTCGGCGACGAGCGAGACGCGCTTGACCGACTCGATGAGCTCCTGGCGGTCGATCTTGGCGATCGTGAGCTTCTCGGACGGGAACAGGCTGCGGACCTTGGGGAACTCGCCGTCGAGGAGCCGGGTCGTGGTCCGGCGTACGCCGCCGGGGCCGGTGCCCTCGAAGCCGATGATGCCATCACCGGCACCGGAGGCCGACAGCGCGATGGTCACCTCGGGGCCGGCGGTGAGCGACTTGGCGGTGTCGCCGAGCACCTTGGCCGGGACCAGCGCGGCGACGGTGGCGTCGGGAGTGCCCGGGTTCCAGGTGAGCTCACGCTGGGAGAGCCGGAAGCGGTCGGTGGCGAGCAGCGCGATCGTGTCGCCCTCGATCTCGAGGCGGACACCGGTGAGCACCGGCAGCATGTCGTCGCGGCCGGCGGCGGTGACCGCCTGGGCCACGGCGTGCGCGAAGGCGTCGCTGGGCACGGTGCCGGTGGCGGCCGGCATCTCGGGGATCGTCGGGTAGTCCTCGACCGGCATCGTCTGCAGCGAGAACCGCGAGGAGCCGCAGGTCAGCGAGACCCGGGCGCCGTCGAGCGTCAACTCGACGGGCTTGTTGGGCAGGCTGCGGCAGATGTCGGCGAGCAGCCGGCCGCTGACCAGCGCCTTGCCCTCGTCGTTGACCTCGGCGGTCAGCGTGGCCCGAGCGGAGGTCTCGTAGTCGAACGTCGAGAGCACCAGGCCGTCGCGACCGGCCTCGATGAGCAGGCCGGCGAGCACGGGCGCGCTCGGTCGGACGGGCAGGCTGCGCGCTGCCCAGGCGACGGCGTCAGCGAGCACATCGCGTTCGACACGGAACTTCACGTCGTCCTACCTCTTCACGAGTTGGGTGGGAGTTGCATCCTGCCACGTCGCCGGTGAGGGGCGCACCGGGAGGGATCGATCCACAGGAAGGGGGCTCGGAGGAGTTCCGGCGATCGAGGGCAGCATGTCGTCAGGGAGTGGTCATAGCGGCGGTGGAAACTGTGGAGAACCGGCGTTTGCCCAGGTGAGCGACGGTTTTGCCGGTGGATGACGGCTGTGGACGAAAACCGAATGACAAGGCCCGGGTGTGGACGACGGGGGCGCTGTGGAGCGCGCGCCTGGCGGCTCCACGGAATCCTCCCCGTGTAGTTCTCACAATTCCGCCGGTTTTCTCCACAGGTTCTTGTCGTTCGCCGCGGCCGTGCGTCAGCTCTGGCGGGCCTGCATCTTGACCCGGTTGGTGAGCTCGCTGACCTGGTTGAAGACCGCGCGGCGCTCGCCGAGGAGCTGGTTGATCTTGCGCTCGGCGTACATCACGGTCGTGTGGTCGCGGTTGCCGAACTGGGCGCCGATCTTGGGCAGCGAGAGCCCGGTGAGCTCGCGGCACAGGTACATGGCGATCTGCCGGGCCATCACCAGGTGCCGGCCGCGGCTGGGTCCGGTGAGCTCGTCGATCGAGAGCCCGAAGTAGGCCGCGGTCTGGGCGATGATGAGCGAGGCGGTGATCTCGGGCTCGCCGCCCTCGGGGATCAGGTCCTTGAGCACGATCTCGGCGAGCGTCATGTCGACGTCCTGCCGGTTGAGATTGGCGAAGGCGGTGACCCGGATCAGGGCGCCCTCGAGCTCGCGGATGTTGGTCTGGATCTTCGAGGCGATGAACTCGAGGACGTCGGAGGGCGCGGTGAGCCGGTCCATCGCGGCCTTCTTGCGCAGGATCGCGATGCGGGTCTCGAGGTCGGGCGGCTGGACGTCGGTGATCAGGCCCCACTCGAACCGGTTGCGCAGCCGGTCCTCGAGCGCCTCGAGCCGCTTGGGCGGGCGGTCGGAGGTCAGCACGATCTGCTTGTTCGCGTTGTGGAGCGTGTTGAAGGTGTGGAAGAACTCTTCCTGGGTCTGCGTCTTGCCCTCGAGGAACTGGATGTCGTCGATGAGCAGCACGTCGATGTCGCGGTACTTGCGCTTGAACCGGTCCTGGCGGTCGTCGCGGATCGCGTTGATGAACTCGTTGGTGAACTCCTCGCTGGAGACGTAGCGCACCTTGGAGCCGGCATAGATGGTCCGGACGTAGTGGCCGATCGCGTGGAGCAGGTGGGTCTTGCCGAGGCCAGACTCGCCGTAGACCAGGAGCGGGTTGTAGCTGCGCCCCGGCGCCTCGCTCACCGCGACCGCGGCCGCGTGCGGGAAGCGGTTGGACGATCCGATGACGAAGGTCTCGAACGTGTACTTGGGGTTGAGCCGCGACTCACCGCCCGTCGCCGCGGCCGAGGGACCGGAGCCGCTGGCGGCGCCGAGGTCGGGCATCGACGGGCCGGGGCCGGTCGGGAGCGGGGTGTCCGGCGTACCGGAGGTCGACATGTCGACAGGTGGACTTGTCGACAAATCGACATGTCGATCCACGCTGGGTGCGTCGACGGGTGCGTCGTAGCTGGGGCTCTCGTACGCCGGCCCGTCGTCGTACGACGCGGACTCGGCGCCGAGCTCGTGGCGCAGCGAGCTGTCCACGGTCACCGCGAGCTGGACCTCGTGACCGAAGCGCTCGGTGAGGGCGTCCTCGAGCTCGCCGCGCAGCCGGCCCTCGAGGCGCTTGCGGGTGAAGTCGTCGGGCACGGCCACGATCGCGGTCGTGCCGTGGAGGGTGACCGGTCGGCTGGCCTGGAGCCAGGCGCGCTGGTGGGTCTGCAGGTCGCCGACGACCGCGGACCACTCGTGGACCAGGCGCGCGGTGGCCGGGTCGACGGGAGGGGTGTCCGGGGCGGGGGTGTCGATCTCGTCCTGGGGCTGATCCGGGTTGCCGGTCACGCCTGTCCCTCTCGTTCGTGGTGGGTGCTGCAGCGCCGTCGGCGGGCGGTGGCCCGAGCTGGCTCCACAAGTTTGTCCACAGGTTGTGAACATTTGCATCATCGGGCTCTCGATGCGGTCGGGAGACCGTTCGATCGCCGACCGCAACCAGTGTTTCCGCAGGTCAGCGGCAGGATCCCGAGATGTGGTGGGAGCCTGCCCCGCGGTGGCCGAGGGGGCGAGCCGGCACCGGCGGGGAAACCCGGATCGGTCGAACCTAACCGCCGCGGGGCCTGTGGATCAACCTGTCATCCACAGGTTGTGGTCCGGGGTGGAGATGGATCACAGAACCCGCTGCTCAGGGGCCGTCGGTTTGACCCCTGATCCGGCCTCCGCGTACCGTTGATCGGTCAGCCGGTGTCGACCGGTGCCGCATGTCCACGACCTTCTCGCTCCCCGCGGGGTCGTCGTGGCTGCGCGGTGCCGGCCGACGTGCTGAGCGGACTCCCGACCGGAGTGCGCTGGAGGCTGCCGGCAAGACCCTTCCCGTACATGCATTGAGAGGCCGATTCGTGAGCAAGCGGACGTACCAGCCCAACAACCGTCGCCGTCACAAGGTGCACGGTTTCCGACTGCGGATGCGCACCCGCGCCGGTCGCGCCATCCTGGCGAACCGTCGCCGGAAGGGCCGCTCGAGCCTGTCCGTCTGACGGACGGACCAGCGTGTCCGCCCAGCGGTTCCCGTGGGGCTGACGTGCTCGCTGCAGGCCACCGGCTGACCGACCCGGATCTCTTCCGGGCGGCCGGCCGTCGCGGCCGTCGTGCGGGATCGCGCACCCTCGTCGCCCACCTGCTGCTCCTCGAGGAGCAGCAGGCTTCCGGCATGTCCGGGGGCACGCAGGATCCGGCCGTCCAGGTCGGCTTCGTCGTCAGCAAGGCGGTCGGCGGTGCCGTGGTCCGCAACCGGGTCAAGCGCCGGCTGCGGCACGCGATGCGCGAGCGCGTCGCGGCCCTACCGCTGCGGTCGGTGCTCGTCGTCCGGGCGCAACCGCCGGCGGCCGAGGCGTCGTACCCGGAACTGCTGGCCGATCTCGACCGTTGTCTGGACCGCGTGAGCGCGGAGCAGCGGGAGGCTCGATGAAGTGGCTCTTGATCGGTCTGGTGCGCGGCTACCAGCTGGTGGTCAGCCCGTTCCTCGGACCGTCGTGCCGCTACTACCCCTCCTGCTCGGCGTACGCCGTCGAGGCGCTGCGCGTGCACGGCGCGATCAAGGGCACCTGGCTCGCGATCCGGCGGCTGCTCCGCTGCCACCCGTGGGCACCCGGCGGCGTCGACCACGTCCCGCCGCGCCGCTCCGCGGGCTCCTCCCCCGAGCTCGAGACCGAGCCCGACGCGCGCACTGAGCGCGCCTCCGACTTCCGCCCGGCGACCGTCGCCGGCGGCCACTCCCAGCAAGGAGCCTGATTCCGTGGGATTCATCGGCGACATCGGCCACTTCATCATGGTGCCGCTGTACTACATCATCTCGGCAGTGCTCATCGGCTGGCACGAGCTGCTCAGCCTGGTGCTGGACCCCAAGGGCGGTCTGTCCTGGGCCCTGTCGATCATCGGCCTGACGCTGGTGATCCGGGCGGCGCTCATCCCGCTGTTCGTGAAGCAGATCAAGTCCAGCCGCAACATGCAGCTGCTGCAGCCCAAGGTGAAGGAGCTGCAGAAGAAGTACGGCCACGACCGGCAGAAGCTGGCCGAGGAGACGATGAAGCTCTACCGCGAGGCGGGCACCAACCCGTTCGCGTCGTGTCTGCCGATCCTGCTGCAGATGCCCATCTTCTTCGCGCTCTTCCGGCTCCTCGACCAGGCCGCCAAGACCGGCAAGCCGCACGGCTTCCTCGACGCCGAGCGAGCGCGTGAGTTCGGCCAGTCCGACATCTTCGGCAAGATCCCGCTGGCCGACTCCTTCTGGGGCTCGCGCACCTGGGGCGACGACCCCAACAGCCTGGTCATGATCGTCGCGCTGATCCTGGTGCTGGCGATGACCGCGACCACGTTCACCACGCAGCGTCAGCTGATGGCCAAGAACATGCCCGCCGAGGCGATGAGCGGTCCCTACGCCCAGCAGCAGAAGATGCTGCTCTACATCCTCCCGGTGGCCTTCGGTCTCGGTGGTGTGGCGTTCCCGGTCGGTGTCCTCCTCTACTGGACCACCTCGAACCTGTGGACCATGTGCCAGCAGTTCTACGTCATCCGCAACAACCCGGCCCCCGGTACGCCGGCCTTCCAGGCCAAGGTCGACCGGGACAAGGCCAAGGCGGCCCGGCACGGCCACGCGACGACCGAGACCGCGGTCGAGGAGCGTCCCGAGGTCGAGGTGCGTCCCTCGACGCGCCAGCAGCCCAAGCGGCAGAGCCGCTCCCAGCGCAAGGGCGGTCCGCGGACCCCGGCGTCGGGTGCGGGCGCCGGCGGCACCCCGAACAACCCCGACGGTCAGGCGAGCAGCTCGCCGACCGAGGGGACCGACGAGACCACGAACGAGCAGGGAGACAGCAAGTGAGCGCCGAGACCGAGACCGAGACCGAGGTCGTGACCGAGGTCCTGGAGGCCCCTGAGGCCCCCGAGGACGCCGCTGTGGAGGCCGACGAGGCCGACGAGGCGGGCGAGGGTGACCACGTCTCCCGCCTGGAGCAGGAAGGCGATATCGCCGCCGACTACCTCGAGGAGCTCCTCGACATCGCCGACCTGGACGGCGACCTGGACATCGACGTCGAGGCGGACCGCGCGGCGGTCTCCATCGTCGGCGCCGAGCTGAGCCAGCTGGTCGGTCAGGACGGCAAGGTGCTCGAGGCGCTGCAGGAGCTCACCCGGCTCGCGGTCTACCGCGAGACCGGCGAGCGTTCGCGGCTCATGCTCGACATCTCCGGCTACCGCGCGGACAAGCGCTCGCGGCTGACCCAGCTGGGCAGCGAGACCGCGGCCGCCGTCGCGGCCTCGGGCGAGCCGGTGTCGCTCGACCCGATGTCGCCCTTCGAGCGCAAGATCGTGCACGACGCCGTGGCGGCCGCCGGTCTCCGCTCGGAGTCCGCCGGCGTCGAGCCGCGTCGGTATGTCGTCGTGCTGCCCGCGGACGCCTGAGCGTCCCGGTCCGTACGAGTCGACGTTTCACGTGAAACACGACGACACTGCACCCCCGGTGTCCCCCGGTCCTGAGGATGAGGACCGTGCGGGCCCGGGGGTGCTGCCTGCTCCCCCGGCGGTCCTGGCGGAGGTCTTCCCCGCCGACCGCCTCGCGCTCGTGCAGGAGTACGCCGAGCTGCTCGCGACCGACGGGGTCGTGCGCGGTCTGATCGGCCCCCGCGAGACGCCCCGGCTCTGGGAGCGCCACCTGATCAACTGCGGCCTGCTGGCCGCCGCCCTGCCCGCCGACGCGACGGTTGCCGACGTCGGGTCCGGAGCGGGCCTGCCCGGCCTGGTTCTCGCGATCGCGCGCCCCGACGTGCGCGTGACGCTGATCGAGCCCCTGCTGCGCCGGACCACCTTCTTGGAGGAGGTCGTGGACCGCCTCGACCTCACCAACGTGACCGTGATCCGCGGTCGCGCCGATGCCGTGCACGGCACGGCCACCTTCGACGTCGTCACCGCCCGCGCGGTCGCCGCTCTCGACAAGCTCGCCACCTGGTGCCTGCCGCTGGTCGCCGCGGAGGGGGCGCTGCTGGCGATGAAGGGCACGAGTGCCGAGGACGAGGTGGCCGCCGCGCAGCCGGTGCTGGACCGCCTGGGCTGTGCGCCGGCGGTCATCGAAGAACTGGGTGCGGAGCTCGCCGCCGATGGCGCGGTGGAGCCGATTCGCATCGTCCGTCTGTCGTGGGCCGATCCGGCCCGCGTATCGTTGCCGCTTCGTGGTCAGCGCGATCCTCGGGGTTCGCGGCGTGGTTCCACGAAGAAGAAGAGGAGGAAGTCGTGAGCGACTCATTGGGTCCCGGTCCTGGGTTTTCCACCGGTCCAGAGGGCAGTGTTGAGCGTGAGTCTCCACAGACCGGCGGTGGTTATCCACAGGTCGGGTCGGCGACGGTGACGGCGTCCGAGGGCGACGTTTCACGTGAAACGGACGCCACCCCTCCCCCGGTGGCCGCTGCTTCGGCGGCGCCCCTGACGGCCGCTCAGCTCGCCGAGCGCGCGGCCAACGAAGACAACGACCTGACCCCGCTCGCGCGGGCCGCCCAGGCGACGGTGATGGTCCGGGCGGGGATCCCGCAGGAGCAGCTCAGCCGTCCCGGCGAGACCCGGGTGTTCGTCGTCGCGAACCAGAAGGGTGGCGTCGGCAAGACCACCTCGACGGTCAACCTCGCGGCCGCGCTCACCCAGCTCGGCCAGCGCGTCCTGGTCATCGACCTGGACCCGCAGGGCAATGCCTCCACCGCGCTCAACATCGAGCACCGCCAGGGCACGCCGTCGTCGTACGAGCTGCTGGTCGACGGCGTCGCGATCGCCGACCTGGTCCAGCCCTGCCCCGACGCCACCGGCCTCTGGGTGGTCCCGGCGACCATCGACCTGGCCGGCGCCGAGATCGAGCTGGTCAGCGTCGTCGCCCGCGAGCAGCGGCTGAAGAAGGCGCTCGACGCCCACCCCCGCATCGGTACGGCGGACGCGGTCGGCGAGGAGCGCTTCGACTACGTCTTCATCGACTGCCCGCCCTCGCTCGGCCTGCTCACCCTCAACGCCCTCGTCGCGGGCGCGGAGATGCTCATCCCGATCCAGGCGGAGTACTACGCGCTCGAGGGCCTCGGTCAGCTGCTCTCCACCGTCGACATGGTGCGGGCTCACCTGAACCCCGACCTGGCCGTGTCCACCATCGTGCTCACCATGTACGACGCCCGCACCCGGCTCGCGTCCGGCGTGGCCAGCGAGGTGCGCGAGCACTTCGGCGACCAGGTGCTCAAGACCGCCATCCCGCGCTCGGTGCGGGTCTCCGAGGCGCCGTCGTACGGTCAGACCGTGATGACCTACGACCCGGGCTCCCCGGGCGCCCTCAGCTACCTCGAAGCGGCCCGCGAGATCGTCGTCCGCGGGAGCCTCTCGTGAACGCCGGGGCCCCCCGCCGCGGTCTCGGCCGGGGTCTGGGCTCGCTGATCCCGACCGGTCCCCCGGCACCCGCTCCGGCCGGGACGAACGGCGCCGGTGTCAACTCCGACGCTCAGCATGCGGACCTCTCCGCAGGAGCGCCTCCCAGCCCTCCCGCGGACCTGGGGCCCACCGGCACCGCGAACGGCGCTCAGATCGAAGATTCGGGTCTGCGGGCCGTCGACGGGGCCTACTTCGCCGAACTGCCTGTCGACGAGATCCGGCCCAATGCGGTGAACCCGCGGACCGTCTTCGACGAGGAGGCGATGGCCGAGCTGGTCCACTCGATCAAGGAGATCGGGCTCCTCCAGCCGGTCGTGGTCCGCAAGACGGGCCCGGCGTCGTACGAGCTGGTGATGGGTGAGCGCCGGTGGCGCGCGACCCAGGAGGCCGGCCTCGCCACGATCCCCGCGATCGTCCGCGAGACCGACGACACCGACATGCTGCGCGACGCGCTGCTCGAGAACCTGCACCGCAGCAACCTCAACCCGCTCGAGGAGGCCGCGGCCTACCAGCAGCTGCTCGAGGACTTCGCCTGCACCCACGACGTGCTTGCCCAGCGGATCGGTCGCTCGCGGCCCCAGATCAGCAACACCCTGCGGCTGCTCAAGCTCTCCCCCGCGGTCCAGCGCCGGGTCGCCGCGGGCGTCCTGTCCGCGGGCCACGCCCGGGCCCTCCTGGGGGTCGGGGACGCCGAGCAGCAGGACCGGCTCGCGCAGCGCGTCGTCGCCGAGGGCATCTCGGTGCGCGGCCTCGAGGAGATCGTCGCGGTCGGCGAGGGCGGCGGCGAGGCGCCCGTGCGGACCAAGCGGGCCCGGCCCAAGGCCCCCGGCCTGGGCGAGCTCTCCGAGCGGCTGGGCGACCGGCTGGAGACCCGGGTCAAGATCGACCTGGGCAAGGCCAAGGGCCGGATCTCCATCGAGTTCGCCAACACCGGCGACCTCCAGCGCATCGTCGACCTGATCGACCCGCGCAACCGGGCCGACCGCCCGATCTGAGCGAGGCCCGTCCTCTCCGGAGAGACAGCAGCGCCCCGGTACGCACGTCGTACCGGGGCGCTCCGCTTTTGTCGACAAAGCGACTTGTCTCCTTGTCGCTAGGGCGACAGATCGACCGTGCGTGGTTTCCCGTGAAACAACGCGGGTGAGACGTGCGGGCGGATCAGCCCTGCTTCTTCTCGGCGGCCTTGGCGGCACGCTTGGCGGCGCGGGCGCGCAGCTCCTCGCGGTCGAGCCGGTCAGCCTCCTCAGGCGTGGGGGCGCCACCGCCGAAGCGGGCGGGGGTCCACCAGGAGCCGGGCTGCTTCTCGTCCTCGGGGTACTCCGCGATGACCTGGTCGAGCATCTCCTGCATCGCGGTGCGCAGGGTCGCGGTGTCGGCGGCGATGTCGCCGGTCGGGGTGATCGGCTCGCCGACCTTGACCACGATCGTCTTGGGCGAGCGCGAGAAGTCGCGGGGGTGGTCCTTGGTCATCAGCCGGTGCGCGCCCCAGACGATGACCGGGATGAGCGGTACGCCGGCGTCGGTCGCGATCCGCGCAGCCCCCGACTTGAGCTCCTTGATCTCGAAGGAGCGCGAGATGGTCGCCTCGGGGTAGATGCCCACGACCTCGCCGGCCTCGAGGTAGGCCAGCGCGTCCTTCATCGACTGCACGCCGGAGCCGCGGTCGACGCGGATGTGGTGGAACGAGCGCAGCAGGTGGCCGACACCCGGCGCGTCCATCATCTCCTTCTTGATCATGAACCGGACCAGGCGCTTGCGCGGCTCGGCGCCGGCACCGGCGTAGATGAAGTCCACGTAGCCGGTGTGGTTGATCGCGAGCAGCGCGCCGCCCTTGCGCGGCACCGACTCCGAGCCGGTCACCACGACCCGCTGGCGCATCAGCTTGAAGAGCACCTTGGCGGTGACGATGACGGGCGGGTAGGTGATGTCGAGCATCGATGGGCCTCTCGGACGGGAAGTCGGTGGGCCCAGTGTGTCAGCGCCGCGTAGCGAGGAAGTCGGCGATCCGGCCGATGGCCTCTTCGAGGACGTCGACGTCGGGCAGCGTCACGAGACGGAAGTGATCGGTGTGGAACCAGTTGAACCCTGTGCCGTGGGTGACCAGGATCTTCTTGGCGCGCAGCAGCTCGATGACGAAGCTCTCGTCGTCGTCGATGGGGTAGATCTCGGGGTCCAGCCGCGGGAAGCAATAGAGCGCACCGCGTGGCCGCACCGACGAGACGCCGGGGATCTCGTTGAGGAGCCGGTCGGCGAGCATCGCCTGCTCGTAGAAGCGCCCGCCGGGCACGATGAGCTCGTTGATCGACTGGTAGCCGCCGAGCGCCGTCTGGATGGCGTGCTGCGCGGGGACGTTGGCGCACATGCGCATGTTGGAGAGCGTGGTCAGGCCCTCGAGGAAGTCCTCGGCGAGCTCCTGGGGCCCCGAGACCATCACCCAGCCGGCCCGGTAGCCGCAGACCCGGTAGGCCTTGGACAGGCCGCTGAAGGTGAGGCAGAGGACGTCGTTGCCGGCCGCGGCCGCCGCGTGGTGGTGCACCGCGTCGTCGAAGAGGATCTTCTCGTAGATCTCGTCGGAGAAGACGACGAGGTCGTGGCGCCGGGCGATGTCGACCAGCGCGGCCACCATCTCCTTGCTGTAGACGGCACCCGTGGGGTTGTTGGGGTTGATGATGACGATGCCGTGGGTGTTCTCGGTGATCTTGGACTCGATGTCCTCGAGGTCCGGCATCCAGCCGTTCTCCTCGTCGCACCGGTAGTGCACGGGCGTCCCGCCGGACAGCGAGACGGCGCCGGTCCACAGCGGGTAGTCGGGCGCGGGCACCAGGATCTCGTTGCCGTCGTCGAGGAAGGCCTGGAGCACCATCGAGATCATCTCGGAGACGCCGTTGCCGATGAAGACGTCCTCGACGGCGACGTCCTTGAGCCCGCGCGACTGGTAGTACTGCGCCACGGCGGTGCGCGCGGAGTAGATGCCGCGCGAGTCGGAGTAGCCCTGGGCGTCGGGCAGGTTGTGCACCATGTCGGCGACGATCGCCTCGGGTGCCTCGAAGCCGAAGGGTGCGGGATTGCCGATGTTGAGCTTGAGGATCTTGTGACCCTCTGCCTCCAGGCGCTGGGCCTCGACGAGGATCGGTCCCCGG
This sequence comes from Pimelobacter simplex, assembly GCF_024662235.1. Lineage (GTDB taxonomy): Bacteria > Actinomycetota > Actinomycetes > Propionibacteriales > Nocardioidaceae > Nocardioides. Next base: position 4,912,500 of record NZ_CP096276.1, read on the forward strand.
ACGTCGTAGCGGACGTTGCGGAGCTTCTTGCTCTGGCGGATCTTGCGCACGAAGCCCATCCTCTCAGGTCGGCGCCACCTGTTTTGTCCCGTCTTCGCGGACGTAGCATCAGGTGTGGCTCGGACCACGGTCCCCCTGACGCTCGATCTCCTCGACGCGCTCGACGCGCCGTGCCGCACCTGCCTGTTCTGGGAGCGCGCTCCGGTGCACCGCGACCAGCTCGACCGCGAGGCCCGGGCCGGCGAGAAGGAGGCGTGGGTCTCCGAGGTGCTGCGCGAGTGGGGCTCGTGCGGCCGCGTGGTGCTGGTGGAGGGCCGGCCGGTCGGCTACCTGACGTACGCCCCGGCTGCCTTCGTGCCGGGGGTCGCGGCGTTCCCGACCGCGCCGGTGTCGAGCGACGCCGTGCTGCTGACCACGGCCTGGATCCACCCCGAGCACACCGGCGGCGGGCTGGGCCGGCTGCTGGTGCAGGGCATGGCGCGCGACCTGGTCGGGCGCGAGGGCCTGCGCGCGGTCGAGGCGTTCGCGCGGACCGGCCGCTCCCGCACCGGTACGACGACCGAGTGCGTCGTCCCCGCCGCCTTCCTGGCCCGCGTGGGCTTCAAGACCCACCGCGCGCACCCGGTCACCCCGCGGATGCGGATGGAGCTGCGCTCGCTCGTCACCTGGCGCGGCGAGGTGGAGGCCGCGTGGGAGCGCCTCGTCGGCGTCGTACGACGGCCGCAGCGCAAGCCCACGCCCGCCTCCCGGGAAGCACGCAACCCCCGGCCCTGACGGACCGGGGGCTGCGCAGGAGAGCGAGGCTCAGGCGTTGATGAACTCGTCGAGCTCCTTGAGGATCGCGGCCTTGGGGCGGGCGCCGACGATGGTCTTGACGACCTCGCCGCCCCGGTAGACGTTGATCGTCGGGATGCCGGTGACCCGGTAGGACGCCGGGGTGACCGGGTTCTCGTCGACGTTGAGCTTGTAGAAGCTGATCTTGTCGCCGTGGGCGCCGGCGATCTCGTCGAGGATCGGGGCGACCTGGCGGCACGGGCCGCACCACTCGGCCCAGAAGTCCACGAGGACGGGCTTGTCGGACTTGAGGACCTGCGCGTCGAACTCGGCGTCGGTCACGGCGGAGATGTTGTCGGCCACTGGGGGCACCCCTTCGGATCTGGTGAACGTGAAGTCTGGTGGTAGAACCTACGCGTCGGCCGGGACATTCCCCGCCGTCGCGGCGACGTGGGCCACCTCGGCGAGGTAGCGCTCCGCGTCGAGGGCGGCCGAGCAGCCGGTACCGGCGGCCGTGATGGCCTGGCGGTAGGTGTGGTCGACGAGGTCGCCGGCCGCGAAGACGCCGGGGATGTTGGTCGCCGTCGAGCCCGGCTGGACCAGCACGTAGCCGTTGTCGTCGAGGTCGACCTGGCCCACGAGCAGCTCGGAGCGCGGGATGTGGCCGATGGCCACGAAGAGTCCGGTGGCGGGCAGCTCGGTCTTCTCGCCGGTGACGGTGTCGCGCAGCGTCAGCGAGGCGAGGGAGTCCTCGCCGTTGATGGTGTCGACGACCGAGTTCCACACGATCTCGAGCTTGGGGTCGGCGAAGGCGCGCTCCTGCATGATCTTGGAGGCGCGCAGCTCGTCGCGGCGCACGATCAGCGAGACCTTGGAGCCGAAGCGGGTCAGGAAGGTGGCCTCCTCGACGGCGGAGTCGCCGCCGCCGACCACGGCGATGTGCTGCTCGCGGAAGAAGAAGCCGTCGCAGGTCGCGCAGTAGGAGACACCGCGGCCCGAGAGGCGCTCCTCGTTGGGCAGGTCGAGCTTGCGGTAGCCCGAGCCGGTCGCCAGGATCACGGCGCGGGCGGTGTAGGTGTCGGTGGCGGTCTTGACCACCTTGATGTCGCCGGTCAGGTCGACCTCGACGATGTCGTCGGCGATCAGCTCGGCGCCGAAGCGCTCGGCCTGGGCCCGCATCTCGTCCATCAGGGCCGGGCCCTGGATGCCGTCGCGGAAGCCGGGGAAGTTCTCGACCTCGGTGGTGTTCATCAGCGCACCGCCGGCGGTCACCGAGCCCTCGAAGACGAGGGGGTTCAGCTGCGCCCGCGCGGCGTAGATCGCGGCGGTGTAGCCGGAGGGGCCGGACCCGACGACGATGACGTTGCGGGTCTCGGAGGTGGTCACAGCGGACTCGGACATGGGACTCCCAGGCAGAGGAAAGACGGCTCTTGAGCAAACCCGATGGTAGGCGCCGGCATTCCCGCGCTCCAGCGGGGCTCAGTCCGTGGTGGCCAGCGTCGTGGAGCGCAGGACGTCGCCGGTGCCGCAGGAGAGCACGTCGGCCTCCTGGGTCGAGCCCATCGGCTCGCGGAAGGCGACCACCGCGGGCTTGTCGTCGTACAGGACGCCGACGAGGTAGCCCTGCCCGTAGGACGCCTCGGCGCAGCGGAAGTCCGCGGGCGCGGTGAGCGTGGCGCCGGTGTAGTCGGCGGTCGCGGCGTGGGGCAGCGTGGTCCGCTGGAGGGCCATCAGGTCCTCCTGGAGCCGGTCGATCCGGACCACGCGCAGGGGCTCGTCGGTGGCGACCCGGCGTGGCGCCGGGGTGGCGCTCCGCTCGAGGCTGCCGCCGCCGGACTCGTTGTACTGGGAGGTCAGCTCGCCGGCGTCGGGCGTGGGGCTCGCGGCCTTCGCGGCCTCGTCGCCGGTGGCGTGGGGAGTGTCGTCGTCGGACCGGGCGGGGTCGCGCTCGGAGAGCTGGTCGGCGGTCGCTGCCGAGTCGCCGCCGGCGCCGTCGTCGTTGGCGATGCCGACACCCACCGCGACGACCGCGACGGCCGCGGCGGCGCCGAGCACGATCCGGGCCCGGGTACGGCGCCGGCGCGCGGCCGGGTCGAGCGGGACGACCGCGGGCGCCTCGGGGTGGTTCTCGGGTACTCCCCCGGGCGGCAGCGCGCTCCCGGTGCGCTCGGCGGAGAGTCCGGCGATCACCGTGTCGAGCCGGTCGACGACCTCGTGCGGCATCGGCGCGGGGCCACCGGCCTCGGCCAGCGCGCGCCGGACCGCGGCCTCCTGAGCGGGGCTCAGCGGCGGGTCGTGCTCGGGGGTGTCGTTCATGGGGACTTCGTTCCTGGTGGGTACCGGTGGGGCCGGTGCGGGTCAGTCGACGGCGGCGGTGCCGGCGGGTGGTCCGCGTGGGGTCATCGGTCCGACGTCCGGGGTGCCGGGAGGGTTCCCGGGCGCCCGGGTGGGCGTGGTCACGTCCTCGTCGCCGAGGATCCCCGCGAGCAGGACGGCGAGCCGGGCCCGGCCCCGCGAGCAGCGGCTCTTGACCGTGCCCTCGGCGCACTCGAGGATCTGGGCCACCTCGGCGACCGAGTAGCCCTCCATGTCGACCAGGACGACGGCCGCGCGCTGGCCGGCCGGCAGCGTGGCGAGCGCGTCGAGCACCTGGCGGCGGCGCTCGGCGGCCAGACCCTGCTGGGCCGGGTCGAGCTCGGTACCGACGGTCGCGCGCGGTGCCCGGTCGGGCTCGTCGAGGTCATCGGGCAGCGGCTCGGCGCGGCGTACCTTCTCGGCCCGGAGGCGGTCGAGGCAGGCGTTGACCACGATCCGGTGCAGCCAGGTGGTGACGGCGGCCTCGCCGCGGAAGGAGTCCGCCCGGCGGAAGGCGGCGACGACGCCCTCCTGGAGTCCGTCGGCGGCCACCTCGGGGTGACCGCAGGTACGCAGGGCGACCGCCCAGAGCCGGTCGCGGTGCCGGGCGAAGAGCAGGCCGAAGGCATCGGGATCGCCCGCGACGTGGGCGGAGAGGAGGTCGGCGTCCGACAGCTCACTCGCCACGGACCACCACCTCAGCTATCTCTGCCCGGAAGCCCCCGTCGACCGCGGGCAACGCCGTCCACCAGAGCACAAGGTAGCGGCCCCGGGTCGGGATGGTCCCCGGGGTCAGGGTGAGCCGGCCCGATCCTGTGGTGGTCGCCACGGGCTCGCCGGTGGGCGCCTGGACCGGCGCCTGGTCGTAGGCGTAGAGCGAGACGGTGGCCTCACCCGGTGCGGCGCGGACCTCGACGGAGCGCAGGTCGCGGACCTTGCCGAGGTCGAGCAGCAGCCCGACGCCGGACTTGAGGGCCGGCAGCTTCGGGCCCAGCTGGTCGACGTAGGTGGCCGTGCGCCAGGTGGTCGCGGGGTCGCCGTCGATGGTGTTGCCGACGGTGTCGGGGTTCTCCTCGCCGCCGTCGGTGCCGAGCGGGTCGAAGTCGCGGACCTTGATCCCGGACAGGACGGCGCCCGGCGTGGTCGTAGCGCTCGTCGTCTCGCGCGGGGTGCTCTCGGCGTCGGGGTCGCCGCCGAGCGCGGTACGGCCGCGGCCGAGGTTGAACGCGATCGCGACGGCCACCAGGAGCAGCACGGCCAGGCCGACCGCCATCGCGAGCCGGAGCCAGGTCCGGCCGGGGACGCGGGCGTCCTCGGCGGTGTCATCGTCGTTGCCGGTGCCGCCGGCCTCGCCGCCGCCACCGGTCTCCCACGGCCAGTAGTCGGTGGCGCCGGGGGGCACGGGGGCCTCGGAGGGGACGGGCGCGATCCGCGGCCGGCGTACGCCGCCGGGCGGGTCGGGGGCGAACAGGGGACGCTCCGGCGGCTCCTCGAACGGGGGCGGCGGGGGCGGGGGCGTGCTGCGGGTGCGCAGCCAGGAGACGTCGTCGTCGTCGAAGACGGGCATGCCGGCCTCGGTCGGCAGCTCGGTGACCAGCGGGATGGGCGGGCCGTCGTCCACGTCGGCGATGGGGGGCTCGACCGGGCCGCGCTCCGGGGCGGGCTCGGGCTCCGGTTCGTCGTCGGCCGGGACGACGGGGAGGTCGTCGCGCGAGGAGTCATGGGGCAGCGGGTCGGCGACCGCGGGCAGCCAGACCGGCCGCAGCTCGTTGATCGCGGGCACGGCGCGGGCCAGGGCCTCGGGCATCCCGGTGGGGTCGCCGACGAAGGCGAGCAGCTCGGCCGCGATCGCCTCGGCCGAGCTCACGTCGGGGTGCTCGGCGCCGAGCAGCCGGCGGCCGTGGATGCTGCGGCAGTCGAACTCGCGCCAGAGCAGGTCGAGCGGCTTGGGTACGCCGGCCACCACCTGGCGCGGGCTGAGGAAGACGCCGCTCTCGCGGGGCGCGGCCGGCACGATCGAGCCGGAGGGTCCTGGCCAGGTACCGGTCAGCGCGCAGTAGAGCAGCCCACCGAGGTCCTCGAGGTCGCTGCGGACGTCGCCGGGCGAGAGCCCGTGGAGCGCGGCGTCGACGCACATGCCGATGATCCGCACCGAGCCGTAGCGGTCGATGAGGACGTTCTCGGGGTTGAGCCGGCCGTGGGTGACCCCGGCGGCGTGGGCCTTGGCCAGCGCCCCGGCGACGTCGGCGACGAGCCAGGCCGCGCGGCGCGGGTCGAGCGGGCCGGCGTGGGTGACCAGGATGTCGAGGGAGATGCCGGTCCCCCACTCGTTGACCACGAAGCAGCGGCCCTGCTCCTCCTCGGCGTCGAGGACGCGGAGGATGCGCGCGTCGAGCACCCGTGCGGAGATCCGGGCCGCCTCGACGAGGCCGCCGGCGCGGTCGTCGTCCTCGGCGATGACGTGGAGCGCGACGAACCGCTCGAGGACGTTGTCGTGGGCACGCCAGAAGCGCCCGCCGCCGCTCTCACTCAGCAGGTCGATCAACCGGTAGCGGCCGGCGAGGACATCCCCCGACCGCGTCGACGTCGCCACTCGATCCCCCTCGTGATCGCTCCTCGTGAGAGGACACTAGTCACCCTAGCCCCGCCGCAGCCGCCCCAGGACCGTGCCGGCCACGGACGTCACCTCGTCGAGGTGCAGCAGCCGGGCGGCGGCCAGGAGCGTGCCGCCGCCGCCGATGCTGACCACGGCCACCTCGAGGGCCGCGAACGCCCAGTGCGGATCGCTCCCGACGAGCTCGACGACGGTGTCGGTGATGACGATGTCGAAGAAGCGGGCGACGAACCAGACCAGCACGGCGACGCCGAGCAGGCGGCCGACGTACCCGAGCCAGGACCGGACGTGGGACGGCGCTCCGCCGCGGCGCAGGCGCCGGACGAGCACGACCGTGGAGACCGCGGCACCGACGGTGTAGGCGCCGCCGTAGGCGAGGACGAGCACGGGCGCGGTGTCCCACGGGTCGACCCGCGCGACGAAGAGCAGCGCGAGCGTGATGTTGGTCGCCGCGACGGCGCACTGCACGAAGAAGACGAGCCGGTTGAGCTCGAGGGCGTAGAACCCGCGCAGCACGAGGTAGTGGACCGTGAAGGCGACGACGGCGAAGCCGAAGAGCACCATCGGCGCCTCGAAGCGGTAGTACGTCGACGCGCTCGCGCCGTGGCCCCACACGACCTGGGCCAGGGGCAGCGCGATCGAGGGCAGCAGCGCCGCGAACGGGACGACGACCGCCAGCGCCGTGCGCAGCGTGCTGCCCAGCGTGGTGGCGAGCCGCCCCATGTCGCCGACGGCGGCCGCGGCCGAGAGCCGCGGCAGGATCGCGGTCGCCAGCGAGACCGTGATCACCGAGTGCGGGACCATCACGAGCAGCATCACGTTGGAGTAGACGGTGATACCGGTGCCGTCCTCGGCGCCCGCGCTGCCGCCCGAGGCCAGCCGGACGACCACGACGTAGGCGAGCTGGTTGGCGACGACGAAGAGCACCGTCCACACGCCCAGGTGCAGCGTGTGGCCCAGGCCGACGCCGCGGAAGTCGAAGCGCGGCCGGTAGCGCACGCCCGCGGCCCGCAGGTAGGGGACCAGGATGAGCAGCTGGGCGGCGATGCCGACGGTCGAGCCGATGCCGAGCAGCAGCTCCTGGTCGGTGCTGAACGCGCCGCGCTGCTGGGCGGCCGTGGCGGGGCCGTAGATCCACAGGTAGGCGCCGATGACCGCCACCGAGATGACGTTGTTGGCGATCGGCGCCCACATCATCGGGCCGAACCGGTTGCGGGCGTTGAGCACCTGGCCGACCAGGACGAACATGCCGTAGAAGAACACCTGCGGCAGGCAGTAGCGCGCGAAGTCGATCGCCGACTGGCGCTGCGCGGCGAGCTCGGGCTCGTTGTAGTCGCTGTTGAGCATCAACCCCATCACCAGCGGCGCGGCGATGACGAGGACCACCGTGATCACGGCGAGGAACAGCCCGGCGAGGGTGATCACCCGGTTGACGTACGCCGCTCCCCCGTCGGGGTCGTTCTTCATCGAGCGCACCAGCTGGGGCACGAGCACGGCGTTGAAGACGCCGCCGGCCAGCAGGATGTAGAGCATGTTGGGCACGGTGTTGGCCACCGTGAAGATGTCCGCGTGCAGGCCGACGCCGAGGGCGGCGGCGAGCAGGGTGAGCCGGACGAAGCCGCTCAGGCGCGAGACGACCGTGCCGGCCGCCATCACGGCGGTGTTGGCGAGGATCTTGCGCTGCTCGCCGGCGTCGGCGGTGCTCTCGCCGCTCATCCGGCGGACTCGGGTTCGGGCACGGACTCCGAGGTGGGCTCGGCGTCCGGCTCGCCGCGGCGGCGGAAGCGGCGGACCAGGCGGATGCCGATGGCGAGGAACAGGATGCCCGCGCCGGTGCCCATGATCACCCAGATGACCACGCCGACCTGGCCGGAGCGGATCGGGAGCTCGTCCTCGGTGCCGATCGGGTTGCCATCGGCGTCGGTGAGCCGGAGCCGGACGTTGTGGACGCCCGGGCCCTTCATGTCCGCGCTGATCGGGATGGAGGCGCGGCTGTTGGCCGGCAGCACGATCGGGTTGGCCGCCTTGATGGTGGCCTTGCGGTCGGTGCTCGCCTCGATCCGCACGGTGACGGGCTGGTCGAGGGTGTTGCGCACGGCGATGTTGAAGCTGCCGGAGGTGCTCGACAGGGTGACCCCCTGCGGGGCGTCGAGGCTGACCCCGCCGAGCCGCTCGTCGACCCACGCGCGGGAGCGGGCCAGGCGCGGTCCGGCGTCGGCGTCGTCGCGCACGTCGTACGACGTCCCGGCGAGCGCCTCGCCGACCAGGGTGTCGCCGATCGAGAAGTCCTTGCCGAGGATGCTCTGGAGCGTCCGCGCGGAGCGGATCAGCGCGCCGGCCTCGGCGAACACCGTCGGGGGGACCTCGGCCTCGCGCTGGCCGTCGGGGTAGGAGAGGTCGTCGGGGTCGACCTGCCGGTCGCGCGCCGTACCGGCGTCGATGCCGCCGGAGGTGACCAGGCTGGGGAGGTCGACCAGGCGCAGCCACGAGATGCCCTCGAGGCCGGTCCAGAAGGCGCGGGCGCCGGCGGCGTCGATGGTGTCGGGGATGACGACGGTCAGCGGCTCGGGGCGCTCGTCCCCGCGCGCGGCGAGGATCCGGACGACGGCCTCGCTGAGCAGGCGCTGGCGCAGCGCGACGGGCGCCTGGGCCGGGTCCGGGCCGGGACCGCCGCGGGCGACGCCCGAGCTGGTCACCACGACCGGCCGGTTGCCGACCAGGCCGCCCACGGGCGCCTGGGGGGAGAAGGTCTCCTCGGGGAACATCTGGTCGCCGAGCAGCAGCACCGCGCCGTCGTCGACCCGGCGGATCGCGGTGGCGTCGAGGTAGCCGTTGGGCGAGCCCACCACGGGGGTCCCCTCGACCTCCCACGCGGCGAGCGTGGTCGAGCTGTGCTCGCGGGCGGTCGCGTAGAGGTCGGGCAGGGTGGTCGCCGCGCCGGAGAGGTCCGGGTCGCCGTAGGGCAGCAGGGCGACGCTGCCGCCGCTGAGCGCCGCCCGGGCCTGGCGCAGCCAGCTCTCGGCCGCGCCGACCACGGGGCTGTCGGGGTCGAGCGTCGCGCTGCCCACGTCGGCCGCGTCGTCGCCGCCCTCACCGGCGTCGCCGGAGGGGGACTCGCCGGACGAGGGGTCCTCGCTGCTCGACGGCTCGTCGTCGGGCTTGACCGGGGCGATCTCGCGGGTCGGGTTGCCCTGGGCGAGCTGGGTGACGGCGTCGGGCAGAGCCGGGTCGAGCAGCCAGGTGACGGGAGCGCTGCCGCGGGCGCCCCCGAAGCTCAGCGGCCCGCCGAGCGTGCCGGCCGTGGAGAGCGCCTGCTCCCAGGCGACGGTGCGCCCGAGCTCGCCGTCGGCGGCGTGCGCGATCCGGGCGCGCAGGGGGACGACGACCGCGGCGTCGACGCTCGCGTCGGTCGAGGCCGGCAGGTAGGGCAGGAAGGTGCGGGCCCGGCCGTCGGCGTTCTGGTCGTCGCCGGCCGAGGGGCTCGCCCCGAGGGCGTGGACGCCGAACCAGTAGACCCCGGCCTGGGGCGAGGGCACGGCCTCGCGCAGCGCCGCCTGCGGGATCGTGAAGGAGTAGGACACCGTCTCGCCCGGTCCCAGGTCCTGCGGGACGTCGTAACGGGCGGTGCTGCTCTGGGTGTAGCGCTCGCCGACGAACGTCTCGGGATCGGTCTTGGTGGCCGCGGACAGCTCGGCCTCGGTCGTCATCGGCGGCGCGCAGGTCGAGCAGACGCCGAACATCGGGTAGAGCCGGACGTGGGTCCAGGTCTCCAGGTCGACGTTGGTCACCGTGCCGCGCACCGTGATCGGGCCCTTGGCGGGCAGCACCCCGGGGGTCAGGTCGTCGATGGTGACCTCGAGCGGGGCGTCGTACGCCTTGTTGCCGGGGGTGGCCGACGCGCTCGGGGCGGGGGCCGCGGTGAGGCCTGCCGTGGCGAGCAGGAGCAGGGTCGCCACACCTCGGAGCAGGCGTGAGGAAGGGCGGACCACGAACCCGAGGGTAGTGGGGGCACCTGTGGGCCTCCGCCAAGGGCGTGTCTCCCCGGTCCGCGTCTGCTGCGCGGCGTCGGCGACTCGATCTGGCCGCGTTGTCGGGCACTCGACGGGCCTCCGGCCCGCCTTCGGCCCTCCGCCTTGCCAGATCGGCCGCCAACACCGCTCGCGACGGCGCGGACCGGGGAGGCACGCCCTAGACTCTCCGCCCGTGACCGACGCCCCGACTGACCCCCCGCTGCTCGCCGCCTCGGGCGCGCCCCTGCGGCTGGTCGACGTGCAGGCCGCGGTCGGCGCCGAGCTCGACCGGATCGCGCCCGTCATCGACGAGCTGGGCGCGCGGTTCGCCGCGGCGGGCCACGAGCTGGCCCTGGTCGGCGGACCCGTGCGCGACGCGATGCTCGGCCGCCGCTCCAACGACCTCGACTTCACCACGTCGGCGCGTCCCGAGGAGACCGACAAGATCCTCCGGTCCTGGGGCGACGCCTGGTGGGACATGGGCCGCGACTTCGGCACCATCGGCTGCCGCAAGGACGACTGGATCGTCGAGGTGACGACCTACCGCTCCGAGGCCTACGACCCCGACAGCCGCAAGCCCCAGGTCCAGTACGGCGACACGCTGGCCGGCGACCTCGGCCGGCGCGACTTCACGGTCAACGCGATGGCCGTGCGCCTGCCCGGGCGCGAGATCGAGGACCCCTTCGGTGGCGTGATGGACCTGGCGCACCGGGTGCTGCGCACGCCGGGCACCCCCGAGCAGTCCTTCTCCGACGACCCGCTGCGGATGATGCGGGCCGCGCGGTTCGCCGCCCAGCTCGGTTTCACGGTCGACCCCGACGTCGTCCGGGCGATGACCGAGATGGCCGAGCGGATCGAGATCATCTCGGCCGAGCGGGTCCGCGACGAGTTGGTCAAGCTCATCTGCGCCCCCCAGCCCCGGCTCGGCCTGGCCCTCCTCGTCGAGACCGGGCTCGCCGAGCGGGTGCTGCCCGAGCTGCCCGCGCTCAAGCTCGAGCGCGACGAGCACCACCGCCACAAGGACGTCTACGAGCACACCCTCACCGTCCTCGAGCAGGCCATCGACCTCGAGCCGCGCCTGGCCGCGCGGTCCGGGCTGCCCGAGGGTCCCGACTTCGTCTCGCGCTTCGCCGCGCTCATGCACGACGTCGGCAAGCCGCGCACCCGCCGCTTCCAGGACGACGGCGCGGTCACCTTCCACCACCACGACGTGGTCGGCGCCAAGCTCACCCGCAAGCGGATGAAGGCGCTGCGCTTCTCCAACGACCAGATCCAGGCCGTCGGCGACCTGGTCGAGCTGCACCTGCGCTTCCACGGCTACGGCTCGGGCGAGTGGACCGACTCCGCGGTGCGCCGCTACGTCCGCGACGCCGGCGACCAGCTCGAGCGCCTGCACGTGCTCACCCGCGCCGACTGCACCACCCGCAACCAGCGCAAGGCCGACCGGCTCCGTCGTACCTATGACGACCTGGAGGCCCGGATCGACCGGCTGGCCGCCGAGGAGGAGCTCGCCGCGCTGCGCCCCGACCTCGACGGCAACCAGATCATGGAGATCCTCGGCATCGGCCCGGGCCGCGAGGTGGGCCAGGCCTACCAGTTCCTGCTCGACCTGCGTCTCGACCACGGGCCGATGGCGCCCGAGGACGCCGCGACCGCCCTCCGGGAGTGGTGGGCCGCCCGCTCCTGACGTGTGGCGCGGCTCACATACCGCCGGTCTGCTACTTGCGGGTAGCGTCCGGACATGGCCGACACGTACGAGAAGCTGATCGAGGACTCGATCGAGATCGCCGCTCCCACCGACAAGGTGTGGACCCTGGTCACCGACATCCCCGCGATGTCCAAGTGGAGCCCGCAGGTCGTGAAGTCGTCCGTCAAGGGCGGCGTCGTCAAGCTCGGCGCGACCTTCAGCAACCTCAACAAGCAGGGCATCAAGCGCTGGCCGACCGGTGGCAAGGTGGTTCGCTTCCAGCCGCCGACCGCGAGCACGCCCGGTGACTTCGCGTTCCGGATCAAGGAGAACCGCACCGTGTGGTCCTTCGAGCTCGAGCCCACCGCCGACGGCGGCACCCGGCTCACCGAGCGCCGCGAGACCCCCGACGGCGTCTCCGGTCTCTCGATGGTGCTCACCAAGATCGTGCTCGGCGGCCAGGAGGGCTTCACCGACGAGCTGCGCCGCGGCATCCGCCAGACGCTCGAGCGGATCAAGGTCGAGGCGGAGGCCTGATCCGGCGGTGACCGCCGGCCCGGTTGAATAGCCCCGTGAACGACGAGGGGCCGCCGAAGCCGGAGCCGGAGCCGGACGACGACGCGCCCGCGCCCCAGCCCGAGCCCGAGCCCGCCGCCGAGCCGGACCCGCCCAAGCCGGACCCGCCCAAGGCCGTCACCGCCCCCGGCGCGAGCCCGGCGGTGCAGGTGGCGACCGTCGCGGCGGCGATCGTGGTGCTGCTCGTGGTCGGCATCGTGTTCGTCGTCCAGGGCGCCAAGGACCCGGCGAAGCCGCCGGCCGCAGCCGGCAGCGACCAGACCACGGTCCCCGCTCCCCCGACGTCGGGCTACGAGCCGACTCGGGGCGAGCCGCTGCCGCCGCTGCCCAGCATCCCCGCCTCGTTGTGCCCGTCGGCGCCGCTGAAGCGGCCGCTGACGGTGCTGTCGTTCAACATCCATCACGGCGCGACGCCCGACGAGCGGCTCGACCTGGGCGCGATCGGCCGGGAGATCACCTCCTGGAAGCCGGACGTCGTCCTGCTCCAGGAGGTCGACGACGGCCGTTCGCGCACCGGCGGCATCCGCCAGGCCGAGGCGCTCGGCAAGGCCACCGGGCTCAACTGGGTCTACGGCGGCAACCAGGGCGGGGGCGGCTCGAGCGCGATCGGCAACGCGATCCTGTCCCGGTTCCCGGTGACGACCTGGCGCAACACCCACCTGCCGGTCGCCGGGGGCCGCGAGCTGCGCGGCCTGCTGCACGCCGCGATCAACGTCGACGGGACGATGATCAGCGTCTACTCCACGCACTTCGACCACGGTGCCGGCACCGCCCGGATGGCCCAGGCCCGGGCCAGCGCCCAGATCATGGCGGCTGACCCGAACCCCAAGATCTTCGGCGGCGACCTCAACGCCGGCCCCGGTACGGCGCCCCTGCAGGTGCTGCGCGCGGCCGGCCTCGGCGACGTCTGGGCGGTCGGCGAGGGCGCGGGCAACACGGTCCCGGCGCGCAGCCCGCGCAACCGGATCGACTACGTCCTGCACGACGGCTGGTTCACGCCGCTGCAGTCGGCGGTGCTGCGCTCGGCGATCTCCGACCACCGCGCGGTGTGGACCCGGGTCGAGTTCCGCAAGGAGCTCGGCTGCTTCAAGATCGGCGAGTAGCCCGACCCGGGTCCATGTCCGCCCGCCGTCGGCTACTTCGGCTGCGGGAGGATGTCCTGGTCGAAGATGTCGAGCGGGATCTTCAGCACCACCGCGGCGTTCGGGATGTCCACGACCCCGCCCACGTGCATCTCGCACGGCGCCACCGAGATGATCGTGTACGCCTGCTCGGGGCTGTAGCCGAACTTCCCGAGGTACTCGATCGCCTGCTCCACCACCTGGGTGACCGCCATCGTGGTGTCGAGGTAGCGCTGCTCCTTGCCGCCGGCGGAGAGGCCGGTGAAGGACAGGTAGCGGGTGCCGAACTGCGGGTCGACCGGTGAGGGCCGGAACATCGGCGTCCGTACGCCGTAGCGCGCCATGCCGTCCTTGATCACGCCGAAGCGGTACCAGCCGACGCCGTCCATCTCGATGGCGTTCCAGGTGATCTCGCCGTCGCCCTCGGCGAAGTGGAAGTCACCGCTGGAGAACAGCGCCCCGTCGACGAAGACCGGGAAGTAGACCCGGGACCCGCGGGAGAGGTTCTTGATGTCCATGTTGCCGCCGTTCTCGCGCGGCGGGATGGTGCGCGCGGCGGTCTCGGCGACCCGGGCCCACTCGTCTCCCTCCAGGTCGCGCAGCACGGCGGTGTCGCGGGCGTCGGCGCGCGGCGCGGCGAGGCCGTCGGCGATGAACGGGTCCTCGCGCTCGTTCCAGGTGCGCAGCAGGTCGTGCGACGGGGCGACGCCGATGATCCCGGGGTGGCTGATCGCGGGGATCTCGACGCCGGGGATCTGCCGGCTGGTGGCGAACAGCCCGTGCAGGTCCCAGACCGTCTTGTAGCCGTCGGGGAAGTCCGCCGCGAGCGGGCCGCCCATGCCGGGCAGGATGTTGGAGTAGCCGATGCCCGAGAGCGGCTGGACGTCGAGGATGTCGACGACCAGCAGGTCGCCGGCCTTGACCCCGTCGACCTTGACCGGGCCGGTCAGCGGGTGGGTCCGGGTCAGGTCGAAGGAGTGGATGTCCTGGTCGTCGTCCACGTCGCGGAGCTGGTAGTCGTCGTAGCCGCCGCTCTCGAGGATGAGCTCGTCGCCGAGGCCGACCTCGATGAGCGGCGGGATGTCGGGGTGCCAGCGGTTGTGGCCCAGGTGCTTCTGCTCGGCCAGCGGGACGCCCACCTCGCAGCGGAAGCGCGGGACGCCGAGGTCGCGGTCGGGGAAGCGGGAGACGCCGGACCGGGTGAAGTCGGTGCTGTCGGACATGGTGGGAAGACTCCGTTCGTCGGGGGTGACGCGGAGCACATTACTTCCATTTGGAATTAATTCAAGAGGTACGAGTCAGCAGTCCCCGCAGCGCCTCGCGCTCCCAGTCGGCGAAGGCGTCGAGCTCGGCGGCGAGGGCCGCGTCGACGGCGGCCCGGTGCTCGTCGTACGTCGTGCGGCCGCGGTCGGTGAGTCCGACCAGGACCCGCCGGCGGTCGGCGCCGTCGAGCGTGCGGTGCACGAGCGCGTGGTCGACGAGCCGGTCGACGCTGCGCGTCAACGTCGCCGCCGGCAGGCTGACGAGCTGGGCGACCTCGCTCATCGTGCGCCCGTCGGGCTGGGTGTGGAGCGCGGTCAGCACCAGCCAGTGGGGTGCGCCGAGCGGGGTTCCCGCGAGCGCCGCGCCGATCGCCCGCTCCAGCCGCGAGGCGCGGCCGATGAGCAGGGTGGCGAGCTCTCCGAGTCCGGCTGCCATCAGTGCGATCCCTCTCCCTTGACCCGTGCGGTGCGACGCTCCATACTGCCAAACTATTCCATTCGGTGCTATTGGAGCGGGCAGACCGGACGAGGGGGTGGCGCCGTGGAACCGTTCCGCGTCGGGCTGGCCATCCCGCTGCAGGGGCCGGGCGGCATCTTCGGGCCCTCGTGCGAGAAGGTCGCCGACCTCGCGATCGCCCAGCTCAACCAGGGCTCCGGCATCCTCGGGCGCCCGGTCGACGTCGAGGTGCTCGACGCCGGCGCGCCCCTGGAGCAGTTCTGCGACACCACCGCCGGGTTGGCCGCGGCGGGCCGGATCCACGCCGTCGTCGGCTGGCACATCTCCTCGGTGCGCCAGCACATGGCGCCGGTGCTGGCCGGGCTCGGCGTGCCCTACGTCTACACCTCGCTGCACGAGGGCGCCGGCGGCGAGGCGGTGCTGTGCCCCGGCGAGACGCCGTCCTTCCAGGTCGCGCCCGGGCTGCGCTGGCTGCGCGAGCAGCGCGGCATCCGGCGCTGGGCGATCGTCGGCTCCGACTACGTCTGGCCGCGCCGTACGGTGCGGGTGATCCGCGACTACGCCCGGGCCACCGGGCTCGACATCGTGCAGGAGGAGTTCGTCCGCTACGGCTGCCGCGACTTCCGCGGCGTGCTGCACGACGTGCGGCGCAGCAGCGCCGAGGGCGTGATCATGCTCCTCGTCGGCCGTGACGCCGTCCTCTTCAACCGCCAGTTCGCCGCCGGCGGCCTGCAGGACCGCCTGGTCCGGTTCAGCCCGCTGATGGAGGAGAACATGCTGCTCGCCTCCGGGGCGGGCGCCACCCGCGACCTCTACGTCGCCGCGGCGTACTTCAACAGCCTGGTCACCGCCTCGGCGATGGACTTCACCGGCTCCTACGCCGACCGCTTCGGGCCCGGCGCCCCGGCGCTCAACAACGCCGCCGAGTCCTGCTACGAGGGCATCCTGGCGCTCGCCGCGGCGGCCGCGGCCGTGGGCAGTGCCGACCCGGCCCGGATGCTGGCCGCGATCGCCGAGCGCGGCGTCACCTACGACGGGCCGCGCGGCACGGTGCGCCTGGGCGCCGGCTCCTCGGCCCAGCAGGTGCACATCGCCCGCGCCGAGGACTACGAGTTCGACGTCCTCGCCTCGCTGGCGCCGGCCTGAGGAAAACGCCACGACCCCGCGCCCGGAAGGGCACGGGGTCGTGGGACGAGCAGGAGCTCAGACGCCCTTGATGAAGGCCTCGAGCTGCAGGCGACCCTCGGTGTCCTCGATCTGCACCGGCGGGCTCTTCATGAGGTACGCCGACGCGGGGATGATCGGGCCGCCGACGCCACGGTCCTTGGCGATCTTGGCGGCGCGGACGGCGTCGATGATGATGCCGGCCGAGTTCGGGGAGTCCCAGACCTCGAGCTTGTACTCCAGGTTGAGCGGGACGTCACCGAAGGCGCGACCCTCGAGGCGCACGTAGGCCCACTTGCGGTCGTCGAGCCACGCGACGTAGTCGGACGGGCCGATGTGCACGTTGCGGTCGTCGGCACCCACGTTGGCCAGCGGGCCGTTGAGGTTGGACGTGACGGCCTGGGTCTTGGAGATCTTCTTGGACTCCAGGCGCTCGCGCTCGAGCATGTTCTTGAAGTCCATGTTGCCGCCGACGTTGAGCTGGTAGGTGCGGTCCAGCGTCACGCCGCGGTCCTCGAACAGCTTGGCCATCACGCGGTGCGTGATGGTCGCGCCGACCTGGGACTTGATGTCGTCGCCGACGATCGGGACGCCGGCGTCCTCGAACTTCTTGGCCCAGACCGGGTCGGAGGCGATGAAGACGGGGAGGGCGTTGACGAAGGCCACGCCGGCGTCGATCGCGCACTGGGCGTAGAACTTGTCGGCCTCCTCGGAGCCCACCGGGAGGTAGGAGACGAGCACGTCGACCTCGGCGTCCTTGAGCGCCTGGACGACGTCGACCGCCTCGGCGGCCGACTCCTCGATCGTCATCCGGTAGTACTTGCCGAGACCGTCGAGCGTCGGGCCGCGCTGGACCTCGACACCCAGGGTCGGGACGTCGGTGATCTGGATCGTGTTGTTCTCCGAGGCGTTGATGGCCTCGGACAGGTCCTTGCCGACCTTCTTGTCGTCGACGTCGAACGCGGCGACGAACTGGACGTCACCCACGTGGTAGTCGCCGAACTGGACGTGCATGAGCCCCGGGACGGTGCTCGAGGCATCGGCGTCCCGGTAGTACTGCACGCCCTGGATGAGGGACGTGGCGCAGTTGCCCACGCCCGCGATTGCTACTCGAACCGAACCCATTGGGGGTGTTCCTTCCTTGGTACTCATGACTGCTGACTGCTCAGGTGGGTGTTCAGGTGTCCGTCAGGCGGAGGGCGCCGAGGTCGGCGCCTCGGGCGCGGCGCTGCTGTTGCCCTGCACGCCCCGCTCCGCGTTGATGAGGTCCGAGAGCCACCGGACCTCGCGCTCGACCGACTCGACACCGTGCCGCTGCAGCTCGGTGGCGTACCGGTCGACCTCCTTCTGGGTCATCGAGAGCTCGCGCTGCACCCGGTCCAGCCGCTCCTGGAGGCGCGAGCGACGTCCTTCGAGGACGCGCAGGCGGATCTCCATGTCGGTGGAGGAGAAGAACCGGAACCGGATGTCGAAGTTGTCGTCCTCCCACGCGGCAGGACCCACCTCCGACATCAGGCGCGAGAACTCGGCGGTGCCCAGCTCGGTCACCTCGTAGACGATCCGCTGCCGCCGGGTCTGCGGACCCGACGGGACGACTTCCTCGATGAGGTTGCCGCGGAGCATCTTCTTCAGCGCCGGGTAGAGCGAGCCGTACGACAGCAGGCGGCCCCATCCGAGCATCAGGTTGAGCCGCTTGCGCAGCTCGTAGCCGTGCATGGGTCCCTCGTGCAGCAGTCCGAGGACTGCGAGCTCGATGGTGTCCCCGCGCCGTGCCATGCGACCTATCGTAGCGATATATCCGCGAAACGTGAACATTCGATGGATCGGGGGTGTCGATCGGATCGTCAGGTCGGCGCCGGCAACCGATCGCCGACTCGTTACGTAGAGGAGTCATGAGCACGGACCTGACCGACCAGATCGCCACCGACCTCGCGACCGGGTACGCCGACGAGCCGGCCCCGCGTCCCGCGGCCGGTTACCTCGCGCTCGGCCGGCGCCGGCAGCGGCGCCGCCGGGTGGGCGTGGGGCTCGCCGCGGCGGGTGCGGTCGGCGCGATCGCGCTGGTCGGGGGGCTGCTCACGGGAAGGTCCGGGCCGGGCGCCGAGCCGGACCGGGTGCCGGTGGTGGACGCGCCGACGCCCACGCCGACCCCGCCGACCGTGGCGCCGGTGCCGGACGCGGCGCCGTCCCAGCCGATCGACGAGGTCCTCTCCCCCGGCCAGCACGTCGGGTACGACGGCCGCGGCGCCGTCGTGCTCCGGCCCGGCTGGCGGGTGGTGCGCCAGGTCGCCAACCCCCTGCGGCGGGTCGCGCCGGCGGCGTCGCTGGGGGTGGTCGTCACCAACGGCCGCGCCACCTACTGGTACCTGCTCGACCACACCCCCGAGGGCGGTGGGGCGTCCTGGGACCCCGCGGGGACGTCGTACACGCGGTTCGAGCAGTGGCTCGACGACCAGGTCGACCTGCAGACCGGGTCGGAGCCGGCGGCGTTCGTCACGTTCGCGGGCGCCGGGTCCGTGCTCGAGCCCGGCCGGGGCGTGCGCATCCTGCGGCAGTGGGCCGACCCGGACCTCCCGGGCTTCGCGGCGCCGGGCGAGACCACCGCGGTGGCGAAGGTCGAGGTCGACGGGGTGACCTACTTCGTGCTCGCCCGGCGCGCACCCGGCGGCCCGACCGACGACCTCCCGGTCGACGCGGGCCTGCTCGACGCACCCACGCTGGCGGCCTTCCTGTCCTACGCCCGCGACCGCTACGCCTCGGGGCAGGGGCTGCGGTGAGCCGCGACACCGAGTTCACCGCGTTCGTCGAGGAGCACCAGGTCCGGCTGCGCCGGATCGCCTACGCCGTGTGCGGCGACTGGAACCGGGCCGAGGACGTGCTCCAGACGGCGCTGGCCAAGCTCTACGTGAGCTGGCCCCGGCTGCACCGGGCGGGCAACGAGGTCGCCTACGTGCGCCGGATCATCGTCAACGCCGACGTCGACGACCGGCGGCGCCCCTGGCGCCGGGAGCGGCCGGGGCTCGACGGGCACGACCCCGCCGCCCGCACCGGGATGGCACCCGAGGAGCGCACGGACCTGCTCGCCGCGGTCCGTGCGCTGCCGCCGCTCCAGCGCCGGGTGGTGGTGCTGCGGCACTGGCTCGGGCTGTCCGTCGCCGAGACCGCCGCGGAGCTCCGGATCGCCGAGGGAACGGTCAAGAGCCAGTCGTCGCGGGCGCTCGCGACGCTGCGTGAGCAGATCACCGGAAATCGGGTCGGCTGACACCCGCGCCGTACTCTGTCGTGCGTGGTGAAGGGAAAACGCAAGTCCGCCGGTGCCTCCGGGCCGTCGTCGCGGTCGGCCAAGGGACGCAAGGGACGCAAGGACCGCGCGCCGCGCACCTGGAAGCAGCGGCTCAAGAGGTTCACGCTGTGGACCCTGGTCACCGGTCTCGTGCTCGCGCTGCTCGGTGTGGGCGCGTTCGTCGTCGCCTACAAGTCGATCGACATCCCGCGGCCGAACGAGGAGTTCCTGACCCAGACCACCCAGGTCTACTACGCCGACGGCAAGTCCCAGCTGGGCCAGTTCGCGGTGCAGAAGCGTGACTCGATCGGCTACGACGAGATGCCGCAGTCGGTCAAGGACGCCGTGGTCGCCTCGGAGAACCAGACCTTCTGGACCGACAACGGGCTCGACCCCAAGGGCATCCTGCGCGCGGCGTTCAGCAACGCCCAGGGCAACTCGACCCAGGGTGCCTCCACCATCACCCAGCAGTACGTGAAGATCCTCTACCTGACCCAGGAGCGCACCTGGAAGCGCAAGGTCAAGGAAGCGATCCTCTCGCTCAAGATCAAGAACCAGCTGAGCAAGAAGGAGATCCTCGAGGGCTACCTCAACACGATCTACTTCGGCCGCGGCGCCTACGGCGTCCAGGCGGCGGCGCAGGCCTACTTCGACCGGGACGCCAAGGACCTCAACCTGCGTCAGTCGGTCGTGCTGGCCGCCGTGCTCAACAACCCGACGCTCTACGACCCGGCTAACGGCGAGAACGCCACGGCGCGCCTGGCGGCGCGCTTCGACCGGATCGTCAAGAACATGGCCGAGATGGACACCATCACCGCGGCCGAGTCCGACAAGGCGCTCGCGGCGGGGCTGCCGAAGTTCCCCAAGATCCGCCAGACCACCCAGTACGGCGGCCAGCGCGGCCACGTGCTCACCATGGTCCGCAAGGAGCTGCTCCGCCTCGGTCTCAGCGAGCAGGAGATCAACGGCGGCGGACTCCAGGTGACCACCACCTTCACCCGCAAGGCGATGAACGCCGCGGCCGAGGGCGTCGCCGAGCAGCGGCCCGAGGGCTTCGGTCCCAAGCAGCTGCACGTCGCGGTCGCCTCGGTGCAGCCGGGCACCGGCGCGGTGCGGGGCATCTACGCGGGCCAGGACTACCTCCAGTCCCAGCTCAACTGGGCCGTGGCCGGCGGCCAGGCCGGCTCGACGTTCAAGCCGTTTGCGCTCGCGGCCGGGCTCAAGGCCGGCTTCGAGCTCAAGGACACCTTCGACGGCAACTCGCCCTACTACCTGCCCGGTGGCGGACGTCCGTTCCGCAACCAGGGCGACACGCCCTACGGCCGGGTCAACCTGATCAAGGCGACCCAGGACTCGATCAACACCGCCTACATCGACCTGACGCTGGCCATCCCGGACGGGCCGAAGAAGATCATCGAGACCGCCAACGACATGGGCATCCCGCCGGAGAAGCCGGCGGCCAAGCCCTACGGCTTCCCGACCTCCAGTGGCGGCCTCCGTCCGGACACCGGCGTCTCGCTGGGTTCCCAGACGGTGAGCCCGATCAACATGGCCAACGGCTACGCGACCATCGCCAACCGCGGCATGGCCGCCGATCCCTACATCATCGAGAAGGTCGTCGACGCCAAGGGCGTGGTCCGCTACGACCACAAGGTGACCGAGCACCGGGCCCTCGACGAGGGCATCTCCGACGACGTGGGCTACGCCCTGCAGCAGGTGGTCAAGGCCGGCTCCGGCCGCTCCACGCTCGGCCTGGGCCGCCCGGCGGGTGGCAAGACCGGCACCGCGACCAACGGCGACGGTGACGTGTCCTCGGCGTGGTTCGTCGGCTACACCCCGCAGCTCGCGACCGCGGTCATGTACGTACGCGGCAAGGGCAACGAGCAGCTCAAGGGCTGGCTGCCGTCCTACTTCGGTGGCGGCTACCCGGCGGCCACCTGGACCGCGGTGATGGAGAAGGCGCTCGAGGGCGAGGACGTCGAGTCCCTGCCGCCGGCCGCCTACGTGACCGGCGAGGCGCCGAGCACGGGGCACGCCCCGGCGCCGCCGCCGCCGACCAAGCCGACGCGCAAGCCGAAGCCGGACAAGCCGACCAAGAAGCCGACCGACACCCCGACCACGCCGACGGTGCCGACGACTCCCCCGTCGAGCGAGCCGCCGACCGAGGTGCCGACCGAGACGCCGACGGACCCGACCACCAACCCCGGCGGCATCCTCAAGCCCCGGCCGAGCACCCCCGCGGGCAACCAGCGGGCGACCCGGCAGGGACGTCGCGCGGGGCGCCGGCGCCGTCGTACGGCTGCCGCCGGCTGAGCCATGACCCACGTCCACCCCACCCGGGACGACCGCGTCGTCACCGCGCTCAGCGAGGTCGTCGGCGGCCCGATGGGCGAGCGGGCGCGCCCGCACCGGTGGTGGACGCCGACGCGGGTGCTGCTCCTGCTCACCGCCGTGGTGTTCGCGCTCGGCATGGTGCAGAAGGCGCCGTGCTCGATCGCGGAGGGCAAGGACCAGAAGTGGGTCTACTCCCACATGTGCTACACCGACCTGCGCCCGCTCTACGTCTCGCGCGGGCTGGCCGAGGTGGCCTGGCCCTACTCCGGTGACGCGGAGACCCGGGCGCGCTACCCCCAGGTGATGGAGTACCCCGTCGGGATCTCCTACTGGGCGTGGGGCACCGCCTGGGTGACGCACTGGCTCAACGGATCGCCCGACCTCGACGAGCGCGACAGCACCCCGGTCAGCGACCTGTACGGCGACCCGAAGGTCGACGACGAGGAGACCATCTTCCTGCTGGTCAACGCCGTCGGCTTCGGCGCGCTGGCGCTGCTCTCGGTGTGGCTCATCGCGGGGGTCCATCCGCGCCGGCCCTGGGACGCCGCCGCCTTCGCGCTCTCCCCCGCACTGCTGCTGACCGGCCTCATCAACTGGGACCTGATCCCGGTGGCGCTCGTCGCCGCCGCGCTGTGGGCGTGGTCGCGCGACCGGCCCGTGCTGACCGGCGTCCTGATCGGGCTCGGGACGGCCGCCAAGCTCTACCCGCTCTTCCTGCTGGGCGCGCTCCTCGTGGTCTGCCTGCGCCGGCGCGAGGTCGGCCGGTTCGTGACCGCTACGGTGTGGGCGGTCGCCGCGTGGGCGGTGGCCAACGCGCCGGCGTACCTGACTGGGGCCGAGCAGTGGAAGGTCTTCTGGAAGTTCAACTCCGACCGGACCGCCGACCTCGGCTCGCTGTGGCTGCTCATCGACCAGGCCGCCGACGCGGGCTTCTCCTCGCACACCATCAACGTCTGGTCGTGGGGCCTGTTCGGCGCCTGGTGCGTGGGGGTGTTCGCGATCGGGATGACCGCCGGGCGCCGCGCCCTCCCCGGTCGTGAGGACATCGTCCCGCGGGTGGCCCAGCTGGGCTACCTGATCGTGGTGGGCTTCCTGCTGGTCAACAAGGTCTACTCGCCGCAGTACGTCCTCTGGCTGCTGCCCCTGGCGGTCCTGGCCCGCCCGCGCTGGCGCGACCAGATCATCTGGCAGGCCAGCGAGGTCGTCTACTTCTGCATGGTCTGGTGGTACCTCGGCGACTACCTCCAGCCGGCCGGCGGTGGTGACGCCGGGTTCTACTGGGTCGGCATCGCGGTGCGGGTGCTGGGCGAGCTCTACCTCGCCGCCGTCATCGTGCGCGACATGTACCGGCCGCGGCACGACCCGGTCGGCGTCGTCGAGCCGCGCCGCGTGCTCGTCACGTCATGAGGCCGACCGTGGCCGTACGCCGCCGGGCGCTCCTCGCGACGCTGGCCGCCGCGGTCGTCGGCCTGTCCGGGTGCGGCGCGCTCCAGGCCGAGCTGGACCAGAAGCGCGGCAAGCCGATCAGCTTCGGGGACGTCGAGAATGCCGTACCGGCCGCGGTGCCGCGCGTGGTCCGGGTCGAGGATCCCTCGCGCTGGACCAACGGCTTCGGCAATGCGGCCGGCTTCACCCTCGTCACCGACTCGGCCGACCCGTTCACCGCCGAGGAGCTCGACGACGTCGTACGCACCATCTGGACCGAGGTGCCCTGGGACATCAGCTCGCTCCAGCTCATCGCCGTCACCGACGACCCCGCGGCTCCGGCCGGCGTCGACCTGCGGGCGGCGGCCGCCGGACTCGCGCCGCTCGGCACCACCCAGGCCGGCCAGAACGGCGTGACGCTCACCGGGCTGGACGCGCGCTACGGCTGATCCGCGCCCGGCGCAACTGGCCCTGGCCCTGGCGGCTCAGTTGCAGGAGCCGCCAATCGACCAGTTGTCCATGATGAGCGTGCCGTTCGGGGCGCGCATCGTGGAACGGACAGTCACGCAGGGAAGTGATCGGTAGATCGGACCGGCGTAGCTGGCGAAGTTGCCTGAGTCGGTGACGCAGTTGGCGCGTGCCTCGTCGCAGACGCGGAGGCTCATGTACTTCGAGACGCCCGCGTACTGGTTCTTCGACACCAGGTTGATGCAAACGCCGTCGGCGGTGTCGTAGCTCTGGAGAACAGCGGCGATCGTCCCCGCGCTGTCGCGGTACTGCCGCCACGAGTCCCTGGTGCCCGGACAGCCGTTGTCCGCCTGTGCTGGTGCGTTGGGAATCACGACGAGCGCTGCGGACGCGGCGAGGAGGACGCCGATGATCCGGAGGATGTTCTTCATAGAGGCTCCTGGTTCTCAGTTGACAGGCTCGGAGGCCGGGCGTCTACCTAGCGCCGCCGCGTGCCCAGGGAGTGGCGACGATGCCGCCGCCGGCCGAGTCGACCCACAGAGCGCGGAAGCGGAAGTTGTTGGTCCGGGCGCCGAGTGCGTTGGTCCACTCGGGATCCGAGTTGCTCTGCATCGTCGGCTTGTTGATGATCAACCTCTTGCGGAACTCCCACTGGTAGACCGATCCGCCCTTGCTCACCAGCGCTTGCATCTCCAGGTGGACCTCGGTCCCCCAGTACAGCTGGCCGTTCTTCGACCAGGCCCAGAACGCATTGCATGCTCGTGAGTAGTAGAGACGCGTGTAGTTGTCCCCGCCTGAGGCAACGCTGACCCGGTCGGCGAAGCAACCGTTGCCCTTGGGGCCTTTGTCGTCGCATCCCGTGCCGTAGCACCCGGCGGCTTGCGCCGGGGACGAGGTGGTCGCCTGGAGGAAGGTTGTGGTCAGCACCAGCATGATCAGCGCAGCGCAGAGTCGTGCGATCCCGATTCGCATGAAGGCTCCCTTGGTTGTGGGGAGTCCCGATCTTGGCCCACCTGACACTTCTAGTCAATCGCCGGTCGTCAAGAACGAACTCGGCGGTCAGCGGGGGTGAGTGCGACGCCTAGCCGGTGATGTCGACCCGGTCGAACGCCGTCGCGGTGTAGCGGACCCGGACGTCGACGTCCTCGCCCACCTCGGGCACCCGGGCGCCGTGCGGGAGGAAGAGCATCGAGGCCTGCATGTGCGGCGGCTCGGCGAAGAGGCGCTGCTTGCCGTCGATCGAGTACGGCGAGCGCACGAACCCGACCGCGTCCATGCCCCCGCGGGCGAGGGTCGCCGCGCGCGCCTTGATCGACTGCTCGCCGGTGGGCGCCTCGAGGCCGATGCCGTGGGCGGTGCCGCCGCTGACGACGAGCACGTGGCCCGACTTGGGGGCGGTGCGGCCGCGGTAGCCGAAGGCGTCGCCGCGCTCGACGGGGTGGACGTCGAGGACCGTCGCGGTGACCCGGAGCGCGGCGCGCTCGCCGAGCCAGAGGCCGGTGCCGATCCGCGGGCGGAAGGTGAAGTCGCCGTACTGGGCGCGCAGGGTGGTGAGCTCGGCGTCGGTGAGGTGGCTGACCCAGACCGACGGGGCGTGGCGCGAGGGGATCTCGGCGCCGACGTAGTCGTTGACCAGCCGGGTGACCTCGCCGACGTGGCCCCCCTGGCCGAGCGGCAGGTGCAGAGCCAGGCCCTCGATCCGGGCGCCGGGGTGCTTGCGGAGCAGGTCGCCGGCCTCCCACAGCTCGCGCGCGGCCATGCCGTGGCGGCGCATCGAGGTCATCCGCTCGAGCACGATCCGGGCCGTGGGGTCGAGGTGGAGCAGGTCGCGCAGGTCGGTGACCCGGCTGACGGTGTGCACCAGGCGCTGGGCGAGGGCCGGCTCGGGCAGCGGCACCCACGGCCGCCACGGGGTGAGCACGAGCAGGTCGCCGACCCAGCGCTGGGCGACCTCGGGCAGCTCGTCGTACGTGCCGACGGCGAGGGTGCGGACGTCGTGGCCGCGCTCGGCCAGCCACTGCGTCTTGCGGGCCAGGCGGCCGAGCGTGAACCCGTAGCCGTTGCCCTTGGCGACCGGGACCAGGCCGGGGTGGGCCGCGGCAACGGACTCGAGGTGGGCCCGCCAGCGCGGGCCCTCGACGGTGAGCGTGAGGGTCATGGTCAGCTCCTGCGCTTCAGGTAGAGCTGGAATGCCTGGTACAACGGCCGGTTGATCGGGAGGTCCCACTCCCCGGCGTACTCGACGGCCTCTCCGCCGGTACCCACCTTGAACTGGATCAGCCCGACGTGGGAGTCCTCGGCGTCGAGGGTCTCGGTGATGCCGCGCAGGTCGTAGACGGCCGCGCCCGCGGCGATCGCGTCGCGGATCATCGCCCACTGGACGGCGTTGGAGCCGCGGACCTCGCGCTTCTCGGTGGAGGAGGCGCCGTAGGAGTACCAGGCGTGCTCGCCGACCCGGATCGCGATCGTGGACGCGACCAGGTCGCCGTCGTGGCGGGCCAGCCAGAGCGTGAACCGCTCGGGGGCGTCGGCGCTCAGGGCGTCGTACATGGTCTCGAAGTAGCGCAGCGGCCGCGGTGTGAAGTGGTCGCGCTGCGCGGTGTGGACGTAGAGCTCGTGGAACGCCGCCAGGTCCTCGCGGCTGCCGCGGACCACCTCGACGCCCTCCTTGGCGGCCTTCTTGATGTTGCGGCGCCAGAGCTGGTTCATGCCCTTGAGGACCTCGTCCTCGGTGCGCTGGGTGCCGTCGGCATGCCGCAGCGGGATCTGGAAGACGAACTGCGGCTGCCCGGCCGCGAAGCCGCCCTCGACCCCCTGGTGCCGCCAGCCGAGCTCGTGGAGCTGGGCCACGACGCGCGCGCCGCCGGGCGTGCGCTCCGCCGGCGGGATCTGGCCGAGCAGGCGGACGCCGGGGTCGGCGATGCCGTCCTTGACCTGCGCCGTCGTCCAGCGCCGGGTGACCACCGGGGGCCCGATCCGTACGGCGAACGCGCCCTGCTTCTTCAGGTGGCGCACCATCGGGTCGAGCCAGTCGGCCAGCGCGTCGCCGGTCCAGTCGATGACCGGTCCCTCGGGCAGGTAGGCCAGCGAGCGCTTGAGCTTGGGCAGCTGGCGGTAGAGCACCAGCGCGGCACCCACCTGCTGTCCCGCGTCGTCGAACCAGCCGAGCGACTCGCTGCGCCACTCGCTCTTGACCTTCGCCCAGCCGGGCGTCTGCAGGAAGCTCGCGGAGGGCAGCGAGGCGAGGTGGTCGCGGTGCTCGGTCGGGGTGATCGGGCGCACGCTGGGCATGGGGGCCAGGCTATCGACCCCGCACTACCCCCGGTCCGGACCCTCCGCGCGGACGCGCTGGACATGCTCCAGGGAGTCGGCCAGGTCGGTGAGCCACTCGCCGGCGTGCTGCTCGACCAGCCGGACGCACCAGGCGAGCGCCTCGCTGCGGCTGCGGGCGACGCCGCCCGCGATCAGGGTGTCGAGGACCGCGCGCTCGGGCTGGCGCAGCCGGGTCATGACGGGAGCGGCGACGTGGGTGAACAGGGCTCGGGTGGCGCCGCACTCGACGCCCCAGGAGACCTTCTTGTCGTACGTGCGCTCGGCCTCGCGGGCGATGGCGACCCGCGCGTCGCGGGTGCGCTCGCGGAACTCCTGGATCCGGCCCTGGACGGCGCCCTCGCGCTCGGCGTCGGAGGCGGACGCGTCGAGCCGGGGCTCGGGGATCCGGCCGATCACGGTGATCTCCTCGCGATCGACCGCGACCTCGACGAGGGACTCGAAGAGGTCGTCGGGCAGGCGACCCGCGAACCAGCCGCGGATCTGGTCGTGCTGGTCGGTTGTAATCATGTAATCGAGATTACGCCCGATCGGCGCGAAGGCAAGGGGTCAGAGGCGCTCGCGCAGCCAGGCGAAGTCGGCGACGTGCTCGTCGGCCCCGCCGGGCGTCTCGCACACGACCGGGGCACCGGCGTCGCGGATCACCTGGGCCAGCAGGTCGGGGTCGATCCGGCCGGCGCCGAAGTTGGCGTGCCGGTCGGCGCCGGAGTCGAACTCGTCGCGGCTGTCGTTGGCGTGGACCAGGTCGATCCGGCCGGTGATCGCGCGCACGTCCTCGACGATCGTCTCGAGCGCGTTGCCGCCGGCGTGGGCGTGGCAGGTGTCGAGGCAGAAGCCGACCATGTCGGCGCCCTCGGCCGCGGCGATGGCGTCCCAGGTGCCCTTGATCCGGTCGAGGTAGCGGGTCATCGCATTGGTGCCGCCCGCGGTGTTCTCGATGAGCAGCGGGATCTTGAGGTCGGTCGCCTCGATGGCCTTGCGCCAGTTGTCGAAGCCCTTGGCCGGGTCGTCCTCGTCGGTGACGTGGCCGCCGTGGACGATCAGTCCCTTGGCGCCGAGCTTGGCGGCGGCGTCCATGTGCTGCTGGAGCAGCTTGCGGCTGGGGATGCGCTGGCGGTTGTTGGTCGTCGCCACGTTGATCAGGTACGGCGCGTGCACGTAGAGGTCGACGCCGGCCGCCTCGGCCGCGCCGCGCAGGGCCTCGGCGCCGCCCTCGTAGGACAGGACGGGGCCCTTGTAGGACTGCGGGTTGCCGAGGAAGAACTGCACGAGCGGGGCGTTGCGGGCGGCCGCCTCGGCGATCGGGTCGGTCTGGTCGACGTGGGCACCGATACGCAGCTCGCTCATGGCGTCATCGTAAAGAGCGGCACCGACGGTGCCCCTCTTGGGTAAAACGCACGGCGACCGCCCCTGACGGCGACTAGCGTCCCGGTGGTGACCACCCTCAACGTCTCCGGCGGCGGCCAGCACTGGTCGTTCGAGGAGCCGCGTGTCGTCGTGATCGGCCGCGAGCTCAGCTCCGACATCGTCCTGTCCACGCCGACCGCCTCGCGCCGGCACGCCGAGCTGCGCTCCGACGGCACGGGCTGGGTGCTGGTCGACACCGGGTCGAGCAGTGGCACCTGGCTCAACGGCGCCCGGGTCAGCGAGGTCCGGATCACCACGCGCACCGCCGTCCGGTTCGGCTCCGCGGACGGCGAGGAGCTGGTCCTCGCCCCGGCCGGCGCCGACCCGCGGCCGACCTCGACCATCGACGTCGCCGGCATCCCGGGCGGCCTCGCCCAGACCGTGCTGCCCGGCACCGGCCCGGTCGGCCCCGGCTACGTCAGCGGCCCCGGTGTGCTCGTGCGCGCGGGCGGCGAGGCGAAGAGGTTCCCGCCCGGCAGCGTGGTCCGGATCGGTCGCGACCCGGGCAACGAGGTGGTCGTCGACGACCCGTCGGTCTCGCGCCTGCACGGCGTGGTCGAGGGTCGCCCCGACGGCTGGTGGTACGTCGACCGCTCGTCGGCCGGCACCTTCCTCGAGGAGGACCGGGTCACCCAGCGCAAGCTCGAGGACCCCACCACGCTCATGCTCGGGCACCCCACCGCGGGCGCCGAGATCGAGGTGGTCCCGATCGTCGCGGCCGGCGCCGCGCAGAAGTCGATCGCCAAGAAGAAGCGCAAGCGCACCGCCGCCCTGGTCGGCGGGATCGTCGCCGCGCTCGTCCTGGTCGGCGGCGGCGTGACCGCGGCCGTCCTCCTCGGGGGCGGGGACGACGAGCCGGCCGCCAAGGACGACCCGCCGCAGGCCGCCGGGCTCACCACCGCCGAGCTCGACCGGGCCAAGCTGGCCAGCGTCCTCATCATCGCCGTCGACGCGACCGGCCAGCCGCTCTACACCGGCTCCGGCACGATCATCAGCGAGGACGGCCTGATCCTCACCAACGCCCACGTCGGCAAGCCCAGCTCGCCCGGCCAGGTCCCGCCCGGCGAGGACCCCGCAGGCCTGCTCGTCGCGCTGACCTCGGCCGAGGACGACAAGCCCGCGGCGCCGTCGTTCTCGGCGGAGCCGGTCGTCTCCGACGGCGTCCTCGACCTCGCCGTCCTCAAGATCACCGCCGACGCCGAGGGCGACAAGGTCGACGACACGGACCTCGCCGCGCTCCCCGACCCGCTCCCCCTCGGTGACAGCGACGACCTGCGCACCGGCGACGAGCTGACCGCCCTCGGCTTCCCGGCCGTCGCCCACGTCGCCTCCGACGACGGCCTCGACCGCGCGCTGACCGTGACCCGCGGCGTCGTGTCGACCTTCCTCAAGGAGACCGCCGTGCCCGGCGACCGGGCCTGGATCGACAGCGACATCCGGATCGGTTCCGGCAACTCCGGCGGCGCCTCGATCAACACCGACGGCGAGCTGGTCGGCGTCAACAGCGCCGTGGTCACCGAGTCCACCGTCGGCGACAGCGGCGAGGGCGGCGCCTTCACCGGCGGCTCGGCCCGGATCCGGCCGGTCAACCTGACCATGGACATCATCGAGCTCGCGAAGAAGGGCGGCGACCCGGAGTACGTCTCGCCGTACCTGAAGGACGTGCCGGAGCCCCCGGCCGACCCGATGGGCCAGGCCTCGGCCGCCCCCGCGGGCTGGTCGGTCGACGGCAACAGCGACTGCTCCACGCCCAGCACCCTCGAGGACCCGCAGGTGCTCGAGGGCGTGACCCTGCCGGCCACGCTCTACGCACACTTCGCGGTGACCGGGCTGCCGGACGGCACGCCGTTCACCATCGAGCTGCACAACCCCGAGGGCGAGCTGCTCGGCTCGCTCGACGGAGCCTGGAGCCTGGGCGACGGCGAGGTCTGCGCCGCCGTCTCGCTCGACCTGCCCGAGGGCCTGGTCGGCGCCGTCGCCGTGCTCGTGATCGACGAGTCCTCGATCCAGAACCCGGTGCTCTTCCAGTAGCGGGAGCCTGCCTCAGCGAGCGGTCCGGCGCAGCCTGCGCCGGACCGCTGCGCGTTCGAGGGGGCTGAGGTCCTCGACGACGGTGAGGACGGCGGCGAGCTGCTCCAGTGCTCCGAAGGCCTGCTCGGTGCCCAGGGCGTCCACGCCGTCGTACAGGCCCAGGCCGACGAAGGACGCACTGATCGCCCGCGCCAGCCCCGGTACGTCGACCACGTCGGCCAGCACCGTCGCCTCGGTCAGCCGGCGCAGCACCGCCTCGACCTCGACCACCCACAGGTCCAGACCCTCCCGGGTCGGCCCCGCGAGCGCCGGGTGCGACGACGTCCCCGCGAGCAGCTGCCCCAGCAGCGCCACATTGCCCGCCTCCCGCTCGGCCCGGTGGATCGCCCGCGCCGCCGTCACCAGGTCACCGAACCCGCTGATCCCCCGCAGCGTCTCCCGGTGCGCCGCCACCCGCTGCGCGGCACCGTGCGCGCACGCCGCCGCGAGCAGCTCGTCGACCGACCCGAAGTGGTAGAAGACCAGCGCTTGGTTGACCCCCGCCTCCGTCGCGATCGTGCGGGCCGAGGCCTTCGCGATCCCCTGGTCGGTGACCACGCGCAGGGTCGCGTCGAGCAGCTTGTCGCGGGTGGGGGCGCTCATGGGGTGATCCTGCCTGGTCTTGAGCGTTCGCTCAATCCGTGGCAGGGTTTGAGCGAACGCTCAATATCTCTTCGAGGAGGGCCGATGAGGCCGAACACGCCGGGGCCGGGCGGCTATGTGGCCGCGTGGGCGGTCAGCGTGCTGATCGTCGACCTCGCGATGGTGCTCGGCGCGAGCCTGTTCGGCACGTCGCCGGGACCGCTCGAGCTGGTCCTCATGGTGTGGGGGCTGGTGCCGTGGGTCGCGCTCTTCTCGCTCCCGATCGCGGTCCCCGGCGTCCTGATCGTCCATCTGGTGTGCCGGTGCGTCGGTGCGCAGTGGGTGCACGTCGCGGCAGCCGGCCTGGCCGGCCTGGCCCCGATGGGGGTGTGGGTGCTCCTCACGGGAGAGGCGGAGCCGGTGCTGGGGCTGCTGGCGGTGGCGACGGCGCTCGGCCGCCTGGCCGTCGTACCGATGGTGCGGCGGCGGCGCGATGGTGCCCAGCAGCTGCTGGCGGGCCCGTGGAGGGCTGCCGGATGACGAACACGCCGGGGCCGGGTGGCTACGTCCTCGGCGCCGAGCTCACGGGGCCGCCGGCCGGACTTGCCAACGCGGCGGGGCGGTGGGGGTGCGCGACGCGTTGTTCTCGCTCCCGATCGCGATCCCCGGCGTCCTGGTAGTCCACCTCGCCTGCAGGGCCGTCCCCGCGCAGTGGGTGCACGTCGCGGCGGCCGGCCTGGTCGGCCTGGCTCCGACGGCGATGCTGACCGTGGCCGCCGGCGAGCCGCTCGGGCGCCTGGTCGTGGTGCCGCTGGTGTGGCGGCGCCGCGATTCGGCCCGCTCCGTCGCGCGCTGTTAACCTCTCCTGTCCGGTGCCGCACGGCACCGTACTTCCGGACGGGCCGAACCGTCCGGAGAAGCAGAGCCCTCCTGCCACGGAAAGTCCGCGGCCGCCTGAGTCCAGAGGAGGTGGAGACCGCTTTGCGCAACTACGAAGTCGTGGTCATCCTCGACCCGAGCCTCGACGAGCGGACGGTTCAGCCGTCGCTCGACAAGTACCTGAACGTCGTCCGCAATGACGGCGGCACCGTCGACAACGTCGACGTGTGGGGCAAGCGTCGCCTGGCGTACGAGATCAAGAAGAACGCCGAAGGCATCTACGCGATCATCAAGCTGACCGCCGCTCCGGCGACCGTCGACGAGCTCGACCGTCAGCTGACCCTCAACGAGTCCGTGCTGCGGACGAAGGTCCTGCGACCCACCGTCTGAGGTACCCGAAGGATCCGTGCCTGTGGATTGCCGCTTCCCGAAGTTGGTGGTCCAGGACACGATGGGGGCCGTCGTCCGGGGCTGACCCGGGCTAGGCCGTTCGTTCCCACCCTCACCAGGAGATCACCATGGCAGGCGAGACCGTCATCACCGTCGTCGGGAACCTCGTCGACGACCCGGAGCTGCGCTTCACCCCGTCGGGTGCGGCCGTGGCGAACTTCCGGATCGCGTCGACGCCGCGCACCTTCGACCGGCAGACCAACGAGTGGAAGGACGGCGACGCGCTGTTCCTCTCCTGCGCGGTCTGGCGGCAGTACGCCGAGAACGTCGCCGAGTCCCTCACCAAGGGGATGCGCGTGATCGTGACCGGCCGGCTGAAGTCGCGGCAGTACGAGACCCGCGAGGGCGAGAAGCGCACCGCCATGGAGATCGACGTCGAAGAGGTCGGCCCCGCGCTGCGGTACGCCACGGCCAAGGTCAACCGCGCGGCGCGCGGTGGGGCCGGCGGCGGTGGCGGCTACGGCGGCGGCGCTCCCCAGGGTGGTGGCGGTGCTCCCGCGGCCGACCCGTGGGGCGCTCCGGCCGGCGGTGGCGGCGGCAACCAGGGTGGCGGATCCAACTACGGGGGCGGCGCTCCGGCCAACGACCCGTGGGCCGCGCCGGGCGTCTCGTCCAACGACGAGCCCCCGTTCTGAGCAACAACACACCAACCATTCCGGCCATCGTTGACTGACGCGGCCGGGCTCTGAGGAGGAGCACCACAATGGCGAAGGCAGTCGTCCGCAAGCCGAAGAAGAAGGTTTGCCAGTTCTGCAAGGAGAAGGCCACCGGTGTCGACTACAAGGACACCGCCCTTCTGAAGAAGTTCATCTCCGACCGCGGCAAGATCCGCGCCCGTCGGGTGACCGGCAACTGCGTCCAGCACCAGCGTGACATCGCCATCGCGGTGAAGAACGCCCGCGAGGTCGCGCTGCTGCCCTACACCTCCAGCGGCCGCTGATCCGGTTCGGTAGAGAAGGAGACTGAACTCATGAAGATCATCCTGACCCAGGAGGTCGAGAACCTCGGCGCCGCTGGTGACGTGGTGGAGGTCAAGGACGGCTACGGCCGCAACTACCTCATCCCCCGTGGCTTCGCGATCCGCTGGACGCGCGGCGCCCAGGCGCAGGCCGACTCGATCAAGGCCGCCCGCTCCGCGCGTGCGGTCCGCGACGAGGCCCACGCGGCCGAGATCAAGGCCAAGCTCGAGGGCAGCCCGGTCGACGTCAAGGTGAAGGCGGGCCAGGGCGGCCGTCTGTTCGGCGCGGTCACCGCTGCCGACATCGCGGCGGCGCTCGGCGAGGCGGCCGGCGAGGCGATCGACAAGCGGACCATCGTCCTCGGCAACCCGATCAAGGCGCTGGGCAACCACGCCGTGTCGGTCAAGCTGCACGACGAGGTCTCGGCGGCGGTCGCGCTCAACGTGATCCCTGCCTGATTCCAGGCTTCACCCGCGTGGCCGGTCCCTTCGGGGCCGGCCACGCGGCTATTTTCAGGGTGCTCCACCTTCCCCGACCCAGGAGTTCACCCCCATGCATGTACGACGGACGCTGCCCGCCGCCCTCCTGCTGCTCGCGCCGGTGCTCGCCGCCTGCGGTGACGGCGACGACGCCCCCGACGCCGACGCGACGTCGTCCCCGACCACGCCGACGAGCGACGCGCCGACCACCCCCAGCGCGACCACCCCGAGCGCGACGCCCACGACGGTGACCTCCGCTCCCTCCTCGGCCCCCCCGGCCGCGACCCTGCCGGCGGCCTGCGACCTCGCGACCTCCGCGTCGGTGGCCAAGAACTTCGGCGTCACCGTCGGCCCGGCCGAGGCCGGTACCGACACCACGCGCGAGGGCGGCCGGGCCTGGAAGAGCAACGACTGCTCCTTCGAGGCCAAGGACCTGGTCGAGATCACGGTCAAGGTGACCGGCCCGGGCGACTTCACCAAGGGCGCCTTCGGCTGCCCCCAGCCCGCCGAGACCGGCGCGATCGTCGACCCGGCCGATGACATCGCCGGGGCCACCGACGGCTGGTGGAAGGTCAGCGACGCGCCGCCGCTCGAGGCGACGCTGCGCGCGTGCACGGCCGGCGTCCTGCTGGACGTGGAGCTGGACTACGAGGACGGCGTCGACTATCAGGGCGACCCGCGCAACGACTCGATCGCGTTCGCCGAGCGGATCCTGGCCGACCTGCAGGGCTAGGCCTCGGCCGGGTTCGGGTCGGGGTCCGGCTCGACCGGCGCCCCGGCCCAGGTACGGCCGGCGAAGACGAAGCAGAGCACGACCAGCGCGATCTGGGTGACCTGCGCGGCCACCTCGCCGGCCGGTCCGACGTCCGTCCACCCGGCGCCGAACGCCAGCGGCGGTGCGGCCAGCACGAACAGCAGCGCCAGCGTGGCCATGCTGAACGAGCTCGCCCCGCCGGTGCTGCGCGCCCGCAGCGCGGCCTGGCTGAGCTGGTGGCACAGCAGCGCGAAGAAGGCGAACCGCGGCACGTCCGCGGCCCAGCCCAGCGACGGGTCGGTCTCGACCCAGCGGGCGGCGGCGGGGACGACGAGCGCGATGGAGACGCCCAGCGCCAGGATGCCGAGGAAGCGCAGCACCGGGAGCCGTCGTACGTCGAGCGCGGCGGCCATCCCGTGCAGCCCGATCAGCACCAGCACCCAGCCGAGCGGGTCGGGCAGGGGGTCGAAGACGCCGGGCTGGGGGTCGGTCGGCCCGAGCGCGAGCAGCACGAGGCCGAGCGCGACCGCCTGGAGCGGCTTCACGCGGCGGCTCCGGTGACCAGCCAGCGGTCGCCGGCGGCGCGGTGCACGAGGGTGATCATCCGCCCGCCCATGAAGAGCACGGCGAACACGACCCACAGCCAGGGCAGGCCCCCGCCCAGCGCACTCGTCAGCAGCACGAGCGGAGCGTATCCGGCCAGGACGAGCACGCCGGCGTACGCCAGGTAGCGGCCGTCGCCGGCGCCGATGAGGACGCCGTCGAGGACGAACACGATCCCGGCCACCGGCTGCGCCGCCGCGGCGACCAGGAGGACCGGGACGAGCGCGTCGCGCACGCCCTGGTCGGGGGTGAACAGCGCGCCCAGCCAGGGGCTCGCCGCGGCGAGCAGGACGCCGGTGACGATGCCGCCGACCACGCCCCACCACAGCATCCGCCGGGTGACCGCCCGGGTGGCGGCGACGTCCCCGGCGCCGAGGTGACGCCCGGTGATCGCCTGGGCGGCGATGGCGATCGCGTCGAGGACGTAGGCGAGGAAGCCCCACAGCGTCATCGCGAGCTGGTGGGTCGCGATCGGGATCGCGCTGCTGGACGTGTCGGTCGCGGTGAGCACGACCGCGTAGGTGGTGACGAGCAGGGACGCGCGGAGGGTCAGCGTGCGGATGATGAGCGGTACGCCGGCCCGCGCCGCCGCCCGTACCCCCGGCAGGTGCGGGCGCAGGGTCGCCCCCTCGCGGCGCGCGGCCCGCACCACGACCAGGGTGAGCGCGAGCGCCATGCCGCTCTGGGCGAGCACCGAGCCGAGCGCGGAGCCGGCGATGCCCATCCGCGGGACCGGGCCGGCGCCGAAGACGAGCAGCACGTTGAGGACCAGGTTGGCCAGGTTGCCGGCGACGGCCACGACGAGCGGCGTACGGGTGTCCTGGAGGCCGCGCAGCACCCCGGTGCCGGCCAGGATGAGCAGCAGCGGGGTCAGGCCCACCGCGGCGACCCGCAGGTACGTCGTGGCGGGGTCGGCGACGTCGGGGGAGGCGCCGAACAGGGCGACCAGCGGATCGGCGAGCAGCACCGTGGCCAGCGTGACCGGGACGCCGATCGCCGCGGCCAGCCAGAGGCCGTCGAGACCTTGGGCCAGGGCCGCCGTACGGTGGCCGGCGCCGAGCTGGCGGGCGACCCCGGCGGTGGTGCCGTAGGCGAGGAAGATGCAGAGCCCGACGACCGTCATCACGATCGTCCCGGCGATGCCGAGCCCGGCCAGCTCGGGGGTGCCGAGGTGGCCGACGACCGCCGCGTCGCCGAGCAGGAAGAGCGGTTCGGCGACCAGCGCGAGGAAGGCGGGGACCGCCAACCGGGCGATCTCGCGGTCGAGCGCGCGCCGTGCGGACGGCGTCCGGGTGGGGGTGCTCACGGGTGTCCCGCGGGCGCCGGTGGATAACTAGGGCCAACTTGTGGAAACCGGGCTGCTGAGGTAGGCGCCGGTCGGGGCCGGAGGGCGGACCCCCTGCAACGCCGAGATGGCTGAAAGGTGAACGGGATCACACCGCTGTTTTTCGCCGTCCACAGGTGTGCAACAGCGTTTTCGCAGGTCAGACGCTGTTTCAACAGCCGCACACCCCGCCTCTCCACAAGTTCCTCCCCAGCCCGTGCACACCGTTTCCGCGTGTCGTCCACGGTCGGCCGCGAGTTATCCCCAACCCTTGTGCATAGCCCGCTTTCGCCGGGCCGTCCGCGGGCCGTAGGTTGCCGGTTCGGAGCCATCGGCGCACGGCGGCGGGACCGGCACTCGCCATTGTGTCGGACCCCCTGGGCAAGGTGGGCACCGACCGAACCACGCCGGCCGATCACGAGGGGGACCAGACCGTGAGCCTCACGGACGACGCGCCGTCCTGGACCGCGGAGCCACCCCAGGACTGGGGCGACGGCCCGGCGTCGTACGCCCCGGGTGAGGCGCCCTCGGGCGGTCGCACGCCGCCGCAGGACCTGGCCGCCGAGCAGTCCGTGCTGGGCGCGATGCTGATCTCCAAGGACGCGATCGCCGACGTCGTCGAGGTCATCCGCGGCACCGACTACTACCGCCCCGCGCACGAGTCGATCCACGAGGCGATCCTCGACCTCTACAGCCGCGGTGAGCCGGCCGACATGGTGACCGTCGCCGGCGAGCTCCAGCGGCGCGGCGAGCTGCAGAAGATCGGCGGGGCGCCGTACCTGCACACGCTGGCGGCCAACGTCCCCATCGCCGCCAACGCCGGCTTCTACGCCGAGATCGTCTACGAGAAGGCGATCCTGCGCCGCCTCGTCAACGCGGGCACCAAGATCGTCCAGATCAGCTACGCCGGCGAGGGCGAGGTCGAGGGCATCGTCAACGAGGCCCAGTCCGAGATCTACAAGGTCACCGACCGCAACAAGTCCGAGGACTACGCCCCGCTGTCCGACATCATGGACGGCGTCCTCGACGAGATCGAGGCGATGGAGAACCGTGAGTCCGGCATCTACGGCGTACCGACCGGGTTCGCGGACTTCGACGAGCTCACCAATGGCTTCCACGCCGGCCAGATGATCGTCGTCGCGGCCCGTCCCGCCATGGGCAAGTCCACCCTCGCGCTCGACTTCTGCCGCGCGGCCGCCATCCACAACAACCTGACCGCCTGCTTCTTCAGCCTGGAGATGACGCGCGGCGAGATCGTGATGCGCCTGCTCTCCGCCGAGGCCCGTATCCCGCTCAACCACATCCGCAACGGCAAGATGTCCCCCGAGGAGTGGGACCGTCTCGCCCGCCACGTCGCCAAGGTCTCGGCCGCGCCGATGTTCATCGACGACTCGCCCAACATGACGATGACCGAGATCCGCGCCAAGGCCCGCCGGCTCAAGCAGAAGCACGACCTCAAGCTCATGGTCATCGACTACCTCCAGCTGATGAGCTCGGGCAAGAAGGTCGAGTCCCGCCAGCTCGAGGTCTCCGAGTTCTCCCGCCAGATCAAGCTGATCGCCAAGGAGCTCGAGATCCCCGTCATCGCGCTCTCCCAGCTCAACCGTGGCCCCGAGCAGCGCGCCGACAAGCGCCCCGCCGTCAGCGACCTGCGCGAGTCCGGCTCCATCGAGCAGGACGCCGACATGGTCGTCCTGCTCCACCGCGACGACGTCTACGAGAAGGAGTCGACCCGCCCCGGCGAGGCCGACCTGATCGTCGCCAAGCACCGCAACGGCGCCACCCGCGACATCGTCGTGGCCTTCCAGGGTCACTACAGCCGGTTCGTCGACATGGCGCACTGACCCCGCCGCGGGTGTCGAGATGCAGCCAAAACGAGGCGATCGAACTTTCGCCTCAAGAACACTGATTCAGTAGAGATTGGACTGAGCGATGGCGCGCAGCGACACACTCCGAAGGGAGATCGCGAGCCTAGAGGCAAAGAAGGCTGGCTTCTCGAAGGTGATCGCCGCGCAGGAGAAGATCGCCGCCACTGCTCGCGAGGCGGCGCGGAAGAAGCGCGAACAGGCCAGTCGCTCCAAGAGCGCCACCACAGTTAGGACGGCTCTTGCAGCGGCCGAGCGCGAGGAGAAGAAGGCCGCGGCCGCCGAGGACAAGATTGCGAAGGCGCGGAAGGACATAGCGACGGCCGACAAGAGCATCGCTTCGAAGACCACGTCTCTCCGCACGGCTGAGGCGTCGGAGCGGAGGAGCGCGGAGAGTGCGCGGCGCCGCGACGACACCCGCCGCCGTCGAGACGAGATCAACCACGCTCGGGCCGTGGCGCAGGCAAGCGCTCCGCCGGCGCAGGTTCGCTACGTCGAGGTCACACCACCCCGGCCGGAGCAGCTCCGCGTCCTCTACCTCACCGCCAACCCAGACGCGACCGAGAAAACGGTGACGAGCCCCGACGGTTCTGTTGTTGAGCAAGGCGCCTGGCTGCGCGTAGACCAAGAGGTTCGGCAGGTGAAGCAGGGGCTTCGAGGCTCGAAGTATCGCGACCTCGTCGTCGTTGAGCACGCTCCCGCGGCGACGTTCAACGATCTCCTGGACGGACTCAATGACCACCGTCCGCACGTCGTGCACTTCTCGGGCCACGCCGACACGCTCGGCGTGTGGATGGATAACGAGGCTGGTGACACGGACGGACACGACGTCGATTTCTCGCTCCTAGCGCGGCTGCTTGGCGCGACCGACGAGCCACCGCGGCTCGTTGTTCTCAACGCATGCGAGAGCATCGAGGGAGCCGACGATCTGCTGCAGACCGTCCCGTTGGTGATCGGCATGTCCGACGCGCTTGATGACACTGCTGCGATCGTTTTCGCAAGGTCCTTCTATGCCGCGCTGGCCTCGGCGCAGTCCGTCGCTTCGGCGGTCGAGCAGGCCAAGGTGCAGATGCTCGCGGCGTCGATGATCGACGCGGATCAGGCGGACGATTCCACGCTCCCGACCCTTCGTGCACGCGATGATGTTGATCCGGCGACGCTCATCCTGGTGACACCGCCGCACGCCGCGAGCTAACGAAC
The DNA here is from genome assembly GCF_024662235.1 of Pimelobacter simplex. GTDB lineage: Bacteria > Actinomycetota > Actinomycetes > Propionibacteriales > Nocardioidaceae > Nocardioides. The sequence continues at coordinate 4,951,932 of NZ_CP096276.1, forward strand.
GCGCTCACCGCGCGGGCTGCCGGACCCTTTCGTCCGCGCGCCTGCCGCATGGTGGATACGGTTGTCCTCGCGTAGTGGTGCGATGACGAGGAGCCGTATGACCGAGGACGAGGCGCGCGCGGCTGCGCTCGCCCTGCTGCCGCGGCGCCAGGACGCCCTCACTCTTTCCGAGCTGGAGCAGTACCTCGCCTCGGCGGCGGATCTGCTGCGCGGCAGCATCGATCAGGCCGACTTCAAGGCGTACATCTTCCCGCTGATGTTCTTCAAGCGGATCAGCGACGTCTACCTCGAGGAGTACGCCCAGGCGCTCGATGAGTCCGGCGGTGACCATGAGTTCGCTCTGTTCGCGGAGAACCACCGGTTCGCGATTCCCGAGGGCAGTCTGTGGGGCGACGTCCGCAGCCACACACAACACATCGGGACCGCGCTCCAGACGGCGTTCCGCGAGATCGAGAAGGCCAACCCCGACACGCTCTACGGCATCTTCGGCAACGCCAGCTGGACCAACAAGGACAAGCTGCCTGACCGAAGACTCGCTGATCTCATCGAGCACTTCTCCGCCCAGCCGCTCACCAACGCAGCCGTGGCACCGGACGTGTTCGGCAATGCGTATGAGTACCTGATCAAGCGATTTGCCGACCAATCCAACAAGAAGGCGGGCGAGTACTACACCCCGCGCTCGATCGTCGGGCTGCTCGTCAACATCCTCAACCCTCAGGAGGGCGAGACGGTCTACGACCCAGCCTGCGGCACCGGCGGTATGCTGATCGAGGTCATCGACCATGTGAAGGCCGCGGGCGGCAACCCGAAGACACTGTGGAGCAAGCTCTTCGGGCAGGAGAAGGTGCTCGCCACTTCGGCGATCGCCCGGATGAACCTGCTGCTCCACGGCGTCGAGGACTTCAAGATCGTCCGCGAGGACACCCTGCGCAACCCCGCTTTCTACAGCGGGAACCACCTCGCCCAGTTCGACTGCGTCGTCGCCAACCCACCGTTCTCGTTGAAGAACTGGGGCTACCCCGAGTGGGGGTCGGACAAGTGGGGACGCAACCAGCTCGGTGGTGTCCCACCCAAGGGGTACGCGGACTGGGCGTGGGTGCAGCACATGCTCACCTCGGCGAAGCCGACGAACGGTCGCGTCGCCGTCGTCCTGCCGCAAGGTGCGCTGTTCCGCCAGGGCGCCGAGGCCCGCATCCGCACGCACATCCTCAAGGCCGATCTCGTCGATGCCGTCATCGGGCTCGCGCCCAACCTGTTCTACGGGACCGGACTGGCCGCCTGTGTGCTGATCCTGCGCCACCACAAGGAGCCTGACGAGCGCGGCAAGGTCCTGTTCATCAACGGCGAGGACCTTTTCAAGCGCGGCCGCAACCAGAACACCTTTGAGCCCGATCACGCCCAGACGATCTTGGATGCCTACGAGTTGTACGGCTATACAGATGGTCGGTCCCGCGTGGTCGACCTGGCGGAGATCGCAGCCAACGACTTCAACCTCAACATCCCGCTCTACGTCGCACCCGCCGACTCCGGCGAGAAGCTGACCCTCGCCGACGCCCTGTCCCACCTGGAAGCAGCACACGCGCAAGCGACTCAGACTCGCGCAGCGCTGGAAGCCGAGCTCGCGAAGTGGGGGCTTTCAACATGAGCCGGCAGATCAGCCAGCGCGAGTTGGAGGCCTACCTGTGGGGCGCAGCGATCGTGCTCCGGGGCCTCATCGACGCAGGCGACTACAAGCAGTACATCTTTCCGCTCGTCTTCCTGAAGCGGATCTCCGACGTCTACGACGAGGAGCACGCCGCCGCCATGGAGGTGTACGACGACGAGGAGCTCGCCGACCTCCCCGAGAACCACCGCTTCGCCATCCCAGACGGCTCCCACTGGGACGACATCCGCGGCCTCACCCAGAACATCGGGACCAACCTTCTGCACGCGATGCGCGCCATCGAGAAGGCCAACCCCGACACCCTGCCAGGAGTCTTCGGCGACGGCGACTGGGGCAACAAGGACCTGCTCCCCGACTCGACCCTCAGCGACCTGATTGAGCACTTCTCCACCAAGACGCTCTCGATCGCCAACCTGCCCGAAGACGAGCTCGGCAACGGCTACGAGTACCTGATCAAGAAGTTCGCCGACGACTCGGGACACACCGCCCAGGAGTTCTACACCAACCGCACACTCGTGCACCTCATGACAATGATGCTCGAACCCCAACCCGGGGAGTCGGTCTACGACCCGACCTGCGGCACCGGCGGAATGCTCATCTCAACCGCGGCCGAGGTGAAGCGACAGGGCAAGGAGTGGCGCAACCTGCGTCTCTACGGGCAGGAACTCAACTATGGGACCTCCGCCATCGCCCGGATGAACCTGTTCCTCCACGGCATCACAGACGGCCACGTCGCCCACGGCGACACCCTCAGCCGACCGGCATTCCTCAACGCCAAAGGCGGGTTGCAGACCTTCGACGTCGTGCTCGCCAACCCGCCGTACTCGATCAAGGCATGGAACCGCGATGCCTTCGCGAAGGACCGATACGGGCGCAACTTGTGGGGAGTCCCGCCGCAGAACACCGCCGACTACGCCTTCATCCAGCACATCGCCAAGAGCCTCGACCCGGACGCCGGTCGAGCGGCGATCCTCCTTCCTCATGGGGTCCTGCACCGTGTTGGTGAGGCGGCGATACGCCGAGCCATGATCGAGTCTGATCTCGTAGAAGCGGTCATCGGGCTGGCCCATGGCCTCTTCTACAACTCGGGCATGGAAGCGATCGTCCTAATCCTCAACGCCCGAAAGCCTGCGGGTCGGCGACGCAAGGTGCTCTTCGTCGATGCGAAGCGGGCCTACTACCGAGACGGCCCCCAGTCCTTCCTTAGCGACGCTCACCAGACCGAGATCCTGGATGCCTATCGCAGCTTCGAGGTCAAGCCAGGATTCGCCGCGATCGCGGACCTGGATGCGATCTCCGCAAAGGGCAACACCCTCGCGATTTCCGCCTACGTCGCCGGACCCGAGGTCGCCGACGCAGCGGCGGCTGCACCTATTGAGGACACGGTTGGCAATTGGCGCGCGGCAGCGGCGGCATCGGATGCGGCCGTCAAGGACGTCATCGCGATGCTCCGGGCAGAGGTGTCCGCGTGAGCCTCAACATGGACAAGTGCACATGGAAGCGCGTCCGTCTCGGCGACGTGATCACGCGCTCGCGCAAACAGGTCGACCCTATCGAGGCAGGGATCGAGCGCTACGTCGCCGGCGGCCACATCGCCAGCGACTCGATCACAGTCGAACGCTGGGGTGACCCGACCGACGGGCAGATGGGCTCCACCTTCCGGTATGTCTTCCAGCCCGATCAGATCCTCTTCGTCTCGGCTCGCCCCTACCTGCGCAAGATGGGCGTCGTCGCCTTCTCTGGTGTCGTAGCCGATAAGACGTACGTCCTTGACGCCATTCCCGAGAACGGTCTGCTTCAGGAGTTCTTGCCGTTCGTCCTCTCCTCCGACCGGTTCGTCGAGTACGCGACCAGCGAGGCCACCGGGTCAATGAACCCTCGCCTGCTTTGGGGGCCACTACAACGCTACGAGTTCGACCTACCGCCCCTCCAGGAGCAGAAGCGCATCGCCGACCTTCTCTGGGCCGTCGAGAACGAATCACGGGCCCGCGCCGGTGCAGTGAACGCGTGGCAAGAGTTGCGGGCTGCCCACTTGCAGGACCGGATGCACTCCATCGCTGCGACCTCGGGCACCGTGGACTTGGACGCCCTGATCGAGCCTGGGCGCCCCATCACGTACGGCATCCTGATGCCCGGCACTGGGCACCCCGGTGGTGTTCCTGTCGTCAAGGTGAGGGATTTCCCGGAGGGTCATATCAAGGAAGAGGGACTCCTCCTCACCTCGCCGGAGCTTGCATATGAGTATCGACGATCGACCCTGAAGTCCGGTGACCTTCTCATTTCGATCCGAGGAACCGTTGGCCGCCTTGCGGAGGTTCCCGCATCGCTCGATGGCGCCAACATCACGCAGGACACGGCTCGGCTGACGATTGCACCTGAGCATGACCGTAGATTCGTGCGACTCGTGCTGGAGTCAGACTTTGTCAGAACACAGATCCGCCGGCATACGACTGGACTTGCCGTAAAGGGCCTGAACATTGGCGCCCTTCGGAAACTGCAAATCCCCGTCCCGAGTGTTGGCTCGAGCGAGCACGACCTCGTTCGAGAGGCGGCTGAGATCGAGGAGGCGATCAGACGGGCCGAGGACACCCTCTCGGCGTCCCGGGATCTGGGCACTGCACTTCTAGCCGAAGTCTTCGGTGATGACTGATGGCTCAGTTCAACGAGGCGAACTCCGTCCGCGACTTCATTCGCGACCTGGTGGAATCCATCGACGTCCAGTTCGTTCCCGGGAGCGAGCTGCCCCGTCGTACGGACGAGGTGCTGCTCGAAGGCGTCCTCAAGGGCGCGCTGATCAGCCTCAACCCGGAGATCGAGGCGGATCCGGCGAAGGCCGACGAGGTCATCTACAACCTCCGCGCGATCCTAATCTCCGCGCGCAACAGCCCGCATCCCGTTGTCGCCAATGAAGAGTTCGTGGCGTGGCTGACCGGGCAGAAGTCGATGCCGTTTGGAGCGAACGGCGAGCACACCACGGTCCGGCTGATCGACTTCGACCACCTCGACGAGGACTCGTCCAACCAGTGGATCGTCTCGACGGAGGTCACCTTTAAGCAGGGACGGCTTGAGAAGCGCTTCGACCTGGTCCTGTGGTGCAACGGGCTACCCCTGGTCATCGGTGAGGCGAAGACGCCGATCCGGCCGGCGTATACCTGGATCGATGGCGCGGCGCAGATCCACGATGACTATGAGCAGAGTTGCCCGCCGTTCTTCGTCCCCAACGTGTTCTCGTTCGCGACCGAGGGCAAGGACTTCCGTTACGGCACTATCGGGATGCCGGTCGAGCTTTGGGGTCCCTGGCGCGAGGACCCGACCGACGAGGATGCGCCGGCCAAGATCGGACTCGTCGCCGTCCAGGAGGCTGTCGAGGGCGTCCTGACGCCACGTGCCGTGCTGGACTTCCTGCGGTTCTTCACGCTGTACGCGACCGACAAGAAGCACCGCAAGATCAAGATCATCGCCCGCTTCCAGCAGTTCCAGGCGACCAACCTGATCGTCGATCGTGTGCTGCTCGGCAAGGTCAAGCAGGGCCTGATCTGGCACTTCCAGGGCTCCGGCAAGTCGCTGTTGATGGTCTTCACCGCTCTAAAGCTTCGAGCGATGGCCGAGCTCACGAACCCGACGATCGTGATCGTCGTCGACCGGATCGACCTCGACACCCAGATCACCGGTACGTTCAACGCCTCCGACGTACCCGGCTTGGTCTCCACTGACTCCCGGGCGCAGCTCCAGACACTGCTGAGTCAGGGTGCCCGGAAGATCATCATCACCACCATCCACAAGTTCGGCGAGTCGCCAGGTGTACTCGACGCGCGACAGAACATCATCGCGATGGTCGACGAGGCACACCGCTCGCAGGAGGGTGACTACGGGCAGAAGATGCGTGAGGCGCTGCCCAACGCCTACCTCTTCGGCCTGACCGGCACCCCTGTCAACCGGCGGGACCGCAACACCTTCAAGTGGTTCGGCGCCCCCGAGGACGAGGGCGGCTACCTGTCGCGGTACTCGTTCCAGGACTCCATCCGCGACGGCGCCACCCTGCCGCTCCATTTCGAGCCGCGGCTGTCCGAGATCCACATCGACCACGAGGCGATCGATGCGGCGTTTGAAGAGCTGGCCGTCGACCGTGACCTGTCCGAGAGCGACAAGATCACGCTGTCGAAGAAGGCTGCCTCGATCGAGGTCCTGATCAAGACGCCTTCACGCATCGCGAAGATCGCCGCCGACATCGCGGCGCACTTCCAGGCGAAGGTCGAGCCGCAGGGCTTCAAGGCCCAGGTCGTCGCCTACGACAAAGCCTCCTGTGTCGCCTACAAGAACGAGCTCGACGGGCACCTGGGGCCCGAGGCATCGACCGTTGTCATGTCGAAGTCCCGTGGCGACTCACCCGACTGGGCCAAGTGGACCCCTGGCGCCGAGGAGCTGGAGCAGGTCGTCGCCCGCTTCAACGACCCGGCAGACCCGCTCAAGATCATCATCGTCACCGCAAAGCTGCTGACCGGGTTCGATGCGCCGATCCTCTACTGCCAGTACCTCGACAAGCCGCTCAAGGAGCACACGTTGCTCCAGGCGATCACTCGCACCAACCGGGTGTACCCGCCGGACAAGACGCACGGCCTGATCGTCGACTACTTGGGGATCTTCGATGACGTCGCCAAGTCGCTCGCTTTCGACGAGAACACAGTCCAACAGGTCGTCTCCAACATCGAGGAACTCAAGAAGCAGCTGGCGCCTGCGATGGCGACGGCACTGGCGTTCTTCCCAGGGGTCGACCGCACTGTGGGCGGTTATGAGGGGCTCGTCCAGGCACAATCCGCGATCGCCGATGACGTCACTAAGGACGCGTTCGGGTCCGCTTACAGCGTGGTCTCCCAACTGTGGGAGGCTCTCAGCCCCGACCCGATGCTGGCCGCGTTCCGCGACGACTACCGGTGGATCACCGACGTTTATGAGTCAGTCCGCCCCTCCGACATCGCTGGGCGCCTCGTGTGGCATGCGCTGGGCGCAAAGACCATCGACCTGATCAATGAACACGTCCAGGTCGAGATCCCCCAGGGTGGCGACACGATCGTTCTGGATGCCCAGACGATCGAGGACCTGATGACCGGCAAGCGTAAGGACGTCCCGATCGAGGAGATCGAGAAACAGATCACCGCCCGGATAGCGCGTCACCTCAACAATCCCGTCTTTATCGAACTCGGTCAGCGCCTCAACGACCTTCGCGAGCGCTATGCCGACATCCAGCAGTCGAGTCTCGACTTCCTCCGGGAGCTTCTCGAGCTCGCGCGCGACACCGTCGCTGCCGAGAAGGCTGCCGACGAGACCCCTCGTGAGGAGCAGGGCAAGGCCGCGCTCACCGAACTCTTCGAGGCGCTGAAGGGCGACGAGACACCGATCATCGTGTCCAACGTGGTCGACCGGATCGACGAGGTCGTGCGAGGTGTGCGCTTCGAGGGCTGGCAGTCCACCATCCGCGGCGACCAGGAGGTCCGCCAGGCGCTGCGGAAGACGCTCTATGTGCAGTTCAAGATTCGCGACAACGACGTCTTCGAGAAGGCCCTCGGCTACGTCCGGGAGTATTACTGACCGGTGTCAAAGCAGAGGAGCTCGCAACAGATCTAGCCAGGTCCATGAGCCCGAACTCGAGTCGACTCCGGGAAGGCGCTGAGGAGCCACCTTGTCTTGGCCAGATCCGCTGAGAGCGCTCGTCGGGCTCGGTGAGTGAGGTGGCTGTCCTCGAGCTCCGACTCGAGGCGTTCGGCCTCCGCCTGGAGACGCGCCGCCGCGCTCAGCGCGCGTTGGCGACATGACGGAGTGCAGTACAGCTGGGGTCGGCCTGCTCGCCCCGTCCACTCCACACGAGTAGTGCAGTCTGGGTTGTCGCAACGCCGGTCGGTCGTCACGGACGAGCCATGCGCATTTGACGCGAGCGTGGTCACGATGACCCTCCCAGCCCTGAAGCTATCCTGCGACTCAAAACGCCTCACCGTCGCGGGTGTTGGTGAAGCCGACGTACTCGGTCCAGTGTTTATTGTGCACCGTGTGCGCACAATTGGCGAGCAGTCGCGCCTTTCCAGTGGAATAGACGCCATAGAGAGAATAGTTCATGCGCCGTCGTGACCATCGGTAAATGCGCAGGCAGGTTCTTGTGCACGACCGCTAGCAGGCATACGCTGCGACAGTCGATCTGAAGGCGAGCGCCGACATCCAAAAGGGCAGAGGCGCACCCGCGGCAACGGGTACGCCTCCTGGTCGATTCCCGATGCACGCATGAAAGCGAGGGAATCTTCCTTGCCTGATTCTAATGGCGATGTCCGTCTGCCCGCAGGTCTCGGTGGCGCCGTCCGATGGACCTTCAAACTAGGAGCCAACGCTCTTGAGTGGGCTTGGAGCGATGGTCCGCCGGACCTTCGAGAGCTGTCCCCGGTCCGAACGCCCGCGTCTGGAGCGAGGTCCCGGCACGTCCCAGTTCGCGCGTTCAGTACGACGACACGAGAGCACGTGGTGCTGGAGTCCGGTCTCGAGCACGACCTACTTCGGGTTCTTGACCGTGATCCCCGCACGGTATGGATCACCACACAGCCTTGTCGACTCGAGTGGCTCGATGCCGGTCGCCGGGCCGCAAGTCACGTTCCTGACCTCCTCGCAGTCGACGTAGCCGGTCAAGTGACGCTCTGGGACGTCCGACCAGAGCACGTCGCACGGACGGTGGAGTTCGTCGCCCTCATGGATGCGACGTCATCTGCGGCAGCCGATGTGGGCTGGAGGTTCAGCGTCTTCAACGGGGTCTCCGACGTGCACCGCTTCAACCTGATGTGGCTACACGGATACCGCCACCAGTTGAGTCCCCGATAGTGGTGTAGCGCGGTCGCCGAGATCGTCACCGGCGAGTACGGATGACGAAGCAGCGGCCACCGCGTGATCCTTCGAGTGAACCTCTCACAGCACTCTCGAACGGAGTCATCACGATGACCGCTCCTCACATTGTCGACCCTGCACGCCTGCTCGGTGAAGCCCTCGCCGAAGCGTCGCCAGATCTGATGCGCCAGCTGCTGCAGACGATGATCAACGCCCTGCTGTCCGCGGACGCCGACGCCGTGGTCGGCGCCGAGTACGGCCGCCCCACCCCAGGCCGGGTCGCGCAGCGCAACGGCTACCGCCACCGCGACCTCGACACCCGCGTCGGCACGATCGATGTGGCGATCCCCAAGCTCCGCAAGGGCACCTACTTCCCCGAATGGTTGCTCGAGCGCCGCAAGCGAGCCGAGACCGCGCTGATCACCGTGGTAGCGGACTGCTACCTCGCCGGCGTTAGCACGCGGCGGATGGACAAGCTGGTCAAGACCCTCGGCATCGACTCGCTGTCGAAGTCGCAGGTCTCGCGGATGGCCGCCGAGCTCGACGAGCACGTCGAGCAGTTCCGCCACCGTCCCCTCGATGCCGCTGGCCCGTTCACCTTCGTCGCCGCCGATGCGTTGACGATGAAGGTCCGCGAGGGCGGCCGGGTGATCAACGCCGCGGTGTTGCTGGCCACCGGCGTGAACGGCGATGGCCACCGCGAGGTCCTGGGGATGCGGGTGGCCACCGCCGAGACCGGTGCGGCGTGGAACGAGTTCTTCGCCGACCTGGTCGCCCGCGGCCTGTCCGGGGTACGGCTCGTGACCAGCGACGCCCACCCCGGTCTGGTCGAGGCGGTCGCAGCGAACCTGGCTGGCGCGGCCTGGCAACGGTGCCGCACCCACTACGCAGCGAACCTCATGTCGGTGACGCCGAAGTCGATGTGGCCGGCGGTCAAGGCGATGCTGCACAGCGTCTACGACCAGCCCGACCGGCCGGCGGTGCACGCCCAGTTCGACCGGCTGCTGGACTACGTCGACGGCAAGCTCCCCGAGGTCCACGACCACCTCGACCAAGCGCGTGCGGACATCCTCGCGTTCACCGAATTCCCCAAGGACGTGTGGACCCAGATCTGGTCCAACAACCCCGCCGAACGACTCAACCGCGAGATCCGCCGCCGCACCGACGCCGTCGGGATCTTCCCCACCCGCGAGGCCATCGTGCGCCTCGTCGGCGCGGTCTTGGCCGAGCAGACCGACGAATGGGCCGAAGGCCGCCGATACCTCGGACTCGAAGTCCTCGCCCGCTGCCGCGTCAACCCCATCCCCACCACCGACACCGAGATCGGAGCCGACCAACTGCCAGCACTCACTGCCTGAACCCCCCAGCGAAGGAACACAGCGCTACACCACTAGCCGGGACTTGACCCCGCCACCGGCCCGACTGGGCGGATCGCTGGGAAGAACGGCTGATCGATCGTGCATCGAGCGGCGCGCGCCTTGGTGACTTGGTGCGGGAGGACGAGCAGCAGGTCTCGCTTGTGTGGCATCTCATCTGGAGCGGCCGGCTGGTGGTGGACCTGAGCACTCGACTCCATCCCGCGACCGAGGTTGCAGCGTGTCGGGCGTGACGCAGGCGAAGGTTGGCCTGGCCATCGGCGATCGCGTTCTCGGCGAGGACGGGTATCTCGTCGTCGTACAGTTCGGCCGCCACACCGTGATGTTCGAGACGAGCGTCGGTGCTCGTCGCGAGGTGCCCTACAACGAGATCAAGGGAGTGCCCGTCTGCGACGGACGAGCGACACCCGTGATAGCTGCTCTGGAGCCGTGGTGGTCTGGCCTGTCGGCGCCGATTCGGCGGGACGCTCTCGACAAGCTCGAGGTGGTGATGGAAGTCCTGAGCGGCTACCGAGCCGGCTTCGCGCGGTTTGCCCAACCCGGAGAGCCGTACTCGAACGTCAGCGACCCGGGCCTGAGCGAGACCCGTCGTTGCGAGGCGATGGCTCGCCAACTTGCCTTCGAGAGGGAGTCTGACCGCCAGGTCGGTCAAGTCCCGGCTAGTGGTGTAGCGCTGTGTTCCTTCGCTGGGGGGTTCAGGCAGTGAGTGCTGGCAGTTGGTCGGCTCCGATCTCGGTGTCGGTGGTGGGGATGGGGTTGACGCGGCAGCGGGCGAGGACTTCGAGTCCGAGGTATCGGCGGCCTTCGGCCCATTCGTCGGTCTGCTCGGCCAAGACCGCGCCGACGAGGCGCACGATGGCCTCGCGGGTGGGGAAGATCCCGACGGCGTCGGTGCGGCGGCGGATCTCGCGGTTGAGTCGTTCGGCGGGGTTGTTGGACCAGATCTGGGTCCACACGTCCTTGGGGAATTCGGTGAACGCGAGGATGTCCGCACGCGCTTGGTCGAGGTGGTCGTGGACCTCGGGGAGCTTGCCGTCGACGTAGTCCAGCAGCCGGTCGAACTGGGCGTGCACCGCCGGCCGGTCGGGCTGGTCGTAGACGCTGTGCAGCATCGCCTTGACCGCCGGCCACATCGACTTCGGCGTCACCGACATGAGGTTCGCTGCGTAGTGGGTGCGGCACCGTTGCCAGGCCGCGCCAGCCAGGTTCGCTGCGACCGCCTCGACCAGACCGGGGTGGGCGTCGCTGGTCACGAGCCGTACCCCGGACAGGCCGCGGGCGACCAGGTCGGCGAAGAACTCGTTCCACGCCGCACCGGTCTCGGCGGTGGCCACCCGCATCCCCAGGACCTCGCGGTGGCCATCGCCGTTCACGCCGGTGGCCAGCAACACCGCGGCGTTGATCACCCGGCCGCCCTCGCGGACCTTCATCGTCAACGCATCGGCGGCGACGAAGGTGAACGGGCCAGCGGCATCGAGGGGACGGTGGCGGAACTGCTCGACGTGCTCGTCGAGCTCGGCGGCCATCCGCGAGACCTGCGACTTCGACAGCGAGTCGATGCCGAGGGTCTTGACCAGCTTGTCCATCCGCCGCGTGCTAACGCCGGCGAGGTAGCAGTCCGCTACCACGGTGATCAGCGCGGTCTCGGCTCGCTTGCGGCGCTCGAGCAACCATTCGGGGAAGTAGGTGCCCTTGCGGAGCTTGGGGATCGCCACATCGATCGTGCCGACGCGGGTGTCGAGGTCGCGGTGGCGGTAGCCGTTGCGCTGCGCGACCCGGCCTGGGGTGGGGCGGCCGTACTCGGCGCCGACCACGGCGTCGGCGTCCGCGGACAGCAGGGCGTTGATCATCGTCTGCAGCAGCTGGCGCATCAGATCTGGCGACGCTTCGGCGAGGGCTTCACCGAGCAGGCGTGCAGGGTCGACAATGTGAGGAGCGGTCATCGTGATGACTCCGTTCGAGAGTGCTGTGAGAGGTTCACTCGAAGGATCACGCGGTGGCCGCTGCTTCGTCATCCGTACTCGCCGGTGACGATCTCGGCGACCGCGCTACACCACTATCGGGGACTCAACTGCCAGGTCCTCAGGCGCGTTGCACACGGCGAGCTTCAATCGGCCGGCGTTGGGGCTAGCACGGTGCAGACGTGGATACGCGCCTGGCGTGCGGAAGGCCTCAGGGGTCTCGTCGACAAGAGAGCCACCAAAGGCCGGCGCGGATTCGATGAGCTCGATGAACGTGTGCGCGAGATCGCGGACGACGTGCTTGCCCGCTTCGACGGCGACATCTCGAAGGTCAACACCACCACCATCGAGGCGGACATCCGGCTGCAGATGAAGGCCGATGGCCTCAGCGACGTTGTTCTACCGCAGCGGCTGTTTCAGGAGTACCTCTCCGAACGCCAACGTGCACTGGGAAGAAGTACACGGGCGCAGCGTTCGCGGCATCTGCGCCGCAAGGCGTCGGCTCACACCAGCTTTCCCGCGATGCATCCCAGCCACGTCGCGATCGACGCCACCCGCGCCGACGTCCTGGTGTGGGACGAATTGCGCGAGAGGCCGGTCAGTGTCGAGATCCTGACAGCGATCAGCGTCGCAACCCGCGTCGTGGTTGGCCTGCGCGTCACGCCACGCTCGGGAAACGCGCTCGAGGCAGGCCTCCTGCTGTACGACGTCATGCGGCCGATGTCGATGCTTGTCGACGGCACCACGGTCGATGACTGGCGCTGGTGCGGCGTGCCCGAGTCGCTGGACCTGTCCGAGGTCGCGGTGCATCGCTCACCGAAGCGGATCATCCCGCCCGGCCAGAGCCTCCAGGGCGTTCATCACAAGCCCGGTGTTCGGCCGTCGTCGATCCGATGCGACCACGGGTCGGTCTTCCTGTCTGAGCACTTCATCGCTCTGCTGCGTGACTTCGGGATCGACCTGATGCTGTCCCGCGGTTCAAAGCCGACAGACAATCCTCACGTTGAGCGCTGGCACGAGACACTGCAACGCGCCTACCAGCAACTACCGGGCTACAAGGGCCGCAACGTCGCCGAGCGCGGCCGCAAGGTCGATGCCACAGGCGACAAGCTCCTCACAGCACCCGAGCTGGAACGCCACCTGCGCCGGTTCGTCGCTCTCGACTACCACCGCTCGTGGCACGAGGGCCTTGTCCTGCCGGGTGCTCCGTCGGCGCGGCTGACCCCGCTGGAGATGTGGGACGCTATGCACGAGGTCACCGGCCGTCTCCACGTGCCGCAGCATCCGGATCTGATCTACCAGTTCCTCCCGATCCGCTGGTTGACCATCGGCCACGCCGGCGTGGAGTACAAGAACCTCGTCTACGACGCCCCGGTCCTCGCTGAATTCCGTGACGTGCGCAGGGGCGCCTTCCAGGCCGACTCCCGCAAAGCGCCGTTCCACTACGACCCCCGCGACGTCTCCCGGATCTGGTTCCGCCACCCCGACACCGGCCGAATCCACGAGATCCCCTGGAAGGCCCGCCACCTCCTCGACATGCCCATGGGCGACTGGATGCACGAACGCGCCCTCGCGCGCATCGCCGAACGCGGAGGCAACACCGCCCTGAATCGAAAGTCCACGTGGCGGCAGATCATCGCCGAGCTCGGCCAGCTGACCTCGGCAGAGGAGACCGCTGAAGCACGCGCCAAGGGGTACGCCGCCCGACTGCGCTGGGAGCAGGCCCAACGCGACCACGCCGAAGCAGCAGAAGCGGCAGCGATGTTCGACGGCGACCAGGACGGCGTGGTCACACCGCTCCGACGGCGGCGCGCGGAGGCCGACGACGGGTTCGACCTCGACGCGGAGTGGCCAGACTACGACGAGGTGGGCGACTGATGGACGCCGAGATGTGGCACCACCAGGCAACCGAAGCCACGGTCCTTGCGCCGCAGCCAGTCACCGCCGCCGACCTGGACGCGATGAGCCAGATGGGCAAGAGCACGTACGCCGACGCGGTGCGCGCTGCTCTGCGGGCGCAATGTGTCTCCTCGCCCGTGCACACCGCCACCGCCAGCGCGATCGACCGCGCGCTGGAGTCCGCACTCCTCGAGCCGCCCGGCGCCCGCACCATCCTGGCCCTCTCAGCGCCGTACACCGCCGGCAAGTCGACGCTCATCAAGAGCTGGGCACAGGACCGTTACCGAACCTGGGCGAAGCCAATCCGATCGCCCCGGCCCCGATGGACCCCGAAGCCTGGGGTCACCGCAGACCTGGTCCCGGTCTGCTACCTCACCCTCCTCTCGGAGTCGCGCAGCAAGGACCTCTACACCCAGATCCTCTCCTTCGTCGGCTACCCGGCCAGCGGCGTGGAGCGCACGCTGGCGCTGCGCGCCGTCAAGGCACTCCAGACCCACGGCGTCCGGCTCGTCATCCTCGACGACGCCCACATGCTCCGCGCCACCTCGGTCACCGGCCGCGCCACCTTGAACGCGGTCAAGCACCTCAACACCGAACTCGGCGAGGTCGGAGGCGTCCTGATGCTCGTTGGCGCTGAACTGACCGGTGGTGACGTGCTCAGCGACCCCCAGATCCGCGGCCGGCTCTCCGAGCACACCCTCGCCCCCTACGAAGTCGACACGGCAACGGGTCGCGCGCAGTGGCAGCGATTCTTGAAGAACTGCGAGGACCTGCTCCTCCCGTATCTGCCCGACGAGGAGCCAGGTCTCTTCTCGTCCCGTCTGGCCGGTTACCTGTGGCGCCGCGCTCAGGGGTACGTCGGCGACACCACCCGCCTGTTGATCGACGCCGCCGCCGTCGCGATCGAGACCGGTGCACCGCTCGACCACGCGATCCTCGACCCGATCTGGGTGAGCCAGCGCGCACAGGACTCGCAGATCGACCAGGCCCGAGCCACGACCGCGAAGCGAGCCCCGGCCAAGACGGCGCCCCGATGACGCCTCGACTCCCGGTCAGCATCGACCCGCACCTGGACGAGTCGATCGCCTCGATGCTGCGACGCCTCAGTACGACCACCGGCATCCCGGTCCACACCCTCTATCCGTACGGCGTCAACGACCGCATCACCGAACGCCAGATGGGTGCCCTCGCCTGCACCCTGGGGCTGCAGACGCGCCGACTGCGCACCCACACCCTCCACCACCGACTCGCTGGGCGGCACGGCCGAAAGCCGACGAGCATCGAGCTCCGGCGCAGCGACAGAACCATCTGCTCGGTGTGCGGGATCGGCAGCCTGTGGAGCGGCTTGGTCTGGGTCAGCCACTGCCCGACCTGCCACTCCCCTCTCAACGCCGGCCTCACTGCCGACAGAGCGGTTCACGCACTGGAGATGCAGGACGCCCTCCTGCGTGGAATGCAAACGCCAGCTGTCGGATTCGCCGACCGCCGCCTTCGGTTGCTGCGCCTCCTGCGCCTCCACGTTCACCTCGCCACCGGGCCCGCCGCCATCTGCGCCGCCACGGGCGCCCGACCGGCCGGGTCGTGGCAGAACCCCGCCTGGATCGCCGGCTTCGCCGAACACGCCTGGCCGGCCAGCCGGACCGTCCAGGCAACGCGCGACCTGATCGGCGAACGCACGCTGACCCACCTCGGCGAGACCCCAGCCCCGGAGGACGACTGCCCGGCGGCCCGCCAGGCGCTCCACGACCAGCTCCGCAGCTCGCGGATCACCGAGGCCGCGATCCCCGACTACCTCCACCCCCGGCACCGGGCCCTGGACGTCGACACGGCCGGCGAAGACCTCGGCCACGGCATCGCGCGCGCCCTGCGCCGCGAAGCCATCCACGCAGCCACCGGAACACGTCCCACCCTCGCCCAGCTGGACGATCGGTACGGCGACCTGCGCAAGCAGCCCATGACCGCGACCTACGTCCACCACCTTGGCAACACATCCGCTGGACTGCGGATCCTGGCTCGGGAAACCGACCGACTCGCGCACGCTGACATCTGCGACTACCGCCACCGCCGCACGGTCCTGACGACTCTGCATTCCGTCCCGACCTCAACGCTCGCGCCCACCGCCGTGCCTCGCACGCCACGCAACCAGAGGCTGGCCGCCGCCTGGATCTGGCTGGAGCTCACCCAGGGCACGCTCAGCCTGAGCCCACACCACGCTGGAATGCGACGGGACTTGCGCTCCTTCGATCAAGCGCTCCTCGGAGAGGATCGACTCACCCTCATCGAGTACGGCCACCAGCACCTCGGAGCCGTTGCCGACGACGTCGCCCGCGACGCCCAACAGACGCTCACACGGGCAGCGAGACACGCCGATGCCGGCTGACCTGACACCGCTACCGGTCACCATCGCCCCCGTCGCCGGAGAAGCGCTCGACGGGTACCTCGAGCGACTGGGGTCCGCGAACGCGCTCCCACACCCAGCCCTCGTCCAGCGCCTCTCCCAACCCGGCGCACCCACAGCCTTCCTGACCATCGCACCAGCAGAGCCGGTGATCGCGAACCTTGCCGCGCTGACCAGACTCGACCCAGTCGCGCTGCGGTGCTGCACCTTGGCCAGCATGGTCGGCATCGACACCGACGGACTCGACCCCGCGAACAAGAACACCTGGCGTCGAGTCGCCGCCCGGGGGTGGCCGCCAGCCCACGGCACCGCCCTGTGCCCACGCTGCCTCCAAGGCGACGGGATCTGGCAACTCAGCTGGCGCCACCCGTGGGTCACCACCTGCACCGAGCACTGCCTGTGGCTCATCGATCACTGTCCCACCTGCGGAAGACGGTTCCGCTCACACCGCACACCCCTGCGCGCGATCGACACATCCCCTGATCGCTGCGGAAACCCCGGCGGAGCCCGCGGACGTGGATGCCAGCAGCCTCTCGGTGAACTCGACGCCATGGCGGCACCTGCCGCGGTGCTTGTCGCCCAACGCCGCATCGACGACGCCCTGCAAGGTCGGCCAGTCGCTGTCCTCGGCGACCTCATGGACCCCAGCGACTACCTGCGGGAACTCAAGTCG
Organism: Pimelobacter simplex; assembly: GCF_024662235.1. Lineage (GTDB taxonomy): Bacteria > Actinomycetota > Actinomycetes > Propionibacteriales > Nocardioidaceae > Nocardioides. The sequence goes on from NZ_CP096276.1 coordinate 4,968,760, forward strand.
CTGTCCGTGCTCCTCCTGCACCTCGCCGTCCAGCCGGGCGGTGAGGACCTTGCGCCATGGGCCGATACTGCCCGCGCCGACCGCGAACGCACCGCCGGGCCCCGCGGCGTTCGCTGGGGACTTGCCCCGCCAGCGAACCTGCAGCTCCGCGGCCAGGCCCTCGCCGCAGCGGACGAGATCCTCCGAGCAGGGAGCATCGACGACGCCGCGGACAAACTCCATCGCTGGACCGAGCTCACACCGGTGACCAACGACGGCCAGCTCGGCTGGCTTGCCGATCACACCACCATGACGCCGCTCCTCACCCACCTGGTCATGGCCGCCACCGCCTCGCGGCGACGACTGGCAACGCTGCTCGAGAACTCCGGCAGCCTCCTGCCGCTGACCGCGGTCCCCCAGGTAGTCCCGGCCATCGTCTACGCCCGGCACGTCTCCGGCATGCTCGACGTCACCGCCCGCACCGGGCGCCTGTTCGTCAGCCTGTGCCTCGCCCGCCAACACCGCGGAAACCTCACGTGGGCCCAGGCCGCCGCGGCACTCGGACTCCCTCCAGCGCTCGGGTCGAAGACCGCCCGCGCCTGCACCGCTGACCTCCTCGTCTCGGGTGCCGACTTCATAGCGGCGCTGACCCGAATCGCAAACCAACTCGCCCCAGCCGTCGACTACCGCGCCCGGGAGGACGCGGTACGACGCCTCGCACGCCGCTGCGGCTGGTACCGACCTTGGGCGCGGATCCACCTGCCCGGGAGCCACGCGGCCAGCCAGCAATACGCCGTCACCTGGCTGTGGACCGAGTACGCGCACGGACACATCGACACCAGCCCCGGCTGGCAGCACCCGCCAGCCCGCCACGACTGTGCGCACTACCGCGCGTTCGTCCGGCGTCTGGACCAGCCCGCGACCGACGCACTGGCCGAACTGATCCGCAGCACCGCCGTAGCGACGAGGAGGACCGGATGAAGACCGCAACGCAGATCTGGGGACTGTGGGACTGCGAGGAACTCCTCAGCGTCCACCTCACCCATGACGCCGCCCGCGAGGCCAGGGACGAGCACCTCGAACGCTGCCGCTGCTTCACCGACGACCAGGACGCCATCAGCATCGCCGTCCAGATTCGACCCATCCGGCTCTCAGCAGATCCGGTGCCTGTGGAGAACCAGAACCAGGCCACCTCATCGGGCCACCATGAGCAGATGACCACCAGCCGGGGAACGGCGCAGCCGAGACACCAGTGGAGAGGAGGTCGGGATGCCCACCGATGACGACGCCGGCAGCTCCGCCGAGCCTCGGACAACCAAGCCTGTGTTCGTCGTCCCGCAGGCAGAGGGCGTCGACGTCGCGCTCGACTTCACCACGCCCGGGCCGTTCGGCGACTTCGCGTTCACCGCTCAGATCCCCGAGCCCGACGGCGCTGTCAGGGAACGCGTGTACGGCGCGGACCACACCGATGAGCCTGCGGTCTTCGTTGAGATTCTTCAGCACTGGACCCGTGTTGCCGAACCGGACGGCATCCTCGCCGGCCTGGAGCGGGCAGAGGCGGTCCTACGTTTCCTCACCGACGACCTCGCACCGACAACCCAGTCGGAGAACGACTTCGCCGACCTCCTGCGCCGCGGCGTCGAGCCACTGGCGGTCATGAACTTCCTCCCGGTCGACCACGAGCACAGCGACGAGCGAGGCGACGTCATCGTCCTCTCGTCGCGCGGTACTGACCTGGTCTGGATTAGTCGCCGCAGCCCGCGCACGACCTTCACCGTCCCGCCCAGCCACCTATGGGCCTTCGTGACCGGGATGGTGTGGCGCACCTACGACCACGACAGCATCCCTCTCAGTCGGCTCAACACCGTCGCGTACGAATCTGCGCTCGCCTCATTTCGCGCGGCAATCAGGAGTCGCAGCGGCACGATCCCTGAGCCCGATCCGACGGGTCCGGACGGCGCGGTCCAGCACGAAGATCGACTTGGTACTCCCGAGCTCGTCCAGAGATTGTGCGACCTGCTCGGCACCAAGCTGGTCGCCTACCTGAGCTCCGTGGCAGACACGCGAACCGTGCGAGCCTGGGCGGACTTTGCTGCCGACAGCGCACCTCCGGACGAGCTCATCGAGCGTCTTCGTGTTGCCTACCAGGCAGCCACGCTGCTCAGCGAGAACGACACCGCGTCCGTCATCCAGGCATGGTTCCAAGGCCGCAATCCGCTGCTCGACGACATCGCGCCAGCACGCGTGCTCCGCGATGGCGAAGTCGGTGTTGGCGGAGCCAACGTCATGGTCGCAGCTCGCGCCTTCGCAGGCAGGTGATCAGAGATGTGAGCGAACGACCGGAGCGACAGCATCGAAGAGCTCGATCAGCTGAGCCGCAAATTCGCCATCGTGCTTGCGAAGGAACGGAGCAGCACCGTCCACCTTGCTGACGGCCTCACGCGCGATCCGAATCTGCTCGGCAGTGAGTTTCGTTGCGTCGGCAGGTCCGCGCGACTCGCCCATGCCGGGTGCCTTCTCGTAGGGGGCGTAGCGCTCGCTGAGGATCGCGACCTGTTCCTTGTAGTGCTCCAGGCGTGACTCGAGGCGCCGCTTCACCTCCGCTGTGGCTCGGCGACACTCGTCGTCGTGATAATCCCGCGGGCGCCCCCGTCCGCCACGGCGCTGGATGACCTCATCACACCGTGGGTTGGCGCATTCCGCAGTCTGGACGTCTCTGTCCGATGCCTGATCTAGCCGGGTGACCGTCGCCTCTGACATCCAAGACCTCCAATAAATCGCGCGAAAACAACTTACCGCTTCGCGCAGGTCAGAATGGTGATCGGTGAGAGTCGACACGCCGATCAGTTGGCCTGACGCGCCGCGAAAGGCCAGATCAAATCGCGTGAAAATATTCAAGCGCAAACTGGCGTGCAACGCAGTGCGGGCGCCTGGTCTAGCCACCAGACGCCCGCGGCACGCGAGGTGATCGCATGCGACTTGCACCTGCATCTCATCACCGGACGAGCCAGACCCACAAGATGAGATCCAGCAGGAGAAGACCATGAGCAATAACAACCGCAGGCACGTCGTCCCCAACCAGGATGGCGGCTGGGACGTCCGTGCTCCCGGTGCCCAGCGCTCCAGCGCCCACACCGACACCCAGGCCGACGCTGTACGCCGAGCAGGCGAGATCGTCGGCAACGCCGGCGGCGGCGAGGTCCTGATCCACGGACGCGACGGCCGTATCCGCGACTCCGACACGATCGCGCCGGGCAACGACCCCAATCCTCCGCGCGATAAGAAGTGAGCGCCGGGTCATGCAGCACCTCTACTTCGACCTAAAGCAGCAGACGAAGGGCGCGGTCGCGGTCGTCACCCTCGACAAGCAGGCGAACGTCCGCTTGATGACCGCGAGTGACTACCGCGCACTCAAGGCTGGGCGGCGCTTTTCCTTCCACGGCGGCCGCGCCACCAAGTCGCCCGTCCACCTCCCCATCCCCAACAGCGGCCACTGGTTCGTCGTCGTCGACCTCGGCGGCCTCGCTGGGCGGGTCCGAGCGAGTGTCGCAGTGCAGTCGCCTCCACCCGGCCTGCTGCCCCCGATCCGGGAGCGGAGTCCGATCAGCGACGTCCAAGTTCGTGAACCGGCAGAACCCGACGGCGGCGTCCTGGGTGGGCAGACTTGGGACGTCTTCATCTCCCACGCCAGCGAGGACAAGGAGGCCGTGGCCGTTCCGTTGCGCGACGCTCTTGTCGATCTCGGCGTCAGCGTCTGGCTCGACAAGACCGAGCTCACCGTCGGCGACAGCCTCCGTCGAAAGATCGACCAAGGAATCCGGGCGAGCCGCTTCGGGATCGTGATCCTCTCTGAGCGGTTCTTCGGCAAGGGATGGACCAACCACGAGCTCGACGGCCTGGTCACCCGGACTGTCGCCGGCGAGCAGACCCTCCTGCCCATCTGGCACAACCTAACCGGAGATCAGGTGCGTTCCTACAGTCCGTCGTTGGCCGACAAGGTCGCGTTGAGCACGGACACCGTCTCGATCGAAGACATGGCCGAGCAGATCGCCGCTGTCGTCGGGGGCAGAGAGGAGGACGTGGCGTGACCACCACGCTCGATGGCCAACCATCGGTGGTGGGTCCGGCCTCGCCACCTGCAGGCACCAGGGTGATGCCTGACAGACGTCGTTTCGGCGCAGCTCGCGGCCTGCTGATGCAGCGCGCCGTTGACCTTCGCGACGAGATGCCTCGCGGGCGTCGAAGGGCTGATACGCCCCGATGGCGGTCGTGGGCACAGGTCATGGCCGGGATGTCACTCCTGACCGTTGGGATGGTGACTCTCTATTTCATCGGGCCGTCCTGGAATTGGCTTGGCGCAGTCGCAGCAGTAGTCGGCCCCACGGTGATGTTGCTGGGGGTGGTCGACCTCGCGAGGCGAGGCGCCCACGGGCATCGCCGCTTGGGCCGCCTCCTACGCATGATCAGGGTCATCGGACTCGCACTGACCACTATGCTGATCGCAGTCGAGGTGCTCGCGGCGCTGGCCGCGGTGGTGCTTCTCGGGGCGGCCGTGTTTCGTGGTGAATGGTCGCCCGATGTTGCTCACTACCTGGCCAACGCGCTGTTGCTCGCGGTCATGGCCGGGTGTCTGACGATGATGGTCCGGGTCGCAGATCTGCCGGCGGTCGCTCTCACGCAGGCTGTTTGGTGGCGGGAGCTCTCAACGGCACGACAATTCACGACCATCGCGATCCCGGTCGCGCTGGTCGGCGCGGTCGTTGCACTCGGTGTGAGAGACACCAGGGCGGTCGCGGTCGCCATGGTTGGTCTCACCGCCGTCCTTGTCGGCTGGGCACGCGCCGACCGCGCTGCCACAGACGAAGCCGTACGTCGCCTCGCTGAGGCAGCTGACGCCCTTGCGGCGGCCAGTCGTTCGATGGTCGCGGCCGTCGAAGCAGGAGCGCCCCCAAGTAAGGCAGCGGCCCGCACGGACGCCGTCCTCGAAGCCCTCGAACGCCTCGACCTCGCCTGTCACAGGAACATGCGACGCGGCATACCTGCGGGGACGCGCTACCTGGTTGACGTCGAGCTCCTCATCGTGATTCGGGCCTGCAGGGCTGTACTCGTCGACTCGCCCATCGAGCACTTCGGCTCACCGCTTACGGCCACCGTCGCACGTGAGCTCACCGTTTTTGAGCCCCGATTGCTGGCGCGGGAGCTTCTGATCTTCGCCGGGGATGTCCGACGTCTGGCGACGCTCGCCCCCGATCGGCTGGTGGCCTTGTGAGCTCGCGTTCCGGCCGAACTGTCGGAGCCACCGGCTAACTTCGGCAAGCGCCGCCCGCCGCACAGCAGCAGGTCAGCCGCAGATCATCCATGGCACCAGACCAGTCATCTAGTTAGGAGCACACCCATGGCAGACAAGAAGACCCTTTTCGTTGCGTTCGCGATCGAGGATGAGCGGCAGCGGGACCTTCTAAAGGGACAGACCCTGCACCCGCGCGCTCCGTACGAGTTCATCGACATGTCGGTGAAGGAGCCCTACGACAAGGAGTGGAAGGATCGCGTCCGCACGCGGATCAAGCGCTCTCACGGCGTGATCGTGCTGGTCAGCAAGAACTCGTTGACGTCCAGCGGCCAGAAGTGGGAGATCCAGTGCGCCAAGGAGGAGAAGAAGCCGATCCGAGGAATCTGGGCCTACTCCAACGACCGGACCGCGATCGCTGGCGTCACGACCGTGACCTGGACCGACGCCAACATCGCCGGCTTCATCGACTCCCTCTGACGCGCTCTAGCCTGGAACTCCGGTGACCACCATGCGTAAGGCCCTCATTGTCGGGATTGACCACTACGAGCACATCAACGGACTCAACGGCTGCGTCAACGATGCCTTCTCGGTCAAGACGGCGCTCGAGCGTCACTCCGACGGCACCTTGAACTTCACGACACCGAACCTGATGGTGGCGACCGGCCCGGGCAAGACGATCTGCAAGAAGGACCTCAAGGACGCTGTTCGGGAGGTGTTCGCAGACGATGCTGAGATTGCACTGTTCTACTTCTCCGGTCACGGCCACATCGAGGACACCGGCGGCTTCCTTTGCACCAGCGACTCCGAGGACGGTGATGATGGGCTCTCCCTCAATGAGGTGATGACCATGGCCAACAACTCACCTGCGCGGAACAAGATCATCATCCTCGACAGCTGCCACAGCGGGGCCGCCGGCAACAACGCCATCGCTCAAAACCTGGCCGAGATCTCCGACGGGCTGACGATTCTGACTGCATCAACGGCCAACCAGTACGCCATGGAGAGCAACGGCAGCGGCGTCTTCACCGGGCTCTTCGTCGACGCGCTCAACGGGGCGGCGGCCAACCTGGTCGGAGACATCACGCCCGGAAGCGTCTATGCCCACATCGATCAGTCCCTCGGCCCTTGGGCACAACGCCCGGTATTCAAGACCAACGTCAAGACGTTCGTCTCCCTGCGGCGAGCAGAACCCCCAATCGCCCTTGCTGACCTGCAGGCCCTGACGACCCACTTCCCTACGTCGGACTACGAGTTCGCCCTTGACCCGTCCTACGAGCCCGAGCGATCTGCTGAGCAGCTCGCCGATCCCGCCATGCCGGATCCCGACCCATCCAGAACCGCGGTCTTCCGGACTCTCCAGAACTACGTGAGGGTCAACCTCGTACGACCCGTCGACGCACCTCACATGTGGCACGCAGCGATGGAGAGCAAGTCCTGCGAACTCACCGTTCTGGGGCAGCACTACTGGAACCTCGTTGCCGGCGATCTGATCTGATGTGACCATGGAGGAGACCAACGAGCCGGTACAGCGGCTACGAGATCCCGAACTCCTCGAGAAGCTCGCGGCGGCCGAGCACGAGCGGTGGGCCCACTGGCAGCGCTACCTGCACCAGCAGTGCACTCCAGGCCCCGATGGCTCGCTGACCATCCCCGCCGATCTGGTCCGCCAATGGACCGAACAGATCGACACCCCCTATGCCGACCTCACTCAGGCCGAGAAGGACAGCGACCGCGATCAGGTCGAGCGATACCTACCCCTCATCGAACAAGCACTCGCCAACGAACTGCGGTAGGCCGGTCAATCACGACTGGTGCCGGCGTCGACGGGTGCTCGGACCCTGCCTTCGTGTCCGGACTTTGACGGATCGGCCCGCCTTGGGTCGTCTGATCAAAGTTACACGCATGTAGTTCGTCGAACATCGCTGCAAATCGACATCCTTTGTCGAGATGCAGCCAACATGGACAAGTACGAACATTTGTCAAGATCTACTGGGCCGGTAGACATTCAGCGGTGCCGAGAAGCCGGCAGCCGTTCGATCTAACGGCGTAGGTGCCGCTCAATGCGGTCGAGACGGTCGGTGTTCTCGTCGATCTTTGCCGCGAGCAGGTTGAGCGTGCTCTGGAGCGAGATCAGTTCTGCGTCGAGCGCGACGTCGACGCCTGTCACCGGTCGCTGGTCGCCCAGCGATTGGTCGAGCAGTACCGCCTCACGGTCACGCACCTGAATCCCGACGACCACGAATGACAACGGCGTTGCCGCCACACCATGCGCGCCAGTGCCCCGGTACCCGGGGTCTGGGTCACAATGGGGCGTGGCCGGCGAACGTACCTATCCCATCCTGCCGTGCGCCAGCCTTGACCAGGCTCTCACCTTCTACAACGCCCTCGGCTTCGCAGTCAGCTACCAGCAGCGGCGACCGAACCCGTACGCCGTCGTGGAGTTGGACGACATCGTCATCCACCTGTCGGGGATTGATGGCTTTGATGCGGCCAACTCCTATGCCAGCGCGATCATCACCGTCCCCGACATCGCCCGGCTGCATGAATCGTTCACCGAGGGCCTGCGCCGAGACTTCGGCAGAGTCCCGACCGCGGGCATCCCGCGTCTGCTCCGACTGCGCCGCAAGGCAGGAACCGCAACCGGGTTCAGCGTGATCGACGTCGGAGGGAACTGGCTGCGCTTCTACGCCCTCGGCGCCTCCGAAGACGAGACCCCGCGATCAGGCCTGGCACGGGTGATAGAAGTGGCCGCACGCCAGGGCGACTCGCGCGGCGATGAAGCCCGCGCCATTGCTGTTCTCCAGGCCGGACTCCGCCGCTATCCCGATGCACCGCCCGCGGAACGAGATGAGGCACTCGCCTATCTGGCCGAGTTGACGGAGCGAGCCTCTGCGTCCCCGTAGGCGGATCGTCACGCGGAGCGTGACCAGTGCGGGATCGCGCTGCGCTCGCCGCAGGGCACGATCTGCCACTCCGATAGGGGCGGCCAGGGCGGATTCAACTGGTCGTCGCAACACCTCGTCATGGAGGTGTGGAATGGCACGTCGTCAGCGGGAAGCAGATCGGGCGATCCGGCCGAAGTTGCGCTCGCCCGGCCATCCGAAGTTTCAGCGCCCCGTAGAGGCAGTCTTCTGGAAGGCGATTGCGACGGGATTGTTGCCCATCGAAGCAGCCACCGTGGCCGGCGTGGCGCCCGCTGTCGGCCAACGCTGGTTCCGCAACGCTGGCGGCATGGCGCCGTTCAATTTGAAGCACGAGCCCACCGGACGGTATCTGTCGTTCGCTGAGCGTGAAGAGATCGCGATCCTAAAGGCCCAGGGCAAGGGCGTGCGCGAGATCGCTCGTGAGATCGGGCGCGACCCTGGGACGGTGTCACGCGAACTGCGCCGCAACGCCGCCACTCGGGGCGGGAAGCTCGAGTACCGGGCATCGGTGGCGCAGTGGAAGGCCGACATGGCTGCCAAGAGGCCCAAGACGGCAAAGCTCGTCGCGGATCCTCGGCTGCATGCTTACGTGCAGGAGCGGCTGTCGGGACAGATCAAGACTCCTGATGGCAAGGTCATCCGGGTCCGGAGCCGCCACGGTTCACCGGCATCAACAAGCCGCATCGCAAGCATCGTGGTTGGTCCGCGGCGTGGAGTCCGGAGCAGATCAGCAACCGGCTCAAGGTCGACTTCCCTGATGATGAGTCCATGCGCATCAGCCACGAGGCGATCTACCAGTCGCTCTACATCGAGGGCCGCGGCGCGTTGAAGCGCGAGCTGGTCTGGTGCCTGCGCACCGGCCGTGCGTTGCGTGCGCCGAGAGAGCGATCCAGGCGTAAGACGTGGGCCCATGTCACGCCAGAGACCTTGATCAGCGAACGACCCGCCGAGGCCGAGGACCGTGCCGTCCCGGGCCATTGGGAGGGCGCCCTGCTGATCGGGCTGGAGCGCTCAGCGATCGGCACCGTCGTCGATCGCACGACCAAGTTCACGCTGCTGGTCCACCTTCCCCGCGAGGAGGGCTACCGGCACAAGGAGACTCCGAGGAACGGCCCCGCATTAGCCGGCTACGGCGCGATCACGATGAAGAACGCCCTGGCGAACACAATGTCGGTGCTGCCGGCCGAACTGGCGAGGTCGCTGACCTGGGACCGCGGGAAGGAGATGTCGGCCCACGCCAAGTTCAGTGTCGAGACCGGGATCCCGGTCTTCTTCGCAGACCCGCAGTCGCCTTGGCAGCGCGGCACGAACGAGAACACCAACGGCCTACTGCGCCAGTACTTCCCCAAGGGAACCGACCTGTCGTGCTGGTCGGCTGAGGAGATCGAAGCCGTCGCTCACGCGCTGAACACCAGACCCCGAAAGACCCTCAACTGGAAGACCCCCGCGGAAGCGTTCAACGAACATCTACTGTTGCTCCAACAAGCCGGTGTTGCATCGACTGGTTGAACCTGGTCAGTTCCGCGCCAAACGCACCCAGCGGCTGCTCGCGAACAACGACCTGGTCGGGTCGATGGGCCGATCCTATGGCGCCGGCGACAACGCCAGCATGGAGAGCTTCTTCTCGCTGTTGCAGAAGAACGTGCTCGACACCCGCCGCTGGGACACCCGCGAGGAGCTGCGGCTCGCGATGGTCACCTGGATCGAAACGAAGTACAACCGCCGCCGTCGCCAGCGAGCCCTTGGCAAGCTCACTCCGGTCGAGTTTGAGATGATCTACGCGGCCGCAGCAGCGGCCTGACTACTGCAAACCCCGAGTGTCAACCAGACCGGGGGCAGACCCGGCGACCCCAAACCGATCCAAGCTCGACCGTGATCCCAAACTCGCCCCCCGTATGGAGGGGGTTGCTGCGCGACTAGGTGTGATGCCCAGCCAGGTTGTCCAACCTGGTGATGGGTGTGGCCTTCCCGATTGCTGAGTGGGGCCGGTGGTGGTTGTACTCGTGGACCCATGCTGGCAGAGCCGCGAGTCGGGCTGACTCGGAGTTGTAGAACTTCTTGAACGCCCACCCCTCGGCGAGGGTGCGGTGGAAGCGCTCGATCTTGCCGTTGGTCTGCGGTCGGTAGGGCCTGGTCTTCTTCGGTGTGATGCCCAGGTCGCTACAGGTCTGCTTCCAGAGGTTCGACTTGTAGCAGCTGCCGTTGTCGCTGATCACCCGCTGGACGGTCACGCCCCGGTCGGCAAACCAGGCGACCGCGTTGCGCAGCACGGCCGCTGCGGTTTCCTTGGTCTCATCGTTGTGGGCCTCCACGTACGCGACTCGTGAGTGGTCGTCGATGACGGTGTGCAGGTAGCAGGTCCCAGTCAGCGGATTGCGCCACCTGTTGCGGGGAAGGTCGGGCGTCGCCGCCCGGTTCCGGTTGCCCTGCTTGCGGCCGACGTAGCGCCAGCCGCCGCCGTCGGGCACCCGGCCGAGCTTCTTGACGTCGACGTGGATCAGGTCGCCTGGCTTTTCGTGTTCGTAGCGGCGGACGGGCTCCCCAGTGGTGCGGTCGATGTGCGTGAGCCGGTTGAGCCGGCAGCGGACCAGCACCGCGTACACGGTCGAGGACGGCATGCCGAGCCGGTCGCCGATCTCGACCGGACCCAGCCGCTGCTTCCACCGCAGGTGGACGATCTTCCGCACCACCGGCGCGGGAGTCCGGTTCGGCTGCTGGCGCGGCGCCGAGGACCGGTCCACCATCCCCGCTGGCCCCTCGGCCTGGTAGCGGTCAGCCCACTTCTTCGCGGTCCGCCACGACACGTCGTAGCGCTCCGCGGCTCGAGCCGGTTTCCAGCCGTGATCGACGATCAGACGCGCCAGCTTGAGCCGGGCGCGCGGGGTCAGAGCAGCGTTTGCATGGGTAGCGTGGGACACGAAGGCCTCCTGGGTGTGAAGCGGTTCCTTAGACAGCTCCACTCCACATCGGGAGGCCTTCACCCATCTACGACATCAGATCGTGTCGTCACACGTTCTCGACCAACGTGCCTGGGCATCACAACTAGGTCGTGTCTCTTTAGTTGAGCCAGAGGGTGATCGCGCGTAGGACGACGCCGCCACGGTAGGTGGTGGCGAGCTTGTCGTAGCGGGTCGCGAGGCCGCGCCAGTCCTTGATGCGGTTGAAGGCTCGTTCGACGACGTTGCGGCCTTTGTAGATCGCCGCGTCGAAGGCGGGCGGCCTCCCTCCGGCGCGGCCGCGGCGCTTGCGGTTGGCTGGTGGTCGTCGGGTTGGGCGATCGTGGCCTTGATCTGGCGGGAGCGGAGCAGGGCACGGTTCGCCTTCGAGGAGTAGGCCTTGTCGCCCAGGATCCGGTCGGGTCGGGTGCGTGGCCGGCCGGGTCCGAGGCGGGCGACGCGGACTTGGTCGAGCAGGTGCGAGAGCATCGGCGAATCTCCGCCCTGACCTGGACCGATGATCACCACCAGCGGCCGGCAGCGGCCATCGACGAGTTGATGGATCTTGGTCGAGAGACCACCGCGGGAGCGGCCCAGCGCATGGTCAGCTGGCTCGACGAACAGCCCGTCGGCCGATTTCGTCTAATTCGATAGATCCCCCTGTGCCAGCCAGAGGTGTGCGAGTCAGCGTGGTCGCGTGCTGGTGAGCACGGTTGATCGTGGAGTCCACGCTGAGGTCCCACTCGACCTCGTCGTTGGCGTCAGCGAGCGCGACGAGGTGGGCGTGGATCCGGTCCCAGGTCCCATCGATGCTGTAGCGCTTGTGGCGCTTCCAGACCGTCTGCCAGGGACCGAACTCGCCGGGCAGGTCACGCCAGGCGATGCCGGTGCGGAAGCGGTAGATGATCCCCTCGACGACCTGACGGTGGTCCCGGAACGGACGCTGACGCCCCTGAGTAACCGGCATCAACGGCTCGATCTGAGCCCACTGGGCATCGGTGAGCGCTGCGTTTCGCGACATGCGCCCACCAAATCAGCCCAAACCGCCCTGACTTAGGAGACACGCCCTAGGTGACAGGTTGGGTCACGCAGCCTGAGCGGCTGGTGCGGTCATCATGGTCTCGTACTCAACGGGGGTCAATCGGCCGAGGGCGTCTTGACGTCGGCGGCGGTGGCAGGTGCGTTCGACCCAGATCACGATGGCGATCCGCAGCTCCTCGCGGGTATCCCAGGAGCGCCGGTTGAGGACGTTCTACTGCAGCAGGCTGAAGAAGCGCTCCATGGCGGCGTTGTCACCGGCCGCGCCGATACGGCCCATCGATCCGATCAGGCCGTGCCCCTTCAGCGCCCGCTGGGCGGTGCGACGATCGATTGAATCGGGTCTGGCTGCCCCGGTCGGAGTGAACGATGCAGCCGGCCACCGCGTCGTGGACCCGAACCCACGGCTCGCCCATGTCGAACTCGAGGGCTCCGTGCCGCGAGACGGCAGTAGCCGGTCCGTGCCTGAATTGGTCGATCCCGGGCCGTAGTGGTCCGAACTGGTCTAGCCTTCCGGTGGCGGAGGGTGCCCACGTCGTCCCCACCACGATTGGGCCTGTGCTCACCTTCGCCGAATCCGGAGGAGTTCGAACGTGCCCACGCAACACCCCCGTCGCCCGCTTGCCGGCTCGCTCGTGCTAGCCCTGCTGGCGGCACTGTGCTCGGTCGTCGCCGTCGCGGCGCCTGCGAACGCCGCCGAGATCACCGTGTCGAAGTCGGCGCCCGAGAACGTGCTCGCCGGCGACGACGTCGAGTTCTCGCTCGCCGTGACGAACCCTGCCGGGCCCTCGGCATCCCCCGAGTACAACGTGACCTTCCGCGACGTGCTGCCCCTCGGCGTCACCTACGTCGCGGGATCCACCTCGCCGGACACCTACGGCGAGCCCGACGTCCGCACGACCGCCGACGACCGTCAGGTGCTGATCTGGTCGAACATCAGCGACCTGCCGGTCGGCGCGACCGTCGAGCTGTCCTTCTCCGCCACCCCTGACCCGGTGGTCCACCCGGTCGGCTCCACCATCTCCAACGTCGGCGACGCCTATGCCAGCACCGATCCGCGCACGCTGGCGCGCTTCTCCGCCTCGGGCACCTACACCGGCGGCGCCACGGAGCAGGCCTCGTCGGCGCCGACCAGCACGAGCGTGTCGGCCATCGAGGTCACGAAGTCGGAGCCGAGCCCGGAGAACGAGCTGCTCCGCGGCGTCCATGCCCACAGCACGGTGTACACGCTCACCACCCGCAACACCACCGAGGGCCCGACCACCGGCGTGACCCTCGCCGACCTGATCCCCGCCGGACTGGAGTTCCTCGGCTGCGGCACGACAGACAACAGCGCCGCACCCGAGTATTCCGGGGCGCCCGGGCTCGACGCCGTGCCGGACGTGACGACGGACTGCCCCGCTCCCACCTCGGTGACGACCGTCGTCGACCCGGCCGGCGTCCCCGCGGGCACCTACACCCGCGTGGAGTGGGCGCTGGGGACCCTCGCGGCCGGCGAGGCGGTCGAGGTCAGGTATCGCGCGGGGATCCCCCAGCGCGCCAACACCGCGACCTGGCCCGGCCCCACGCCCGGCGGCGCGGGCCTGGGCCAGACGGCCAACCTCGACAACAACACGGGTCCCAGCACGCGCGAAGGGGCGGGCGAGCTGTCGCTCACCAACCGCGCCACTGCGGCCGGTACCTACCAGGGCGCGCTGGCGCCGGGGGGATCGCGTGCGGTCTCCGACTCCGGACAGGTCACTGTCACTGCCGAGGACCTCGCCCTGCAGAAGTCGGTCTCTCCCGGGACGTTCACCGCCGGCGGCATCGCGACGTGGACGCTGACCGTCAGCACGGGCGAGTACGCCGACGCCGACGGCATCGTGCTGACCGACCTGCTGCCCGACGGCTTCTGCCCCCTGTCGAGCACCGAGAACTTCTCCCCGGCCGGCCTGCCGGCCTGCGACCCGGTCCCGGGGTCCGACCCGACCGGTGCCGACTTCGACAGCGTCACCCGGCAGGTCGACGGCACCTACGAGATCGTCTTCACCCAGCTCGCCCTCGAGGCATCCGACGTCGCCACGGTGACCTTCCAGGCGCGGATGCTCGGCGCCTACGACCGGGGCGGCCAGGACCCGACGGTCTCGGGTGACGGCTACCGCAACGAGGTGTCGCTCGTCGGCACGACGACGCTGCTCGACGCGGTCGCCGGTCCCGCGCCGACCGGACCGGTCGAGGTCGCGGACGACTCCAGCGCCGGCCTCGGCTCCGACGCGCCGGCCCTGCAGAAGTCGATCCAGCCCGACGTGCCGGCCGCGCGTCCCTACGCCTGCAGCACCGACGCGGGCGACTACCGCGACGACCTCGACCCGACCGACCCGCTGGTGACCTTCGACGAGGGCGACCGGGTCTGCTTCGTCGTACGCGTCGACTTCTCCGACGACAACAGCACCCGCAACGCCGTCGTGACCGACTTCCTGCCCGCCGGGACGACCTACGAGCCCGGCTCGGCGACGCCCACCGGGGCCAACACCGTCGCGCTCGACCTGGCCGTGGCGGGCGACGTGCTCACCTGGGAGGTGGGCACCGACCGCGCCGGCGGCCGCTACGTGTCGCCCGGAGGTGTCTTCGAGGTACGGCTCTCCGCCATCGTCGGTGACCCGGCCGCCGGACCCGCGCCCGACCTGCTGGGCAACCTCGCGAAGCTGCAGTACGAGAACACCGACGGCGCCGTCTTCTCCCTGCGCGACCAAGTCGACCTGTCGCTCGCGGCGGCCCCGCCCGTCGAGGTCGAGAAGTCCGCCCGGCGCGTCGCCGGCACCGCGCCGGTCCCGACGCCGCTCCCAGAGAACGGGACGGTCCGAGGCGGTGACACGGTCGAGTACACGGTCACCGTCACCAACGCTGCCGTCGCCGCCGACCGCAACCGACTCGACGTCGTCGGCCCCGACGTGTGGGACGTCCTCCCGGCCGGCATCACCTGCGACCAGGTGGCTGCCGTGTCCGACTCCGGGGTGTGCACCGACCCCGGGGACGCCGGCCACCCGACACCCCGGGCGGGGCTCACCGACCGCTCGGTCGTGCGCTGGGACCTGCCCGACACCGTGGTCCTACAAGCCGGGGACTCCGTCGACCTCACCTACGAGGTGGCCTACGACCCCGAGCTCAGCGTGTCCGCCGCCTTTGTCAACACCGCCGCGGTCTCGACGTACGACTCCCCGACCAACCAGGGGGGCGCGGCCGGTCACGCACCGGAGGACAACATCGACGGCGGCGTGACTGACACCGACTCCCCGCCGGCCGAGGACACCCACCGGCTCCTCGCCCCCGACGCCTCCGTCGAGAAGGACCTGACCACCGAGGTCGCCGAGGCCGGCAACAACGCGGGTGGCCAGGGGACCGTCGGCGAGCAGGTGACCTACACCTTCTCGGTCGTCGTGCCGCGAGGCACCACCGTTTACGCGGGACGGCTCACGGACACCCTGCCTTCCGGCGTGTCGCTCGTCCCGGGGTCCCCGTCCTGGACCTTCCAGCCCGACGCGGCCAGTGACACGACGGCTGCCCAGCCGGGCGGCTTCTCCCAGGCGGCCAACGGCGACCTGACCTTCCCGGCGACCTGGACCAACGACACGGCGACCGACCAGCGCTTCGCGGTCCAGCTCACCGTGCTGGTCTCCAACTCCGGCAACCACGGCGCGAGGCGCACCAACACCGCCTCCTTCGCCTCCACGGCGGGCCCGGGTGGGGCCGCCTTGCCGGCCCGGACGGACACGGCCGTCTTCACCCTCGTCGCGCCCTCGCCGACCCTGACCAAGCAGGACGACGACGCCGACGACGTCGTCGTGGTCGGCCAGGAGATCACCTACACCCTCACCGCGCGCAACGCTGCCGGTCGGCCGCCGCTCCACGACGCGTTCGTCGTCGACTGCCTCCCGTCGGGCCTCGAGCTGGTGGCAGGGTCGCCCACCCCGGGCGCCCGCGACGTCTCGGCCGGGACGGGGGCCAACGGCTGTCCTGCAGGCTCCACCCGCATCGAGTGGTCCTTGGGCGACCTCGGGCCCGGCGCCGTGGTCCCGCTGACCTACAGCGCCGTCGTCTCCGACACGGCCGGGGGTTCGCAGCAGTACACCAACACCGCCGAGCTCAGCGGCTCGACCATGGACGACGACAAGGTCGCCCGGGCCGATGCCGACCGACCCACCGAACGCACCTACAGCGTCCCGGCGTCGCGCACCCTCGCGGTGCAGCCCGCCGCGGTCGGCAAGGAGGTCGAGCAGCCGACCTACGCGATCGGCGAGACCGCCCGCTGGACGGTGCGGGTCACGCTGCCCTCGCAGGTCAACTTCTACGACGCGGCGGTGATCGACCAGGTCCCCGCGGGGATCGACGCCTCGACCATCGCCCTGGAGTCGGCGACCTGCGCCGAGGCGGACGCCGACCCGTGCACGCTGCCCGGCGCCCCGGCGCGTCTCGCCGACGCCGCAGGGCCCTCCGGCTCCACCCTGGCCGGGTGGTCGCTCGGTGACCTCCTGGCCTCGCCCGAGCAGCGGGTCGTGACCCTCGTCTACACCGCTGAGGTGGCCGACATCGTCGACAACTCCCGCGGTGACGCGCTGGTCAACAGTGCCACCCTGAAGTGGGAGCTGGCCGACGGCGCTCCGCCCACCTCGGCGGGCGAGACCTTCGGGGCCGAGGCGGCCCCGGACACCGCGACCCTGACCATCACCGAGCCGGTCGTCTCCCTCGACAAGCGGGTCTCCGACACGACCCCGGCTCCGGGCGAGACCTTCGGCTACACGCTCGACGTCAGCAACGGCGCCGCCGGGACCGGGACGAGCGACGCCCACGACCTGGTCGTGACCGACGACGTGCCGACCGGCGTCGTCGTCGATGCCGCCACCATCTCCGACGGCGGGGTCCTCACCGGTGCGGACGCCGCTCTCGGTGGCGGCACCATCACCTGGACGATCGAGGGTCCGCTGGCGCCCGGGGCGACGGTCAGCCTCACCTACGACGCGGTGCTCGCGACGCCGGCCAAAGCGGGCCCGCTCACCAACAGCGCCGACGTGACCGAGTACTTCTCGCTTCCCGACCAGGGTGGTCGCGAGTACGACGGGCCGCAGGACACCGCGACCGTGCGGGCCGCCCTGCCGCACGTGTCGGTGGAGAAGAGCGTGGTCGGCAGCACGATCGCCTACATCGGCGACCCGCTGCAGTGGCGGATCGTGGTCTCCAGCGACGGTGCCTCCACCGCCTACGGCGTCGACGTCGACGACATGCTGCCTCCCGGCTGGACCTACGACGCCGACACCGCCCGGGTGTCGGTCGCCGGTGGCGCGCCGGTCGCGGCCGAGCCGGCGGTGACGGGCGACCCGCAGGTCCTCATCTGGACCGACCTCGGCGACCTGCCGACCGGCACCACGCTCGTGCTGACCTTCAGTGCCACGCCCGGCGCCGACGTCGTCACCGACCCGGGCGTGGGCGCCGCCGTCGACCATGTCAACACGGCAGGCACCACGGCCGAGGACGCGGAGGGCGAGCAGCAGGACGCCGACGGCACCTCCTACGCCGGCCCGGACGACACCGCTGCCGCCCAGGTGCACTCCGCCGACCTGGCGATCGCGAAGGAGCACACCGGCACCCCGGTCGCCGGCGCGCCCCTCACCTGGACGGTGACGGTCACCAACGAGGGTCCTGACCCTGCCGTCGGTCCGTGGACCGTCGTCGACACCCTCCCGAGCGAGCTCGCCGACGCGCCGGTGACGGCGAGCGGGCCCGGCTGGACCTGCGGGCGCGTCGACCTCGAGATCACCTGCATGCGCCCCGCGGGCTCGCCGCTCGCGGTCGGCGCCAAGCTCGCCGTCATCACGGTCGTGGCCGGCCTCCCGGACGACCTCGCGGACGGAACCGTCGTGACCAACGGGGCCGCCGTCGACGGCCGGACCTACGACCCCGACCCCGCCAACGACTCCGACACCGACGACGCGACCGTGACCACGGCCGCCGACCTCGCGGTGGACAAGGCCGTGAGCGGCGAGGTCGTCGCCGGCCAGGACGCGACCTGGACGATCGGCCTCCGCAACCTCGGTCCGTCGGTGTCCCGTGCACCGATCGAGGTGACCGACACCCTTCCGCCCGGGAGCGTGCTTCGCTCGGCCACCGGCACCGGCTGGACCTGCGACGACGCCCCCGGCGGCGTCCTGACGTGCACGCTCTCCAGCGACCTCGCCGCCGGCGCCCCGGCGCCCGTGCTCACCGTCGTGGCCGGGATCCCCAGCTCTCAGACCGGCGACGTCGTCAACGGTGTCGAGATCACCGACACCACGACCACGGACCCCGAGCCCGCCAACGACGCCGACCAGGTGTCGACCACGCCGCGGACCGAGGCCGACCTCGGGATCGCCAAGACCAGCATCACCGAGGTCACCGCGGGCGAGGAGGCCGTCTACGAGCTGCGGGTCGTCAACGACGGTCCCTCCGACGCTGCCGGCGTCGTCGTGACCGACGACCTGCCCGCAGGCCTCAGCTATGTCGGCTTCACCTCTCAGCAGGGCGTCTGGTCCTGCGACGAGACCGGTGGCACCGTGACCTGCTCCCTCGCGGGCAGCCTGGCCGACGGCGACCAGGCCGTCGTGCGCGTGCGGGTCGCGGTCGACTCCTCGGTCACCGGCGCCGTGGTCAACGAGGCCACGGTCGACGCCGACACCGACGACCCCAACGAGGCCAACAACACCGACGACGACGACTCCTCCGTCGACGTCGAGGCCGATCTCGCGATCGACAAGTCGCACACCGGGCGGGTGCTCGCCGGTGGCCAGGTCAGCTACGTGCTGACGGTGTCGAACCTCGGTCCGTCCGACAGCCCGGGACCGATCGTCGTCACCGACACGCTGCCCGCCGGCCTCACCGCGAGCACGGCCGCGGGCCCGGGCTGGACCTGTGAGACGCCGTCGCCCACCACCGTGATCTGCACCCGGGCCTCCTCGCTCGCCGACGGCACGTCGGCGCCCGACATCACCGTGGTCGCCGACGTCGCCGCCGACGCCGGTCCCGCGACCCTGGTCAACCGGGCGACGGTCGACGGTCCCGCCGACCCCGACCCCGACAACGACACGGATGCGGACCCGACGACGATCGAGGACGAGGCGGACATCAGCATCACCAAGACCGCCACGGACACCACGCCCGTCGCCGGGGCGGAGACGACCTTCGAGCTCCTGGTCTCCAACGCCGGACCCTCCGACGCCGACACCGTGACGGTCACCGACACGATGCCGGCTGGCCTCGAGGTCGTGTCCGCGGTCGGAGCCGGCTGGACGTGCGAGACCACGGCGGCCGACCTGTCCTGCAGCCGGCCCACCGTCGCTGCCCTCACCGACGCGCCGGTCATCACCGTGACCGTGAGCATCGACAGCAGCCTCCCGTCCGGGACGGAGCTGACCAACGTCGCGACCACCGCGACGGCCACGAACGGCGACGACCCGGCGGACAACCAGGACGACGCTGACCTGACGCTCGAGACGGCGACGGACCTCGCGATCGAGAAGTCCCACACGGGCCGTGTCGTCGCGGGCGAGCCGGTCACCTTCGAACTCGACGTGCGCAACCAGGGCCCCTCGGACGTCACCGGGACCGTGACGGTGGTCGACGACCTGCCCGACGGCCTGGGATACCTGGGAGTCGCCGGCGGTCAGTGGTCCTGCGAGGCGGACGGCCAGCAGGTCACCTGCGAGCACCCCGGCCCGCTGGCGGCCGGCACCGCGCTGGCGACCCTGGAGCTGTCGGTCTTCGTGGCCCCCGACGCGACAGGCGACCTCCGCAACGTGGCCGCGGTCGACCCCCGCGGCGACGACACCGACCCCGGCAACGACGTCGACGACGACGTCGTCACCCCGCTCGCCGAGGCCGACCTGTTGATCGTCAAGTCCCACACGGGGCCGGTGCGCGTCGGCGACGAGCTGGACTTCACGCTGGCGGTCCGCAACGACGGACCCTCGACCGCCCGCGACGTGATGGTCGTCGACACGCTGCCCGAGGGCCTGACCCCGGTCTCCGCGACCGGTGACGACTGGACCTGTGACGAGGACGGGCAGGAGCTGACATGCGTGCTGGGCAGCCCCCTCGCCCCTGACACCGACGCGCCGCCGATCACCGTCACGGTGCTGGTCGAGCCGGCGGCGTACCCGACCGTCACCAACCTCGCCGAGGTCGGCTCGGAGGCGACCGATCCCGAGCCGGCGGACAACACCGACGAGGACGAGGTGACGGTGCCACCGTTGGTGAACCTGACCCTCGACAAGGTCCACGAGGGCCGCTTCGTGGTGGGGGAGCAGGCGCGATACGTCCTGACCGTCTCCAACGAGGGCCCCACCGAGGACCCGGGGCCGATCACGCTCACCGACGTCCTGCCCGACGGCCTCACGCTGTCCGGCGTGACCAGCGACGACTGGGCCTGCGAGGGAACCACCAGCGTCACGTGCGAGTACGCCGCCGCCCTGCCGGCCGGGGGCAGCACCCAGCTTGTGATGGTCGTGGACGTCGGGCCGGAGGCCTACCCCGAGGTGGTCAACACCGCCACGGTGTCGACGCCCACCGAGGAGTCCGACGTCACCGACAACAGCGACGACGACGCCGCGGCCGTGACGCCGACGTCGGTGCTGACCATCGACAAGAGGGTGCGCTCGTCCGCCGACGGCAGAGTGGTCTACGCGATCACCGTCGCCAACGAGGGTCCCAGCGACACCGTGCATCCCCTGGTGGTGGTCGACGACCTGCCGGCCGAGCTCCGCCTGGTGTCGGCCGAGGGTCGCGGCTGGCGGTGCAGCATCCAGCGCGACGTCGCCCGGTGCACCTTCCCGGCCTCCCTGCCCGCGGGCGAGGAGACCATGCTGGTGGTCGTCGCCGAGGTCCGCGAGTCGGTGACCGCCGGGACCGAGGTGGTCAACGTGGCGGTGCTCGACGACGGGCCCGGGGTCGACCCGAGCGACGGAGCGGTCCTCGTCCTGGGCGAGGAGGACCTCGCGCCCGGCGCGGCCGACGACGGTGTCCTGCCCGACACCGGAGGCCCCTCGGCCTGGTGGTGGCTGCTGGCGCTGCTGCTGCTGACCGGTGGTACGGCGCTGCTGCGGTCGGGTCGTCGCCGGGCATGACCCGGCGACGGGCCGGCTGGGCGCTGGTCGCGGCGGGCCTGCTCGTGGTGGGCTGGCTGGTCTGGGAGCTGGTCGGCACCACCGTGGTGGCCCAGCACCGGCAGGAGGGGCTGGTGGCCGACCTGACCGAGCGGTTCGACCGCGGCCCGGCGGCCGGTGACCGCTCGTTGCCGCACGGCGCCTTCGCCGTCGCCCGGCTGCCGGACTCGATCGGTGGTGACACGGTGCCGGTGGTCGAGGGCGACGACGACGACGCTCTCGCGTGGGGCCTCGGGCACGTCACGGACACCGAGCTCCCGGGCGAGGGCGGGAACGTCGTCCTCGGCGGCCACCGCATCACCCACGGTGAGCCGCTGCGCGACCTCACCGAGATCCGGCCCGGCGACCAGATCGTCCTGCGCACGGCGACCGAGCGCTACACCTACGAGGTCCCCGAGGGTGCGACGGTCCGGCGGGTGCCCTTCACGGATGCGTCCGTGCTCGACGACCGGGCCGGCGACCCAGGGCTGCCTCGGCGCGGCGAGCTGCTGACGCTGGTGACGTGCGCCGAGCTGTTCCACACCGACGACCGGCTGGTGGTCAGCGCCGTCCGGGTCCGATGACATGCGTGCGTGGACGCGGGGCAGACGGTCGGCCTCCTCGAGGGACCATGTCGCGGATCGGCCGCGGCCCAGCTCCGCGAGCAGGAACGCCGTGACGGCGTGCCTGACGATGGCCTGGCTCGCTCGCGGTCTCACTCAGTGCTCCTTTCGCGAGCACTCCCGATGAGCGCTCACCATATGTATCGGCATTTCGGCGCCCCAAACCCCATCGCGCCTGTGGGGAGTACTTCGACCGCCCGGCGACCCGGGTGTCTGCCCGTGGTGGGTCCGCTGTCGGCCCGCGCTTCTAGACTCCGGCTCGTGCTCACGATGACCGCTGCCATCCAGGAGATCCCCCTGACCACCGCGGCGGCTACGAGCTGGAGCGCGACGATCTCTCGGCCGCCGCGGCGTCCTACGACGAGGCGCTCGAGCGTATTCGGGAGCAGCTGCGGCCGGGCTGGCGCATCCTCTCGCTCCGCGTCGACCGCTGAGGAGTCGATCCTCAGCCGGAGAGGTCCAGGCGCAGCCGGCGGTAACGGGTCAGGTGCCGCCACCGGCCGTGCTCAAACGCGGTGTCTGCCTCGACCTCGACGATCACCGTGGGGATCACCCGGGCGATTACAACCGGCTCGCGGCTGAACCGCCCCAGCTGGCGGGTGCTGAGTTCGGCCGGCCACGGGTGGTCATCGGTGCCGACGAGGACCGCAGCGAGCTCGGCCGACTCTCTCGAACTGAGCGGATGGGTCGCACCAGCCACACGCAACGTGCCGGCGGCGTCTCGGAGGCCGAGGATCAGCCGAACCGGTTGGTCGACGCGACCGATGACCGCGCCGACCGTGGCCTCGCGGGTGTTGTGGATCCGGAACTTCACCCATCCCCGCTGACCAGGCAGGTAGCGCTGACCGGCTCCCTTGGCGAGCAGGCCCTCCACACCGACTTCCGCCGCGGCGTACTCCTCGAGCCAGCGCTCCGCCTCGGCCCGGTCAGCGGTCTGCGGCGTCAACTGCAGCGGCGGCCGCCACAATCCCGCCAGCTGCTTGAGCACTGCCCGGCGATCGCGCAGCGGCTCGGTCCGCATATCAACGTCGCCGACAGCCAGGACGTCGAAGGCCAGGAAGGAGACCGATGGCAGGTCCTCCGGTGGCCGGCGGTGGCCGCGGTAGGCCAGCCGCGGCGCCAGTGCCCCGAAGTCGAGTCGACCGTCCCGCCACACGACGAGCTCACCGTCGACCACCGTGCCCGAATCCAGCTGCTCGCGGGCAGCCTGGACGATCTCGGGAAACCCTGCCGCCAGGTCCACGCCGTTGCGCGACCAGACCCGGCACCCGGCGCTCGTGCGCTCGAGAATGGCCCGGTAGCCGTCCCACTTCGGCTCATAGACGGTGCCGCCGGGCAGGCTCCCGACCGCGGCCAGCGTGGCTGCCGGCTTGGCCAGCATCGGCTCCCAGGAGGTCGGCACCCATCCAGCGTACGAACCATGACGGGGCACAACTTCGAACAGGTGTTCTACTCTGGGAGGCATGGCAGCTGGCGGATACGGGCGCGGCGCGGGAATCCCCTTGAAGGACCGCGTGCGCGCTGGCCAGCACCCGGACCCACCTCCCAGCAGCGCAGTGGCGCCGCCTCAGCCTGGTCGGCACTGTTGGATCACCCTGCCTGTCGACGCCTCGCAGCCGCGGCCTGGCCTGCTGCTGGAGTGGCGTCGCGCCGGTCACCTCTGGGAGGGCCGGGTCATCTACGCAGCCCAGTTGCGGCCCGGGCAGTGGGCTTCAGTCGAGGAGTGGCTCCCGGCCGAGCTGCTCACCACAGAGTGAGCGTGCCGAGGTGTCTGCGAACCCGCCGAAGAACGACGCGTGGCGACCGTACGTCGACGTGCGGTTCGTCCTGATCCGCAACACCGGCCGCCTCAAGCTTTTCCGCGGGCTCATCCTCGACTGGAAACGCGAGGGCCGGCGCTGGGAGGCCCTGGTGGTCTGGCACGACGATGCGGCACTCAAGCCGGTGGTCAAGATGGACTGGCTCCCCATCGAGCAGCTCGTCCCGGTACCCGTGGACCCGAACTGGAGTGGCGAGGGTGGCTAAGGAGCCGGGCTCTACGGGGTGAGCGTCGCCGTCATGGACGGTTGTCGTCAGGAGTCCCACGCGGCGGGCGACTCGAGCTGGGCGAACGTTCCCGACTGCCGGGCCGAGTCCTCCTCGGCCCGCCGTATGACGTGGTTCACGGCACCCTTGGTTACGCCGAGCAGACCCGCGATCGTGAGCAGTGAAAGCTTCTGGTGGGTGCGCAAGTAGAGCACCGTCGCGCCCCGCAACTCGGCGTTGCTCTTCGTCAGCTGAGCCAGATGATCGTGCAGCGCGCCCGTCAACTGGGCAACGCCCTCCGGGCCGCCGTACCGAACCGACCAGCCAGGAGCGGCCTCCGCGGCCGCAGCCAGGAACCCGGACGGGTCGCGAAGCACCTCCGCCACCACCTCAGCTGGCGCGGCGGTCACATCGGCGGGCTGCATGCTGCTGACTGTAACGGCGGCGCGGCCGGGTCCACCGGAGCACCTGGTCGAGACGCTCGGGGCGCAGGACGATGTCGAAGCCGTCCTCGAAGTAGTGCCCAGGGGTCCCGCGGAAGCGCTCGGCGAGGGTCTTGGCGTACCGGTGATCACAGCCCGGGGAGAGCTCTGTGTAGCCGGTCAGCGGGTTCCACGTCGAGTCGGTCCAATCGATGCCGGTCCGGTCGGTCACCGCGAGTCCTCCCACGAGCGGGCCGCAGCTGTCGTGGACGGTGGCCAGCCGATGTCCGGCCGCGGTGCCGGGCCGCGGACCGGCGGCAGCGCCGGGCGGTCGGGGCCCGCTGCCCCGGCCTCGTCGGTCATCTCGGCGATCGCGCATGTTGGGCATAGGTGTTCGGTCTGGGTCATCTCCCAACCTGCCTCGAGTGCGGCCCGGTCGGCGAGCGAGGGCGTCCACCAGCCCGATCCCTCCGGCGCTGCCAGTCCGCATCGGTCGCAGAGCACCACGTAGTGCGCGGTCTCTCGGTAACACATCAGCCGTGCCCCCCATCAGGGTGCCTGTCGTCGACCCACGAACCGTTTGAGGCCAGCCGGACCATCACGTGGTAGTCGCACATCCGTGCGCCGAGCTCGGCGTGCCGCTCGCACCCGGGGAAGTCGCAGGTGGCGCCGAGAGGCTTCTGCTCACGCCTCCACATGGTGCGTGCGTCTGCCTCAGGGTCCCGACGTGCGGGCGCCTCGGTGAAGAGCTTCTGGACGCTCATCACGCCGCCACCTCCTCGTTGTGGAGGACCGCGCGGAGCCGGCCGCCGATCCACCAGCCGACCTGTGGCGAGACGGCGTTCCCGTAGCCGTCGACCTTGTCGCGAGCCGAGCCCCACACCTGGAACGTGCCTTGGTAGTCCGCGAAGTCGACGTCGAAGCCGCAGCCACGGCCGATCTCGTGGTCGTACATCATCCGGAAGTAGCAGTCCTCGAGGGCGAGGTCCGCGAGGGCTTCACGCCACTCGGCGGTCAGGATGGCGGTGGTGTCGCGCGAGGTGAGCGTCCCGAACGGGTCCGTGACTGGGTGCGGCGCGGTTTCCGTGCCGGTGGAGCCGTTCTGCTTGTACCAGCCCGAGAACAGCAGGGCCTGGGTCGGCTCAGCGGTGACCGCGCCCAGCGGGGTCCGAGACCGGGTGCGCCCGGTACTTCGCCTCGAGGATCGACCCGTTGTTCTTGATCGTGCCGGCCGCGGTCAGCAAGCCGGGGATCTGGTCGGCCGTCACAGTCGGCATCGCCTCGACGTGCGAGGTGGGCGTCGTGTGCCTGCGGTAGGGCAGCACCCCGGCCGAGAGCAGTCCCATGGTCTCCGACCCGCCCTGGGTTGGCAGCGGCTCGTCGACCCCACGCGGGGCGCCCTGGAAGTTGTCGATCGCCATCGGGACCGGCGGCGTGATCAGGCCGGTTCCGTTCGTCGAGGTCTGAGCCGGTAGCGGCTGAGAGAAGTCGCGGGTGCGGCACTGCGAGCCGGGCCACTCGAAGGTGTTGCCGGCGGCCGCCATCAGTGCCCCGGTCGAGAGGACCGCGGTCTCCTGCTGACTGGTCTGGGTGGCCATCGGTTGCCACGGGTGCCGCTTCGAGCCGCGCTGCGACTTCGCCGGCATCAAGACCGCCGGGAACTCGGCGAACCGCTGGCGGCAGCGCTCGGCGCGCGCCATCGTCGCGGCCGCGAGCGGCTTGTCACGATCGCCGATCCGGGTGCCCAGGTTCGACAGGTCGAGCGCGTCCAGCGAGGGCCTGAACGGCGGGATCACCTCGCGGTGGCACGAGGGGCAGCGGTAGTTGTACTGCTTGCCGTACCGCACCGACCCGGTTGGCGGAACGCCGGTCTTCCACGACCACACGGACTGGACGACGGTCTGGCAGTGGTCGCACCAGGACTCCGGCCGGTGATCCAGATCAGGGGTGGGGAGCTTCTTGTCCCAGAAGACCCAGTACCCGCGGTCGCGGGACTGGCCGACGCCGAAGAACATCGAGTTGAGGTAGAGGACCTTGTGGTTGTAGCCGAGCAGGTCGAACTGCTTGAGCCACCACCGGTAGGTCGACCCGTCGCCGACCTTCCGCTTGCCGGGAACGAGCTGGCCCCAGGAGTAGAGCTCGGTGGTGCACTCGACGAGGAGCAACAGCGGGTGGTGCTGGGCCGCGTAGTGCAGGACGCAGCTGGCGGTTGCCCGGTCACGCTCGGAGCGGGTGACGCGTGCTTCATACTCGGGGTCCTCGAGGTCGAACAGCGAGAGGCCCTGCTCGTAGGCCCTCCTCGTGTTGGCGGGCGAATGGTTGACGCAGCTGACGCCGGCGGCGAGCAGGTCGACCGGCGGGAGCTCGCGCACGGAGTGGTAGTCGCTGGAGTCCGGGTCCACCAGATCCGCGATCCAGTGCTCGACGTGCGGGTGGTTCGCCTCATGGACCTTGACCTTGTACTCGTTGTGGTTGGCCGCGACGATCGCGCTGAAGCCGGCGCGCTCGATGCCCTGGGTCAGGCCGCCGAACCCGGAGAAGAGGTCGCCGGCGATGTACTCGTCGTGCCGGAAGCGGCGTCGACGTGCGGCAGGCCGATGCTGGGCGGTCATCGGCCCGCTCCTTCCCCGGCGGCACCCGAGTTTGCTGTGCACGGTGAGGCGTGGCGGGGGTCGGTGCTGCCGCACTCCCTGCACGCCCACCCGTTCCGGCTACGGGTGCAGGCTAGGCACGGGTTGCGGTGCCGGGCGCGATAGGCCGCGGTCGCGTTGACCGTCTCCCCGCAGTCCGGGCACGGGTACGGGTACGGCCCCTTGCCCCTCCCGCGCCTGCCCCTTCCGGGCTCGCGGCCGCTGCGTTCACTGCTGTCCAGTACGGAGCCGGGTCGGACTCCGGCGCCCCGTGCCGACAGGTGCAGGCCCGTGCGCACATCGGGAGGTCCCGGTTCGCGCACTCCCCCGGCCCGTGCTCCTCGACTGCACATTCCTGACAGGTGCTCTTATGACGACCTCAATCGCCTAACGGATGCGGCCAACGCATCGGTATAGCCTACCTATACGGTATAGCCCCCCTATACTGATGTAAACCATTTCGGCCCACCAGTTCCGGCGTGTTCGTCACCGGCATGCCGCCCACATCCCTGCCGAGCGGCCGCGGGCCTGGTCCTCGAGCTGCGCGTAAGTCGAGTGCCGTGAGACCGGAGCAGAGCTGTCGCGAGCTGCAGCGGAGCCGGACCGAACTTGAGCAGCTCCGATGTCGCGACCGGATGCCTCTACGTAGCGCAGCCAGCGCCCGTAGGTGTCGACATCGTCCTGGGTCGGGTCGCTCACGATCGTCACGTGAGTGCCGGCCGGCAGCAGCTGCTTGAGGTGCCGGGTCGATCGGGAGCCGTAGCACTCCCCCGGCTTGCCGGGATGCGCGATCTCGGGAGCACTGATCCCGAGGAACCGCACCCTCACGTCGCGGCCATCACCTGTGGTGACCTGGACCGTGTCTCCGTCGAGGACGTAGGCCACAACGCCGGGCGTGCGCTCGCCTGCGGCCGCGGAGGAATGTGGCCCAGAGCTGTTGTCGAGTATGTCGCCGCCGAAGGCGAAGCCACCCACGATGCCGCGTACGCCGACGATGCCCACCAGGGCCACGATCGCCAACGAGAGGAGTCGAACCGGCGTGCTTGCGATCATCGGCCCACACCCCTCGCATCGGGCGCGATCCCCATCGAGCGGGCAGCGGCGTCGCCGGGCGCGGCCGTGCTGGCTGCAGGTGGCAGCAACGCCGGCCGAGCACTCGAGGCGGCCTGGTCGTCTGGCACCGGGTCCGCTGTCTGGTCCTCCCCGGCACCGTGACGATCCTCCAGTGCGCGTCGCGCCGTCTCCCGTGTCGGGTGGTCGCTGACCGCCTGGGGCAGTCCGTCGCTGTCGGGCCCGTAGACGGTGAAGAACTCCGCCTCGTCATCGGACACGTCCGTTGAGGTGACGTGTCCGTGCTCGTCCTCGACGCACGCGCGGACCTCGGCGCCGGTCGTCCCCGCGACGGCAGTGTCGTCCGGATTCGTGTCCCGGTCGGCTTGCTGGTCATCGAGCAGCTCGAGGAGGTCGCCGGCCTCTGAGCCGGCCGACAGGCCCATGGCCTGACCGTGGAGGCCCAGCCGCTCGGCATCCAGCTCCGCTCGCTGCTGTTCCCAGGCCGGCAGTACCCCGCTGGCCTCGAAGGCTTCGTGCTCGCGCACGTAGGCCTCCTGTCGCGGCGTGAGCGGTTCACCGGCCACGGTCGGGCCGCACCCGATTGCGGCCTCGCTGGCAGTGAACCGCGGGTAGGCCGACTGGTGCTGCCGCCATCGAGCCCGGAACTCGACGAGCTGTTCGCGGACCTCGTCTGGCACTGCCCTGGCGATCGCCTCGAGCTCTGACCACGGGATCACCTCGACCGGGTTGTGCCAGGTGTCGTCGACGCCGAACCCGAGGCCGTCGGTCGTGCCCACGATCCGCTCCCCTGTCTCCGGGTCGCGGTGATGTGTGCCCGACCAACCCGCCTCACCCACCTGGGCGACCTCGGTCGGGTCGATCAGGATCGAGGTCAGCGGCCACCCCGTCCACGACCTCAGCAGTTCGTGCTGACGTCGGCGACTGGTCACGACGGTCGGCGGGCTCGCCATCACGCCACCTCGGCGTCGGCACCCTCGGCAGTGGAGCCGACGCCGCCGCTGGTCCCGGGCTCGGTCCCGGGCTCGTCGTCGGTCTCGAGCTGACGCAGCCGACGCACCGTCGCCTGGTCGAGCCCGGTCAGATGCACGACGTCCTTGACCGCGAGCCGCTCCACAAGAAGCCGCTCGATCGCGGCCGCGGCCGCGACCTCCGCGTCCGCCAGCGCCTGCTCCGCCTGGGCTCGTTCCTCCCAGGCGACCTCGACGTCGACCGACGCCTCGTCGATGCGCCGTTCCCGCGCCAGCTGATCCGGGTCCAGCTTGAGCCGGCGCTCGCGCGCCGCCTTCAGTCGGGCATCCCGAGCCCGGTCCCGACCTGCCTGTGCTTGTGCCGCCTTCCCCACCGGGAACCACCTCTTCCTTGATCCGGAACGTCACGGACATCCACCGCGACCCTTCACAAGCAAGAAGCAACCTCGACCGACCCAGATCGGACACTTCCGATCCACGAATTTCGAACCCGACCACGTCACTCGACTCACCAGACGCTGAACCTCACCAGATCCCTCGCACCCCATGCACTGTCGGAAATTGGTGCCGGGCAGGTGTCCGAAACCGGATCGCCACGGTTGCTTCTCCAGGCGTGATGGGTGTGCACAAGCTGACCGCGGGAGACGGGTACACATACCTGACCCGTCAGGTCGCCGTACACGATGCCACCGACCGCGGCCATGCGGGACTGGCCGACTACTACGCCGAGAAGGGCGAGTCACCGGGCCGTTGGTTCGGTGCGGGGCTCGGTGCGCTTGACCTCGAGGTGGGCTCGCAGGTCACCGAGGCCCACATGCGGAACCTGTTCGGCGAGGGTCGCCACCCGGACGCGGAGCGGCTGGAGAACGCCGCCCTGGACGCAGGCAAGAGCATCGAGAATGCCAAGAAGGCCTCCCAGCTCGGCCGTGTGTTCGCCCGGTACCTGGGCAACCAACCGGAGTTCATCCAGGAGACCGCCAAACGCTACGTCGCCTACAACCTGGCCCGCGGTGAGCACTGGAAGACCCCGGTGCCGGCCGATGTGCGGGCGAAGATCCGCACCGAGCTGGGCAACGAGCACTTCCTCCGCGAGCACGGGCGGGCACCGATCGACGACCGTGAGCGCGGCTCCTTCATGGCCAAGGCCACCCGCCAGCAGACCACCGCGGTGGCGGGATACGACCTCACCTTCGCCCCGGTGAAGTCCGTCTCGACGCTGTGGGCGCTGGCCGATCGCGACGTCGCCAAGGAGATCGAGGCCGCCCATCACTCGGCTGTCGAGGCCACGCTGTCGTGGCTGGAGAAGGAGGTGTTGTTCACACGCCGCGGACGCGGCGGCCTCCAGCAGGTCAAGGCGAAGGGCCTGATCGCGGGCATGTTCACCCACCGCGACGCACGCTCGTCCGATCCGCACCTGCACACCCACGTCGCGGTCAGCAACAAGGTCCAGGACGAGGCCGGCCGCTGGCTCGCG
The DNA here is from genome assembly GCF_024662235.1 of Pimelobacter simplex. Lineage (GTDB taxonomy): Bacteria > Actinomycetota > Actinomycetes > Propionibacteriales > Nocardioidaceae > Nocardioides. Next base: position 4,999,289 of record NZ_CP096276.1, read on the forward strand.
GTCGACGGACGGGTGCTCTACAAGGCCAACGTCACCCTCGCGGAGATGTACAACACCCTCATCGAGTCCGAGCTCATCGCCCGGCTGGGAGTGCGTTTCGAGAACCGCAGGAGCGGTTTGGACAAGGGTGTCGACAAGCGGCCCGTGCGCGAGATCGTCGGCGTCGACGAGCGGCTGGCCAAGACCTGGTCCAAGCGGCACAGCGCCATCGAGGCCCGCCGCCGCGAACTGGCGGCCGCCTTCCAGACCGAGCACGGCCGGCCGCCGACCGAAGGTGAGGCCGTCACCCTCGCGGAGAAGGCGTGGGACCAGACCCGGCAGGCCAAGCACGCACCCCGTGCCGAAGCCGACCAGCGGGCCGCGTGGCTGGCCGAGGCTGCCGCGATCATCGGTGGTGAGCAGGCCGTCCGAGACATGGTCGAGGACTGTCTCGGTCACCGCCCGGACGCCCAGGACGTCACCGACGAATGGGTCGCCGAGACCGCGCAGCGTGTCGTCGCGCGGGTCGCCGAGGACCGTGCGACCTGGCAGGTCTGGCACCTGCGCGCCGAGGCACAGCGCCAGGCCCGCGCCCACGGCGTCCGGCTGCCCGACCTCGATGCCGCCGTCGACCGCGTGGTGGCCACCGCGATCGGCGAGCACTCCATCGCCTTCAACGACCCTGACCCGCTCACCCACGCGACCACTGCGGCCACCCACGACGTGACGATCCCCGCTCCCCTGCAGCGCACCGAACGCGGGGGCGACGGTGAGGAGATCGTCAGCGTGTACAGCCTCGCCGGTGCCCGCCCGTACACCTCCCAGGCCGTGATCGACGCCGAACGGCGCATCGTCGAGTCCGCCCGACGCACCGGCGGCCGCACCATCAGCGAGGTACGCGTCGGCATCGCGATCGCCGAAGCCGCCGCCAACCAGCTCCAGCTCAACGCCGCCCAGCAGTCCCTGGTCCGCGAGATGGCCACCAGCGGGCGCGCTGTCCAGCTCGCCCTCGCGCCCGCGGGCACCGGCAAGACCACCGCCATGCGGGTCCTCACCCGCGCCTGGCAGGACTCCGGCGGCACCATCATCGGCCTCGCCCCGTCCGCGGTCGCCGCCCAAGAACTCGGCGCCTCCATCAACCCCGAAGCCGGCGACGCCGGTGCCGCGGCGAAGGCCAAGGGACTTCTGAACGGGCCGTGGCGCCCGGGTCGGAAGAAGGTTCGCGCCGACACGCTGGCCAAGCTCGTGTGGCACGCCAACAACGGCGGAGCACCCACGTGGATGGAGAAGATCAACCCCAAGACCCTCGTCCTTATCGACGAGGCGGGCATGGCCGCGACCACCGATCTGGCGGCCGCGATCGACTACATCACCTCCCGCGGCGCCCAGGTGCGGCTCGTGGGCGACGACCGACAGCTCGCCTCGGTCGCCGCCGGCGGCGTCCTACGAGACATCGCCCACCAGATCGGCGCCGTTACCCTCAGCGAAGTCCACCGCTTCCGCAACCCCGACGGCAGCCTCAACCACGCCGAAGCAGCCGCCACCCTGGCGCTGCGCGAGGGCGACCCGTCGGCGATCGCGTTCTACGCCGACCGGGGCCGCATCCATGTTGGCGACCTCGGTGCCTGTGCCGACCAGGCCTACGCCGCGTGGGCTGCCGACCGTACCGCCGGCACTGACTCAGTCCTGATCGCGCCCACCCGCGACATCGTGGCCGAGCTCAACACCCGCGCCCGCAATGACCGCCTCGCCGCCCTCGACGAGAAGGAGATCGGACCTGTCTTGACGCTGGCCGACGGCACCAAGGTGTCCGAAGGTGACCGGATCATCACCCGCGAGAACGACCGCCGCCTACCCATCAGCCGCACCAACTGGGTCAAGAACGGCGACCGCTGGCACGTCAGGTGCGTCAACGACGACGGATCCCTGACCGTGGTCCACGACCAACTCGGCAAGACCATCACCCTGCCCGCCGACTACGTCTCCAGGACCGTCCAGCTCGGGTACGCCACCACCGTTCACGGCGCGCAGGGCATCACCACCGGCACCTGCCACGTCGTCCTCACCGGTGACGAAGACCGCAACCTGCTCTACGTCGCGCTGTCGCGTGGCAAGTTCGCCAACCACCTCTACCTCAACGTCGCCAGCGACGGCGACCCGCACAACCTGATCAGGCCTGAGGCACTGATCCCGCCGACCGCACTCGACCGGATCGCCGAGATGCTGCGCCGCGACGGCTCGCCGGTCTCCGCGACCACCACGCTGCGCGAGCAGACCAACCCGACCCAGCTGCTCGGCGACATGGCGGCCCGCTATCACGACGCCGTCACTGCCGGCGCCGAGAACCTCATCGGTCCGGTCGGCATGGACAAGATCGACGCGCACGCCGAAACACTCCTCACGGGACTCACCGAGGCCCCAGCCTGGCCGACGTTGCGCTCCCATCTCGCCCTCATCGCGCTCGACGAGCACAGCCCCTTGAAGCTGTTGACCGCCGCCGTGGGTGTCGGGTCGCTGGCCGATGCACGCGACCCCGCGGCCGTGCTCGACGCCCGCATCGACGACCTCGTCGCCGAACTCACCGCGGCCCGGCCACACGATCCGGACGCTCCCCCGCCCACTGACGGGCCGCTGGCGTGGCTGCCTGGCATCCCCGCCCGGCTGGCCGAGGCCCACGACTGGGGGCCGTTCGCGGCCGCCTACCACCAGCTCGTCCGAGAGCAGATCGACGCCGTACGCGAAGCGGCTCGGGGGTGGACCGGCGCCACCGCACCCGTGTGGGCGCAGCCTTTTCTCGAGGACGAGGACGCCGACCTGCGGGCCGATCTCGCCGTGTGGCGGGCAGCGGCCAGGACTGACGAGAACGACCTGCGCCCCACCGGCGACCGCACCATCGGCGCTCCGGGCGCCTACCAGGCCAAGCTCAACCGGGCCGTCCGCTCGGCACGTCCCAGCTACCCCTTCTCCCAGCGCACCTGGTACCAGGTGCTGCCCGAGATCGTCCGCGCCGACCCGTGGATCACGCCGCTGTGCCAGCGACTCGCCCGGCTCGAGCGCGCAGGACTGCCCGTGACGGACTACATCAGGCAAGCACTCGCCACCGATCCCTCGCTCTCGGGCGGTCAGTCCGCCACCGACGCGGATACGTCCTCAGCCGCGCGGCCGCTGCCCGACGAGCAGCAGGCAGCCGCGCTGTGGTGGCGTCTCGTTCCGCACCTCGGGCCGGCTGCACTCGGCGCTGACGAGCACTCCGCGAACCTGCTGCAGCCCACCTGGCGCAGCGCGCTGGCCGAACTCGTCGGCACCACCAAGGCCGAGTACCTGCAGAAGGCGCCCGCGTGGCCCGCGCTCGTGGCGGCGGTTGACGAGGCCTGCGAGCACCACAGCTGGAGTCCGACCGAGATCCTTGCCAGCGCACTGGCCGGCGTACCGCAAGACGGATCCGTGACCGGTGTCGAGGTCGCCGACGCGCTCGTGCTGCGCATCGCCATGCTCACCGACCAGCCGACAGAACCGCCCGTCCATGGTGACGAACCAGCGCCATACAGCGACGCCGACGTTCCCCCGGACCCGGACATGCTGCCGCCCGAGGACGCCGACGAGTTCTTGGCCGCCTTCTACCGAGACCAGGCCGACGACACCAACGTCCCCCTCGCCCACTCCCCCACTCCGGACGACTACGACACCCTCGCTGCCGAGCCGGTCGCCTGGGAGCCGGACCTCGCCGAGCAGGAGCCAGCGCCGTACGACGATGGCTCGGCCGCTCACTACCCGTACGTCGAGGACCCGTACGCGACCCCCCTGCCGTGGGCAGAGGCCGCCGAGGTCACCGCCGAGCACGCCTTCCCAGACCCGAATCAGATCCCGGCCGAGCGGATCCACGAACTCAACCAGCAGGCACTGGCCTACTTCGAGTCCTGCTACCCGCGCTCGTGGGCACCGGCCTATCTCCGCGAGCGGCTGGGGACCGACCTCGCCGACCACCCCACCTACGCCGTCGGGTACGCACCCGGAGGTGGCCGCAGCTTGATGCGGCACCTCACCGAGCAGGGAGCCACCCTCGACGAACTCGAGCAGGCCGGCCTCGTCTCCCAGCGTGAACGCAACGACGGCACGACGTACTACCGCGACTTCTTCCGCGACCGACTCATCATGCCCATCCGCGACCCCCACGGCCCGAGCGGGCAGGCGATCCTGGGCTTCGTCGGCCGCCGCAACCCCAACAAGACCGACGACGACTACGCCGGACCGAAGTACCTCAACACCCGCACCACTCCGGTCTTCACCAAGAGCGAGGCACTCTTCGGGTACGCCGAAGCCCGCGAACCTCTCACCGACGGCGCGCTCCCGGTCATCGTCGAAGGCCCCATCGACGCGTTGGCCATCACCCTGGGCAGCAACGGTACCGCCGTCGGCATCGCCCCGATGGGAACCGCGCTCACCGTCAACCAGATCAGGCTGCTCCGCTCACACATCGACATGGTCGACGGGCGCGACCGCATCGCCGTGGCCACCGACTCCGACCCGGCCGGCTGGAAGTCGGCGCAGAAGGCCTTCTGGCACCTGACCGCCGCGGACCTCGACCCCACCCATCTCGACCTGCCCGACGGCCTGGACCCGGCCAAGCTGTTCGAGACCCAGGGTGCCGACGCGATCACCGCCGCCATCGAGAATCGGTCCCCGCTCGGAGACGCGATGATCGACCACCTGCTGCGCACCGCAGGGCACTGGTCCGAGACCAATGTCCGCCAGAAGCTCATCCACCAGGCCGCGTGCATCCTCGGATCCCGCGGCTCCGAACACTGGCTCGACGGCTTCGAGCGTCTCCGCCAGAAGCTGCACCTCGCGCCCGGCATCCTCGAACACCAGACCGTCACCGAGAGCATGGAGCGCGACCACAACCGCCCGGCGTACGCCCAGGCCCGCATCGATGAGATCAACGCCGAAGAGCGCAAGAAGACAGCCAAGGCCGATCCTCAGTCCCGGCGCCGGGCAGCCGAGCAGCGACTCGCAGCGACAACCAGCTCGCTCCGGGTCCGTCACGACGTGCCGCCAACAGGCCCCGATCACGCGGGTCGCGCCCGGTGAGAGCACCTCGCTCAGAATCGCCCTGAACGAACTTAGGGCAACGAATGGTCGCTCAGGGCCTGAATCTGCCCTCGCACCTTCGCCAGGAAGCGTTCTGGGGGAACTGCGAGCGCATCTCGGCCACCGACTCACCAGCGACTGACTGACGGCTGGTCGAGGGGCGGCTGTCGAGATGCAGCGAAGATTGACTTTGCCTACGACAAGTCAATCTTCTCGCGTTACGTCAACTTGTGCGAGCGTTCCGGAAGGCGATCGTCACGCGGAGCGTGACCACAGCCGGATCCCGCACCGGGTCGCTCCGCGAGCCCATCCCGCACCGGGTCGCTCCGCGAGCCCATCCCGCACCGGGTCGCTCCGCGAGCCCATCCCGCACCGGGTCGCTCCGCGAGCCCATCGGCGAACGGGGCCCTGGCGTCGCGTCGCTGTCTCGGTGTACGGCAGGCTGACCGTGTGATCCGTCGAAGCGATGTCCTAGTCGCCGCCGGCGTACTCGTCCGCGACCCGGCAACCGGAGCTGTTCTACTTCAGCTCCGGGGTGATGACGCAACTTGGGGCCTTCCGGGTGGCCGCCTCGAACCTGGCGAAACGCTCGAGCAGGCCGCACGACGCGAACTTCTCGAGGAGACCGGGCTCACTGCCGGTGACATGACTCGGATCGATGTCTACTCGGGCCCGGAATTCATGGTGATCTACCCCGACGGGTACGCGGCCTACGCGGCCTACGTGGTCGGCGCGACGTTCGAGACGAATGACGTCGCGGGAACCCTAACGAAAGATGATGCAGGGGAGACCGCGGCTCTCGCGTGGTACCCCGCCTCCGAACTCCCCGGCGAGATCAACTCCTACAACCGCCTGATCCTGCGCCGCTTGGGTCTTGAGGTGTGACCCTCGAGACCGACCACGCAGAACGAAGGGGGGCCTGACGACGCAGTGCTCCGTGCCGCACGAGGATGGGGTTCCGGCAGTGTGAGTTGCTGACACCTCACAGCACTACGATCGGGTTGACCGGCGGCCCACCGCGGAAGTCAGCGGTGCAGCACGGCCCATCCGCGCGGCGCCAGCCGGACCTGCTGCGCGGCGGGGTCGATCTGTCCCGTACCGGCGACCACTTCGGTGGCGTCGGCGCAGGGCAGCGTGACCTCCTCATCGGCGAGGTTGAGCGCGACCACGACGGCTGCGTCGTCACGACCCGAGCGCGGCACGAACTGCTTGTTCGCGGTGTGCACGACGTCGGTGCGGGCGGAGGCCAGCCACGGCTCGCGACGGCGCAGGCGGATGAGCTGCTGGTGCACCTGGCGGGTGCGGCGGGCGGTCTCGTCGAGTTCACCTTCGCGGGGTGGGGTGGGCGCGAGCTCGGGCCGGACGGCGTCGTCGCCGCCGAGCCGCTCTTCCTTGATGCCTTTCGCGCCGTCCTCGTCGCCGGCGTATACGCTCGGCACGCCGCCGATGGCGAAGAGGACCGCGAGCGCGTGCGGAACCAGGTCGGCGCCTACCGCGGAGGCGATCCGGGTGACGTCGTGGTTGCCGACGAACGTGGTCGGCACCGAGGTCTCGAGCAGCGCCGAGTGGCGCTGGACCGCGTGGGCGAGCTCGAAGAGGTTGCGGTCGGCGATCCCGTGCCAGATTCCCTGCCACAGCTCGTAGGCGGTCAGCGAGTCGATCGTCGAGTCGCGCACGATTCGCGCGGTGTCGCCGTGGATCACCTCGCCGAGGAACCAGGCTTCGGGGTGCTGCTCGCGCACTCGAGGCAGCACCTGCGCCCAGAAGGCCGGCGGAACGGCGTACGCCGCGTCGAGGCGCCAGCCGTCGATGCCTCGGGCCAGCCAGTGATCCATGACCTCGGCGACCCACTCGACGACCGCCGGGGAGTCGTGATCGAGGGCGACCAGGGACTCGTGGCCCTCGAAGACGTCGGCGCGCACTGTGTCGCGCGGGTTCCAGCCGCTCCAGTCGATGCGGAACAGCGACGCGGTCGCGGCCCCGGGACCCTCGGCCTCGACCTGCTGGAAGGCAGGGTGGGAGCGCCCGACATGGTTGAATACGCCGTCGAGGAGCACCCGCAGACCACGCTCATGGGCGGCCACGACCAGCCGGTCGAGGTCAGCGGCGTCGCCGAGGCGGGGGTCGATGCGACGGTAATCGACCGTGTCGTACCCGTGGGTGGCCGAGGCGAAGACCGGCCCCAGCAGCAAGCCGTTGAGCCCCAGGTCGAGGACGTGGTCCAGCCAAGCCTCGAGCCGGCCCAGCCGGTGCACGACCGGCTCGTCAGGGCCGCCGAGCGGCGAGTTGCCGCAAGCGGGCCGGATCGGGGCGCCGACGGCTCCAAGCGGGTAGACGTGCCACCACATCACGTGGTCGGTCCACGACGGCATCGGCGGTCTCCTCGGCATGGGCGGGCGGGACCGGCCAGCCTACGCAGCCGGAGAACCACAGTGGTCGTCCCCGGGGGCGGGGATGATCCGTGGGATCTGGCGGACGATCGCCAAGCCAGCCACTCTCGTCACCGGATGCCACTGCGCTCACGCTCTTCGTGGGATGTCGTGCTCGGATCCCGCTGCCGGGCCTCCGAACCATTGGGGGTGCCGGTCCCCGTGCCAGCGGACGCGAACCGGGCGAGGCGGTGGCAGCACACCCGTAGGAGTCGAGTTCGTGTCTCTGTGCTGCGAATCGGGGTGTGCCAGCGTTAGCCTCTGGCCAGGTGGCTCGCGTGCCTTGCAGCCGCGCGGGTGCCCGGCGGCCCGGGTGCCCGCTTCTTGAGCACCCGGCCTCAGCCCGGTGAGCCCGCCGGCGGGTCGTGCAAACCTTATGCCGTCCGTACCTCAACGCCTTGGAGTGGAGTCCAGCAGAGTGGTGTACGACGGACCTGAGTGAGCGCGTGCCTCCAACGTAGGCGCGGCCACCGGGTGGATCCTTCGAGTGATCTGCGAAAACCGACTCGAAGAAGGACCACGACGATGACCGCTGGACCCAGTATCGACCCTGCACAGTTCCTGAACGAGCAGCTGTCCCAGGCCAGTCCTGATCTGATGCGGGACCTGCTCACCACGTTCGTCAATGCGCTGCTCTCGGCGCAGGCCGACGCGGTGTGCGGCGCCGGCTACGGCGAACGCAGCATGGAGCGCGTCAACTCCCGCAACGGCTACCGGCACCGCGACCTCGACACCCGCGTCGGCACTCTGGACGTCGCGGTTCCCAAGCTGCGCACCGGTTCGCTGTACCCCGAGTGGCTGCTGGAGCGCCGCAAGCGAGCAGAGCGGGCACTGACCAGTGTGGTCGCGACCTGTTACCTGCTCGGCGTCTCGACGCGGCGGATGGACAAGCTGGTGCAGACCCTCGGCATCACCGGCCTGTCCAAGAGCCAGGTCTCGGTGATGGCCAAGGAACTCGACGAGCACGTCGAGCAGTTCCGCACCCGACGGCTGGAGGAGGCCGGGCCGTTCACCTTCGTGGCCGCCGACGCGTTGGTGCTCAAGGTCCGCGAAGGTGGCCGGGTGGTGCCGGTCCACGTGCTGGTCGCCACCGGCGTCAACGCCGACGGGCACCGCGAGATCCTCGGCGTGCAGGTCACCAGCAGCGAGGACGGCGCCGGGTGGCTGGCCTTCTGGAGGGATCTGACCGCCCGCGGCCTGGCCGGGGTCAAGCTCGTCACCAGCGACGCCCACGCCGGGCTGGTGGCCGCGATCGGCGCCACGTTGCCCGGCGCCTCGTGGCAGCGCTGCCGAACCCACTACGCGGCGAACCTGATGTCGGCGACGCCGAAGTCCTCGTGGGGCTGGGTCAAGGCGCTGCTGCACTCGATCTACGACCAGCCCGACGCCGACGCTGTCCACGCCCAGTTCGACCGGGTCGTCGACGCCCTGGCCGAGAAGCTCCCCAAGGTGGCCGAGCATCTGGAGGACGCTCGTGCCGACATCCTCGCCTTCACCGCGTTCCCGAAGGAGATCTGGCGCCAGATCTGGTCCAACAACCCCAACGAGCGCCTCAACCGCGAGATCCGCAGGCGAACCGACGTGGTCGGGATCTTTCCCGACCGGGCCAGCATCATCCGGCTCGTCGGCGCCGTCCTGGCCGAGCAGCACGACGAGTGGGCCGAAGGCCGCCGCTACCTCGGACTCGACGTCCTCGCCCGCGCCCAGGCCGTCGACACCTGCGTCGTCGAGGAGGTGACCGAACCCGAACTCCAGGCCCTCACAGCCTGACCGACACGCCCAACCGAGGGATCAACCTCGTACACCACCCCAGCGGACTTGACCCGCCTTGGGCTATCCCGGCCGGCTCGCGGTCTACTCACAGGTGTCCAACTCGCCGGGAGGGCCGTTCCAGTGGTCCCGTCCGATTCCCCGTTTCCCTCGGTCGGATATGGTCTGGCCGGGCCTGGCCCTGTCGCCACGCCAGGAGCGAGACACGGGGCCTGACGGGCTCGAGGAGGCGGGCGTGGACGACGCAAAGCAGTTGCTCGGGGGGTTCACCCAACTGGCCCAGTCGTTGGCTGCCGCGCCGGGTGAGGACGCCCGCCTCAAGGTGGCAGTTGACTCCGCCGTGGATCTGGTGGCCCGCTGCGACCACGCAGGGATGACCATCAACCAGAACGGACGTTTGGTCACTCGGGCGAGCACTGGCGACCTGGTACAGCGGGCCAACGTGCTGCAGACCGAACTCGGCGAGGGGCCATGCCTAGATGTCCGCCGCGACCAGAACACCCTCGTGAGCACCAGCCTGGCAGTCGAGCGACGCTGGGCGTTATGGGCCCCGCGAGTGCACGAAGAACTCAAGGTGGACTCGATGATGTCGCTGCTCGTCTACACCGACGAGACCTCATTCGGTGCCTTGAGCCTGTACTGCCGCGACGGCTGCCGCTTCGATGCCGACGATGTCGCCGTCGCGCAAGCGCTGGCCGGACACCTGTCCGTCGTCATGGCTGCCGAGAAGCAGATCGACCAACTAGGCCTGGCACTGCACAACCGCAACATCATCGGCCAAGCGCAGGGGGTGCTCATGGAGCGGTTCGACATGACCGCCGACCAGGCGTTCGACTACCTCCGGCGGATCTCATCGAACTCGAATCGGAAAGTCGCAGTCGTGGCCGCTGAGATCGCTCGCACCCGACGGCTTCCCGAAGTCCGCTGACAACGCACATCCCGGACGTCGATCGTCACGCGGAGCGTGACCGTGCAGGGATGGGCTCGCGGAGCGACCCGATGGCGGATCCCAATCTGCACGGCCCACAGTGCCAGGTCCGCGATGTCACGGCGTCTGCCTCCCCGCCCCACTCACCGGCGTTCACCGATCCAGACGGCGACGACGATGCCGAGGATGATCGACAGCGCGTACCCACGTAGCGGCAGTGGTTCGAGGTACCAAACCCCTGGGCTGGACTCGGGATGACCTGTGCCCACGACCGGCCGAGACTCACGTGCTGGTGCTCGATCTGGTGATGGCTCGGAGCAGGGCTGGTGTCATGGACGAGGCGAGCAGCTCGTGGCCGCGGTCGTTGGGGTGGAACAGGTCGGGTGCGCTGTTGCGAGGCAGCAACAGGGCGACTCTGCGGATGCTCACGGGCTGGATCATGCCATCTGCGGCAGCGCGATCAAGGCTGTGGTTGACGCGGCGGGCGACAGCGAGGGGCTGAGGCAGGTATGCCACGACTGTGTTGCGCGGCAGCTGGTCGACGATGGCGGCGAAACGTTGCTCGAGGCCGGCCCTCGCCCCGCCTCGTAGGAAGTCGTTGGCGCCGACCACCAAGCTCACCAGCTCAACGCGGTGTCCACCATCCAGCAGTCGCTCGAGCTCGACGAGCTGCGGGTCGAGCACGTCGTGGGTGGTGGCCCCGCTGCGCGAGAGGTTGACGACCCCCAGGTCGCGGGCGCTCCCGGAGTGCAGACGCACCTGTCGCAGCGATCGGTGGACCCACCCGCAGTCCCAGGCCGACGCACCGATCCCCTGCGACAGCGAGTCGCCAAGCACGACCCACAGCGGGACCCCTGAGGCCAGCACCGCACTGTTGTGCCGTTGCCATGCGTCGCGGTGAACGGCCACGGTGTCACCGACAGAGCGGATGCGACGCCGCAGCCCTCGATTGCGCCGGAGCAGCCAATCCGGCTCGTCGCCGGGACGGTCGTCGGGGTGGTCGTTCATGCGACCCGAGCCGTGCCGGTGGCGCTTCCGTGCGCGGATGGCTGGGGGTGTGCGCGGCGTCGTCTGAGCAGCGTCCTGATCCGGCGGCGGTTCAGGACGAGGTGGGCCACGAGGAGCGGGAGGATCGCGAACCCGGTGATGTCGTGGACGACCGACACGGGTCCGTCGACGTTCCACAGCCAGACCGGCGCGCCGGAGACGTTGACGAGGACGAAGCAGCTGATGAGCAACGCGTTGGAGACCACGAGGGCTCGTTGGGGATGCCGGCGACCGCGCTCGATCACGCCGTGCAGCCATCGCCGCTGGGTCCAGACGTGCCACGCCACGGCGGCGAGTGCTGCGATCGAGACCAGAGAATGGGGCGTGGCGCCCCACTCGTGAGAGGCGAAAGCCAGGAAGGCCGTGACGAGCAGGCCACCGTAGAGGGTGGCGATAACCACGGGGTGTCGTCGACGCCTGGAGGCGGTCGCGGTGGTCGCGGTGGTCACGACCCTGCCTCCTCGAGAATGTGGGACGTTGCGGTTCGGCTGGGCTGGCGATGCACCGCGGCGGCGCCGCGGGAGGCTGCAGGCTGGCCGACGTAGGCGGCCATCAGGATCATCACGGCATCGAGACCGTCCTCGCTGACTCCCTCCTTGCGGGCGAGCTCGAGGTAGGGCTGGAGGCGCTCGTCGGTGACGTGCTGGCCCACCATGGCCGCGATGATGACCAGGGCCCGGTCCCGGTCGGTGAGGTCGGGGCTGTGCCAGCCCGGGCCACCAGCGGCGACGTAGGCTTCCCGGACGAAGGCGGAGCCAACGACCTCACCCATCGCAGCCTCGACGCCCGGCTCGTCCAGCCCGAGGTTATGCGCGTAGGTCCGCCGCCCCCGTGCCGCGCGGTCGGCGACCGCCTCACCCGCCTGTCCCGCGCTCACAGACATGTCCCCGGGTCCTGGGTGCCCTCGATGATGACGTAGAGCATTCGTCGCAGGCGAGCGATGTCGTCCATGTCGAACGCCTCGAGAGCCTCGCGCTCGGCACGCTCGGTGCCTGCCGAGACCAGCTGCCGCACACGTTCGCCCTCCTCGGTGAGAGTGAGGTTGCGCGCGCGCCGGTCGCGCGGATCGACACTGCGCCGTACCAGATCGAGCCGCTCCAAGTGGTCCAGTTCGCTGGTCAGCGTGGTCTTGTCCATCCCCACTGCCCGACCCAGCTCGACCTGTGTCATCCTCGGCGCGAGATGCATGGCGCTGAGGATGATGTGACGGCGCAAGGTCAGCCCGTGCTCGTCGGCCGCGTCACTGGTCGCTGCGCGCATCCGCTGGGCGGCCCGATGCAGCAGCCAGGTCAGCTCCGCGTCCGGGCCGGGACCGAGCGTGTGCGACACGAGCGGTCCGTCGTCGCCCTCCGGTGGAGCAGAGGACGCAACAGAGGTCGCACCGGTCGCGAGGGGTCGACTCATCGGTCCGCCTCCGCCGACGACGCACCGGTCGACAACCTGGTGGCCGGAAGGATGGTCCTGCGGGCCTCTGCCTCCCCCCTTTCAACAACCGCCTTTGTGGTGAACCGACCGGTAGCCGCACATTGGCAGATCTGGGCATCGAGGCATGAGCGGTCGGAGCTGCACTGCCTGTGGTGAACTCACCAAGTGCATGAAGTGACCCTGCGCCGTCTCGCGCCCGCCGACCACACGAGCGTGCTTAACCTGCGCGTCGCGCCCGAACAGCAGCACCTCGTCGCCAGCGTGGAGAAGTCTCTCGCCGAGGTTGACGCTGACCACGCGCTGACAGCGTTTGCCATCTACGACGGCTCCCAACTCGGACTGCCTGAGCCGAACCAGTCCCCGGTTGGCTTCGCAGTGATCGAGGTTGTGGCGTCCGTCGGCTTCGTCCTGCGCCTGCTGGTCGGTCAAGAACACCAACAGAAGGGTTACGGGAAGGCCACGATGATCGAGCTGGTGCGCCGTCTGCGGTTGGATCCCGACGTAGAAGTGGTCGCTACCAGCTACCGCGCCGACAACGCGGTGATGGAGCGGCTGTGCGCTTCGCTGGGCTTCGAGCAATGGCACACACCTTTCGTGCCTCCCGAGCGCGAGATCTACCTGCGACTACCGTCGTGACGAGTCGAGCATGTCCGGACGTCTCGAAACTCGAACGTCATCGGACGCACGCTACGCGGATTCGACACCCCGACCGTCGTCGTCTCGCAGGCGATCGGAACCGGGTCGCTACGCAAGACCATCTGGTCGCGGGATGCGGTCGCGTCGCTGTCGTGTGCTCGTCCTGGCGCAGGACTGCCGGCAGGGTGCCCCTCGGAGTCGCGCAGTCACCGATGGGTCTCGCGCCATGTGCGCCACCGCCGGTCCAGGTCCTGCGAGTCCTCCTGCACGAAACGAAAGTAGTCGCGGGTTTCCTCGACCCGCTCACGCCCCGCGGAGCCTTCGGGCAGCAGGTCGACGGCCTCCTGAACGGCCTCGATGATTATGTCGAGGACGGGCAGCCGCGCGGCCTGGATGGTGCTCCAGATGTCGCCGTCGCGGACCCGGAACAGGTCGCCGCGACCGGCCGGGTTCCGTTCGCGCACGACGAGATGAGTGTCGGCGAGGTACCTGACCGCACCCGAGATGGCGGCAGGCGACACGTCGAGCCCGCGGGCCAACTCGGAGGCCGTGTAGACAGACTGGTCATCGGCCAGGATGAAGGCGAAGACGCGCGCAGGCATGCGCGGCAGGCCCATCGCCTCCAAGGTCTGGCCGAGTCGTTCGACGGCACGGGCGAGGGCACTCACGCCACTGACTATACAGCCTTCACAAGTTTGTGAAGATCGTGCCACACTCCACGACATGGCTGTCATCGAGCTCCACGACGTCGTCAAGACCTTCGGCACCACCCACGCGCTCGACCACCTCGACCTCACCGTCGAGCAGGGCGAGGTGCACGGTTTCCTCGGTCCCAACGGTGCCGGGAAGTCCACCACCATCCGAGTCCTCCTCGGCCTGCTGAGGGCCGACTCCGGCACCGCCAGCATGCTGGGTGGCGACCCGTGGCGCGACGCCGCGTCCCTGCACCGCCAGCTCGCGTACGTGCCGGGCGACGTGTCGCTGTGGCCAAACCTGAGCGGTGGCGAGGTCATCGATGTGCTTGCCCGGATGCGCGGCGGGCTGGACGAGACGCGCCGCCGGGAGATGCTCGACCGGTTCGACCTGGACCCGACCAAGAAGGCACGCACCTACTCCAAGGGCAACCGGCAGAAGATCGCGCTGGTTGCCGCGCTCGCCAGCCGTGCCGACCTCTACCTGCTCGACGAGCCCACGTCCGGGCTCGACCCGCTGATGGAGGCCGAGTTCCAGAAGGCGATCCTCGAGCTCAAGGACGAGGGCGCGACCATCCTGCTCAGCTCCCACATCCTGGCCGAAGCCGAGGCGCTCGCCGACCGGATCAGCATCATTCGCGCCGGACGGGTCGTGCAGTCCGGCACGCTTGCCGAACTGCGCCACCTGACCCGCACCACCGTCATCGCCGAGACCGACCGGCCGGCGAACCGCCTCGCGACGGTCCCGGGCGTCCACGAGCCCGAGCTGCACGGCAACCGCGTCACGTTCGACGTCGACTCCGACAACCTCGGCGCGGCGGTGACCGCGCTCGCCGCACTCGGCGTCCGCTCCCTCGCCGCGCACCCGCCCACCCTGGAGGAGCTGTTCTTGCGGCAGTACAGCGACGAGGTGACCGCGTGAGCACCACCTCGATCACCGGTGTCGGACACCTGCTGCGCCTCGTCCTGCGCCGCGACCGACTGCGCCTGCCGCTCTGGGTTGTCGGCCTCGGCGGGACGATCGTCGCGAGCGCCCTGGCCGTGCCCCCTCTCTACGACACCTCCGAGAAGATTGCGGGCTACGCCCGCACCGTCGGCGCCAGCCCGGTGAGCTACCTGATGTCGGGCCGCCAGGTTGGGCTCGACACCCTCGGCGGCATCGTCGCCAACGAGATCTCCCAGGTCGCACAGCTCGGCGTGTGCCTGATGGTCGTGTTCCTGGTCGTCCGGCACACCCGGGCCGAGGAGGAGTCCGGGCGTGCCGAGCTGCTCCGCTCTGCCGTCCTGGGTCGCCATGCCGCCACCCTCGCCGGGCTGGTCTACGGCGTCGCCGCCGCGCTGGTCATCGGCGCCGTCACGACGATCTCGATGCTGACGGCCGGGTTGGCCGTCGGCGGGAGCCTGACGTACGGCGTCGGCCTAGCACTGCTAGGTGTGGCGTACACAGCGATCACGCTGGCCGCCGTCCAGCTGTCCACCTCGGCGCGCGGGGCGCTCGGCCTGGCCAGCGCCGCCGTCGCCGTCGGCTACCTGGTGCGCGGCCTCGGAGCCATGCAGGACAACGTTCTCGTCTGGCTCTCGCCGTTCGGGTGGGCGCAGCGCATGGACGCCTTTGGCGACGAGCGCTGGTGGCCGGCCGCGCTGCTGCTCGGGTCGACCGCGCTCTTGCTGGCACTGGCGGCGCGCCTGATGGCGCACCGCGACTTCGGCGGCGGGCTCCTTCAGACGCGATCCGGTCCAGCGCGCGCCGGGTGGCAGCTCAGCACGCCGTTCGGCCTCGCGGCACGGCTCCAGCGTGCCCTGCTGCTCGGCTGGGCAGCCGGGCTGTTCCTGCTGGGCCTTCTCTACGGCGCGGTCATCCCCACCGTCCCCGACCTCATCGCCTCCAACCCGGAGATGGCGGACGTCGTTGGAGCGTCCGACCAGGCCGCCGAGGACGCGCTCGTCAGCGCCTTCCTGGCCTACATTCACCTGTTCATGGCCGTGATCGCCTGCGGCTTCGTCGTCGCCTCGGTGCTGCGCTTGCGCGCCGAGGAGGAGTCCGGCCGTACGGAACTCGTCCTCGCGACGCCGGTCAGCCGTACGTCCTGGATGGCGGCGACCACGGCCCTCGCGCTCATCGCCGCCGCCAAGCTGACCGTGATCATGGGCATCGGCCTCGCGGTCGGCTACGGGCTCGGCAGCGGCGAGTGGAACCAGTTCGTCGACCAAGTCGGCGGCCAGCTGGCCTACCTGCCAGGCACCCTCCTCGTCGGCGCGCTCGCCGTGGCGCTGTACGGCCTGATCCCCCGCGGCACCGGGCTGGCGTGGGCAGCCGTCGCGCTCATCACGCTGCAGGTCATCCTCGGCCAGCTCCTCGGACTGCCAGACGCCGTCCAGGCGATCTCGCCGTTCTGGCACCTCGCCGCAGTTCCGGTCGACGACTTCAAGGTGATCCCGTACCTGTCGCTCATCGCCCTCGCCACCGGGCTCGTCGCAGCAGGCCTGTGGGGCTATCGGCGGCGGAACACCGTGACAGGCTGACGCCGAAAGAGCCGGTTGCGGAGCGTGACCAGTACGGGTTCTCAGGCGAGGCCGCTGAAGTGTTCCACCTGTGCGCGGTCACCGGAGACGATGATGATGTCGCCGGGTACGACGACGGTGTCGGGTGTGGCGTAGGTGAACTGCCGCTGACCGCGCTTGATGCCGACCACGGTGACGCCGTACCGAGTGCGGACCTGGGTGGTGGCCAGCTTCTTGTTGAGGATCTCCTTCGGCGGCTTGATCTTCACGAAGGCGTAGCCGTCGTCGAGCTCGATGTAGTCCATCATCCGGCCTCGGACGAGGTGGGCGACGCGCTTGCCCATGTCGTGCTCGGGGCGGACGACGTGGTGGACCCCGATCTGGGTGAGGATGCGGGCGTGGGCGTGGCTGATGGCCTTGGCCCAGACGGTGGGGACGCCGAGGCTGAGGGCGACCGACGCGCTCAGGACGCTGGCCTCGAGGTGGTTGCCCACGCCGATCACGGCGCGATCGAACTCGGCGACCGCGAGCTGGCGCATGGCTTCTTCGTTGGTGGTGTCTGCTTGCACCACGTGGGTGATCCGGCCGCTAAGCGACTCCACGATCTGCAGGTCGCTGTCGATTCCGAGGACCTCGGTGCCCTCGGCCTCCAGTTCCAGAGCGAGCGACTTGCCGAAGCGCCCCAGACCCATCACGACGACTCCGCCTTGGTCGGCGACGGCTTGATTGCGGTTCCTAGCCAATGATCGGTCGTCCCTTCGGGAAGTGATAGAGCCGATGGCGGCCGCGCAGGGCCAGCGCTGAGACCAACGTAATGGGGCCCAGCCGACCCAAGAACATGAGGACGATCAGCACCCCTTGGCCGGCGGTGGAGAACTCGGCGGTGATGCCGGTGGACAAACCGACGGTCGCGAAGGCTGAGGTGGCCTCGAAGAACACCGGGAGCGCGGGTAGATCGGTGATGGACAGCAGCACCACGGTCGAGACCATGACGGCGGCGACGCCGAGCAGCGCAACGGTGAGCGCCTGCCGGACCGCCCTGTCCTCGATCCGGCGACTCAGGACATTGACGTCCGGCTCCCCGCGTACCTCGGCGTAGATGGCGAAGAAGAGCAGCAGGAACGTCGTCACCTTGATGCCGCCAGCGGTCCCGGCCGAACCCCCACCGATGAACATCAGCACGATCGTGCCGAACAACGTCTCCGGCTCGACCGCACCATAGTCGATGGCGTTGAAGCCAGCGGTCCGTGGCATGACGGAGTGGAAGAAGGACATGCCCAGGCGGTCTCCCGTCGGCATCGCGCCCAAGGTGTCGAGGTTGTTCCACTCCGTCGCTGCGAAGAAGACGGTGCCGGCCACGAGCAGCACCACAGTCCCCGAGAGCGTCATCATCGTGGTGAGAGACCATCGCCGGGGGAACCTGTATCTCCGGTACAGCTCGAGCCACACCGGGAATCCCAGACCGCCAGCGATGACTGACACAGCGATCGGGATATACACCCACGGGTCGGAGGCGAAGCTCATCAGGCTGTCGCTGTAGAGCGCGAACCCCGCGTTGTTGAATGCCGAGACTGAATGGAACACCGCAAGGTACGCGGCATCCCCCACGGACTCGTCGTAGCCCAGGACGAGGCGGACGAACAACACGGTTGCGGTGGCCGACTCGAACAACAGAGAGACTGCAACCACACCGCGGACGACCGTTCGGACATCACCGATGCCAATCGCCTTGGTCTCCGCCGCAGCGGTCAGCCTGGCCCGAAGACCCAAACGGCGTGCGACCAGGATGCCGAGCAGCGACGCAAGCGTCATGATCCCCAGGCCACCGATCTGGATCGAGGCCAGGATCACCGCCTCTCCGAACGGCGACCAGTACGTCGCTGTGTCGACCACAGCCAGTCCGGTAACACACACACCACTCGTGGCAGTGAAGAGGGCGACGTTGAACGGCGCGGAGCCATCACCCTGACGCGCGACCGGAAGCATGAGCAGGACCGTGCTCACGGCGATGGCGCCAGCGAAGGCGAGGACCACTGCCTGCGCTGGGTGACTGGTCCTGAGACGTATTCGCCCAGGAAGGTGTTTCTCGCCTCGGAGCACCGCCGCACCGTAGCGCGCGCACCCATCACGCCCGCCCCGAAGGGTGGCAAGGTGGCTACATGGACTACGTCCGCGTCCTCAGAAGCAGCGCCGGCCTATGACGGATGTGTTGCTCGCAATAGCAGCGCTCATCGGTTTCGTCATTCTAGTCTTCGCCGCTGCGGCTCTTGCCGCGATGGGCCTGGACAAGCGTTCGGTTCGCCGCCGCAGACCCCCTCGTCGCTGACGGTAGGCGGTAGCCTCGATCGCGTTCTGAAGAGCACTAGTCCGTCGTTCCGATTGACGAACCACTGACGGGACAGCCCCAGCTCAACAAGCCGGCCGCGGTTCGAGTGTTCCGCAAGACCCGTCCGGTGGTGCGTCCCGGTGACGGTGCCCCGCACGACCCTGCAACCGCTCCCCTACTTTGACGAGGTGGCCGACGGGAGCCGGTTTCGTCAAAGTGGCCCGCGGGGAGTTCCTCAATCTCTTCTGTATCTCGACAGCGGGCTCGGGCGGTGCGGCCGGACGCGGTCTCCTCAGCGGGGAGCCCGCGGCGCCGCGGCTACAGCTCGGGCTGCGCCGGCAGCGGCCGGGAGCACAGCTCGTCGGCCTCGGCCTTGGCCATGCCGAACCCGCGCAGGACCCGTGCGGTCATCAGGTCCGAGACCTCGCCCGCGTCGATGTCGGGGTCGGCGTCGAGCAGCTGCAGGAGGCCGAGCAGTGCTCCGCCGGCGGCCATCAGGCCCAGGCGCGGCGACTCGATGTCGAAGCGACCGGCGGCGACCGCGACCTCGATGTCGTGGAGGGCACGGGGGGCCAGGCCCTGGTCCTGGACGAGGACGCGGGTGCCCTCGTTGAGCATGACCCGCACCAGCTCGGGGATCTGGCGCTGGAGGCGCCCCGTCATGCGGAAGCTGACGGCGAAGACCTCGGCGGGGTCGTCGTACCCGGCCACGGCCTGGTCGCGGAAGGCGACGTAGACGTCCATCACGGACTGCACGGCGGCCTCGAACAGCGCTTCCTTGCTGTCGAAGTGGTTGTAGAAGCTCCCGAAGCCGACGTCGGCGGCGTCGGTGATCTGCTGGATGCTCACCGCCGTCCGGCCCTCGGCGAGGAAGGCGCAGCCGGCCTGCACGAGTGCCGCGCGGGTGCGCTCCTTGCGGCGGTCGAGTCGGGTCGGGCCGCGCTCTGCGGTGGCCTCGGTGTTCACGTCGTCACCCTATCTGATGACTTCATCAGAAGTGCTTGACAGATCATATTCGCAGAACTGATGATTTCATCATCACTACTCCGAGGAGGTCCGCGTGAGCACCGTGACGACGCGAGAAGAGCGGATGGTTCCGGTCGGCCGGCGCAGCCTGTTCGTGACCCAGGCGGGTGCGGGGCGCCCGGTCGTGCTGCTGCACGGCGGCGGCCCCGGCGCCACCGGTACGTCGAACTACGCGCGCAACATCAACGCGTTGGCCGAGCACTTCCGGGTGATCGTGCCGGACCTGCCGGGCTACGGGCGCTCGTCCAAGGACCTCGACCAGTCGGACCCGTTCGGCGACCTCGCCCTCGCGGTGCGCGGCCTGCTCGACGCCCTCGACATCGACCGCGCCCACCTCGTCGGCAACTCGTACGGCGGCGCGGCCGCCCTCCGCCTGGCGCTGGACCGCCCCGACCGGGTGGACCGGATGATCCTGATGGGTCCCGGCGGGATCGGGACCACGCGCGCCCTGCCCACGAAGGGGCTCAACCACCTGCTGAGCTACTACGGCGGCGACGGGCCCTCGCGGGACAAGGTGGCCACCTTCATCCGGGAGTACCTCGTGCACGACGCGGGTGCGGTGCCCGACGAGCTGATCGACCTGCGCTACGAGGCCAGCATCCAGCCCGACGTCGTGGCGTCTCCGCCGCTGCGGCGCCCGTCCGGTCCGGGCGCGCCCCGGACGCTGTGGCGGATGGACCTGACCCGCGACCGGCGGCTGAGCCGGTGCGAGGTGCCGACGCTGGTGGTCTGGGGGCAGGACGACAAGGTCAACCGTCCCTCCGGCGGCCCGGTCCTGGCGCGCACGATGCGCCGGTGCGACCTGCTGTCCCTGGCGCGCACCGGGCACTGGGCCCAGTGGGAGCGCGCCGAGCTCTTCAACACCACCGCGGTCGCCTTCCTGGAGGGGGAGCGATGACGAGCCTGCTGGAGCGCCCCTTCACGGGCACCCTCGCCGCCAGCGTCTTCGGCGCGGTCCACCTCGGCTACCTCGTGGTGGAGTCCCAGCGGCTGACCGCGTGGCACCGCTTCGGTGCCGACGCGATCGGCCTGCACGTCGACGAGCTCGACGCCGACACCCTGCGCTTCCGGCTCGACGACCACCGGTGCCGCTTCCTCGTCCGCCGCGGTCCGGCCGAGGACCTGATGGCCATCGGCTGGCAGGTCGACGACCACGCGACCTTCGAGCGCATCCTCGCCCGGTTGGTCGAGCGCGGCGTCCCGATCGCCGAGGGTACGGCGGACGAGGCCCGCCGGCGCGGCGTCGAGCAGGTGTGGCGCTTCCCCGGCCCGAAGGGCATCGTGCAGGAGATCTTCACCCGCCCGCTGACCACGGATGCCCCGCTGCGGATGATCAGCTCGGGCTTCGTCACGGGTGAGGCGGGGATGGGCCACGTGGCGATCACCTCGCGCGACCCGCTCGGCATCCACCGCTACTACGACGCCCTCCTCGACTCCCGGCTCACGGACTACATCGACGAGAACGTCGGCGGCCTCACCCTCAAGATCCGCTTCCTGCGCGTCAACGAGCGGCACCACTCGATCGCGGTCGCCAACGTCCGAGGCCTGCCCGTGGACCCGATCCGCACCCGTGCCCAGCACGTCAACATCCAGGCCGCGACGCTGGAGGACATGCTCAGCGCCTACCAGCGCGTGCGCGACCTGGGGTTCCGGATGGCGTGGTCGGTCGGGCAGCACACCAACGACAAGGAGCTGTCCTTCTACTGCGTGACGCCCTCCGGCTTCGAGCTGGAGGTCGGCTGGAACCCGGTCGTCCTGACGCCCGAGCTCGAGCGGGCCTGGCAGGTCGCGACGTACGAGGGCATCAGCACCTGGGGCCACCAGCCGGTCCACGCCGGCCTGCTCGACCGGCTCGGGCAGCTGCGCCAAGCGGCGCTCAACGCCCGCCGTCCCGAGATCACCGTCCCGCAGCTGTCCGGAGCGTCCGCATGAGCACGAACCAGTACGACGTCGTCGTGGTCGGCCTCGGCCCGACCGGCCTGACCCTGGCCACCCTGCTCGGTCGCCGGGGCCTCAGCGTCCTGGTCCTCGAGCGCGAGCCCGAGTTCTACGGCATGGCGCGGGCGGTCTACACCGACGACGAGGCGCTCCGGGTCTTCCAGACCGCCGGTGTCGCCGACGAGATCCACGCCGACATGAACGTCGACAGCGCGGTGCAGTGGGTCCGCGCCGATGGGTCCCTGCTCGTGCAGTTCCGCGAGTCGCAGCGCCCGCTGTCGTGGCCCGTCACCAACTTCCTCTACCAGCCCTACCTGGAGAACCGGCTCGAGGAGCTGCTCGCCCGCTACCCGCACGTCGAGGTCCGCCGCGGCCGCGAGGTCGTGTCGTTCGCCCAGGACGACGACGGCGTGACCGTCGTGCACGCCGGCTCGACCGGATCCGGCTACGGCCGGCGCGAAGCGGTCGTCGACGAGGCCACCGCGTCGGTCCGGGCCTCCTTCCTGGTCGGTGCCGACGGCGGCCGCAGCGTCGTGCGCACCTCGCTCGGCATCGACATGACCGGCAAGAGCTATCCCGAGCGGTGGCTGGTGATCGACCTCGAGGCCAAGGACGGCGTGGACGCCTTCCGGCACCTGCCGTACTTCGACTTCGTCTGCGACCCCGACCTGCCGACGGTCAGCTGCCCCCAGCCCGGTGGTCACCACCGCTTCGAGTTCGCGCTCAAGGACGAGGACGACAAGGACGAGTTCGAGTCCGACGCGACCGTCCGCCGCCTGATGACCCGGTACGTCGACCCCGACGAGGTCGTCGTGATCCGCCAGCTCGTCTACACCTTCAATGCCGTCGTCGCCGACCGGTGGCGTGAGGGCCGGGTGCTGCTCGCCGGCGACGCCGCGCACATGACCCCCCAGTTCATCGGTCAGGGCATGAACGCCGGCGTCCGCGACTCCGACAACCTGTCCTGGAAGCTGGAGGCGATCCTGCGCCACGGCGCCGACCCGGCGATCCTCGACTCCTACGAGTCCGAGCGCCGCCCGCACGCCAAGGCGATGATCGATCTCTCGGTGTTCAACAAGTCCCTGGTGTCGGTCAAGAACCCGGCCACGGCGCGAGCCCGCGACGTCGCGCTCTGGACCGCGCTGCGCACGCCCGGTGTCGGCGGCTGGTTGCGCCGCGCCGGGATGAAGCCCAAGCCCCGCTACCGGCGGGGCGCCTACCTCGGCCTGCCCCGCGGCGTGCGTGGCGTCGAGGGCACCCTGTCGCCCCAGCCCCTCGTCCGCCGGTACGACGGCCGGCCGGTCCGGCTCGACGACGCCCTCGGCATCGGCTGGTCCGTGATCGGCGTCGGCGTGGACCCGCGGGAGGTGCTCGGCGCGGACCTCGCCACGTGGGCCCGGGTGGCACCGTCGTACGCCACGATCTATCCCTTCGGGACCCGGCCGCAGGGCGCCGTGGGCGACGGCCGCCGGCGGGCCGGCCTGGTGGACCTCGAGGACACCTCGGGCGACTTCGTGCGCTGGCTGCGTCGCCACGGCGTGCGCGAGGGGGCGGTCGTGGTGCTGCGCCCGGACAAGTTCGTGTTCGGGACCGCGCAGGGCGACCCGGCGTCCCTCACCCGGGCGCTGGTCGACCAGCTGGGTCTCCTCTGATGGGCCCGCGCTGATGGGCAGGAGCCCGGCCCGGATCGACGTCCACCACCACGTCGTACCGCGGGCCTATGCCGCCTTCCTGAAGGAGAAGGGGATCCGGCCGGGTGGCGTGGACGTGCCGGCGTGGACACCGGAGCGCGCCCTGCGCCTGATGGACCGCAACGGCATCGCGACCAGCATCCTGTCGCTGTCCACGCCGGGCGCGTGGTTCGGGGACGACGACCACGCGCGCCGCCTTGCGCGGGAGGTCAACGAGTACGCCGCCGGCGTCGTGCGGGACCACCCGCGCCGGTTCGGCTTCTTCGCCACCCTGACGGTCCCCGACCTGGCCGGCTCGATCGCCGAGGCCGCGTACGCCCTCGACACCCTGGGTGCCGACGGCATCGTGCTGCTGAGCAACACGGCCGGGTGCTACCCCTACGAGCAGGGCCTCGAGCCGCTCCTGGCCTACCTGCACGAGCGTCGCGCAGTCGTGTTCCTGCACCCCGGCGAGCTCCCGGCGGACCCGGCGCCGGGCATCCCGTCGTTCACGGCCGACTTCCTGCTCGACACGGTCCGGGCGGCCACCGGATTGGTCCTGTCCGGCGCGCTCGAGAAGTACGACGGCATCCGCTGGATCCTCGCGCACGCGGGCGGGTTCCTGCCCTACATCGCCCACCGCGTCCTGCTCACGATGATCCGCGAGGAGCCGAGGGCGGCGCAGGCCAAGGCGATGGTCCTGCGCAAGCGGGAGCGCGAGCGCCGTCTCGACGTGCTGCGCCGCTTCTACTTCGACGTGGCGCTGTCCTCGGCTCCGCACGCCCTGCCCAGCCTGCTCTCCTTCGCCGACCCGACCCACGTCCTCTACGGCAGCGACTACCCGTTCGCTCCGGCCCCTGCGGTGCGCTTCCTGCGCCAGGAGTACGAGGACGTCGCCCTGAAGTCCCACCAGCGCGCCGCCATCGACCGCACCAACGCCCTGGCCCTGTTCCCACGTCTCGCCGGAAGGACCGCCCCATGACCGCACCGATCAGTCGCCGCAGCATCCTCGGAGCCGCTGCCACGGGCCCCGTCGCCGCTCTCGGCGCCGGGCTGCCCGAGCCTGCGTCCGCCGTACCCCTCGTGCCGCCGCGGCGGACCCGGATCGACGTGCACTGCCACCACCTCCCGGACTTCTACCGGGCCTCCCTGGCCGAGCACGGCATCACCGAGGCCGGGGGGAAGAAGCTGCCCGCCTGGTCCCCGCAGCGGGCCGTCACCTTCATGAACAGCTTCGGCATCGCCGCCCAGGTCGTCTCCATCTCCGAGCCCGGAGTCACCTACCTGCCGACCGCCGCCGAGCGCAACGCGATGGCCCGCCAGATCAACGACTACACCTACGAGACCCTGATCAAGGGCAGCGGCACCCTCGCGAAGAGGTTCGGCGCGTTCGCCGTCCTCCCCCTCGGCGACATCGACGATCCGGCCGACCTGGCCAACGCCCGCGCCGAGGCGACCCGGGCGATCAAGGTGCTCGGCTTCGACGGCGTCGGCCTCTTCAGCCAGTACGACGGCGTCTACCTCGGCGATCCGCGACTCAAGCCGTTGATGGCCACGCTCAACCAGCTCGGCGCCATGGTCTTCGTGCACCCGGTCACCCCGGTCATGCCGGACCTCGGCCTGCCGGCGTTCCTGTTCGAGTTCCCCTTCGACACCACCCGCGCCGCGGTCAACCTGAGCTACCACCGGACCTTCACGACCTACCCGTTCGTGCGCTGGCTGCTCGCCCACGCCGGGGGGACCCTGCCGTTCCTGGCCTACCGGACCTCGCTGCTGCAGTACGTCACGCCGATCATGCAGAACCTCGGCGTGGGTCTGCTCGACGAGCAGAACCTCGACTACGGGCGGCTCTTCTACGACACCGCACTGTCGCCGGCGCCGTCGGCGATGATGGCCGTGAAGGAGGTGGCCCCGGTGTCCCACATCATGTTCGCGACCGACTGGCCGTTCTCCGCGGAGGTCTTCACCATCGCCGGCGATCCCGCACCCCAGCTCCCGCGATCGTTCGACAGCACCGAGCTGCCGAAGGTCCTGCGCACCAATGCGCTCGCCCAGCTCCCGAGGCTGAGATCGCGCCTGGCGGCGCCGTGATCGAGAACGCGCGGGCGCTGGCCGTCGCGGCGGTACGCCGCTACCACCGCCTGGAGGTGGAGCTGCCCGCCGAGGTCCCGGGCGGTCCGGTCCTGTTCGTCGCCCACCACGGGTTCGGCAGCCTCTTCGACCTCAACGTGCTCGCGACCCTGGCCGCGCTCGACGACCTCGCGCTCGACCGCCCGGTGACGACGCTGGTGCACCAGGTCGCCTGGACGGTCGGCCTCGGGCCGGCGCTCGAGCGGCTGGGGTGCCGTCCCGCCAGCCGCACGGCGGCTCGCGAGGCGCTGGCGGACGGCCGGCACGTGCTGGTCTTCCCGGGTGGGGACGTGGATGCCTTCAAGAGCCGCCGCGACAAGGACCGGATCGTCTTCGGCGGGCGGGTCGGCTTCGCGCGGATGGCGATCGAGCAGGCCGTCCCGGTGGTGCCGGTGGTCACCGCCGGGGCCGGTGACACGCTGCTCGTGCTCAGCGACGGCCAGGCCATCGCGCGGCGACTGCGACTCGACCGGCTCCTGCGGCTCAAGGCCCTGCCGGTCTCGGTCACCTTCCCGTGGGGACTCAACCTCGGGGTCGCCGGCTTCCTGCCCTACCTCCCCGTCCCGGTGACCCTGCGCACCCGGGTGCTGCCCGGCCTGACGGCGCAGCCGGACGAGGCGGCGGCCGCCTTCGCCGCGCGGATCGAGCAGACCATGCAGGCCGCGCTCGACGAGCTCACCTGACGCCGGTACGACGCGCCAGGTGGCTGCCGAGCCGCTCGACGGCGTGCCCGAGGTCGTCAGGTTCCACCACCTCGACGGGGGTGGTGAAGGCGATCCGGGCGACCGTCATGGCCAGCCGGCCGAGGTCCTCGCCCCGGATCCGGACGATCGTGGCTCCCGCCGTGGTCTCGACCACCACGTGGTCCACCCAGCGGAGCACCTCCCGCAGGTCGTCGAGCCCGGCGCCCAGGGCGAGGGTCGCGACCCGGTCACGGGGGACCGAGCCGGTGGCGCGGGCGACGTACGCCGCCGGGTCGCCGCCGGGGATCTCGCGGGGGGTGAAGCGGATGCCGGTCGCCCTGGGGGAGGTGAGTCGGTCGAGCCGGAAGGTGCGCCAGTCGTCGCGGTCCCGGTCCCACGCGAGCAGGTACCAGCGGCGGCCGGCGGTCACGAGCCGGTGCGGCTCGACCTGGCGTCGCGTGGCACTGCCCTCGCCGGCGCGGTAGTCGAAGCGGGTGATCTCGTGGTCGCGGCACGCCGCCGCGAGCAGGCTGAGTGACTCTGGGTCGACCAGGTTCCAGCCGGTGGGTGGCACGGACGTCACGGTGGAGTGGAGAGCCGCCACGCGTCGGCGAAGCCGGTTCGGCAACAGGTTCTGGACCTTGGTGAAGGCGCGCAGCGCCGTCTCCTCCATGCCGTCGATGGCGGCGACCGCGGCGTAGCGAAGGCCCACCGCGAGGGCGACGGCCTCGTCGTCGTCGACGACCAGCGGCGGCAGGTGCGCTCCGGCTTCGAGGCGATAGCCGCCGTACCTGCCCGAGGTGGCGGCGACGGGGTAGCCGAGCTCCCGGAGCCGGTCGATGTCGCGGCGCACCGTCCGCTCGGTCACGTCGAGGCGCTCGGCGAGCTCCGTGCTGCGCCAGAACCGGTGGGTCTGGAGCAGCGAGAGCAACGCGAGCGCACGCCCGGTGGGGTCAGCCGACATGTGCCGAGTCTGCCCGTCATCGCGGACAGCTCCTGTCCGCGATTGCTTCTACGGTCACTCGACCGATCGCCCTGGCGCGCATCGGCACCCGTCCGTCACTGAGAGGAACACCCCATGTCACACCCCGACGCCTTCCCCCGGCCGAGCATGGTCGCCGTCAACGGCATCGAGCTCGAGGTCTTCGAGATGGGCCGGGAGAACGCCGGCAAGCCCCTCGTCCTGTGCCACGGCTGGCCGGAGCTGGCCTTCTCGTGGCGCCACCAGATGGGTGCGCTCGCGGCCGCCGGCTACCACGTCATCGCGCCCAACCAGCGTGGCTACGGCGGCTCGTCCCGACCTGCCGAGGTCACCGACTACGACATCGTGCACCTCGCGGGCGACCTCGTCGGTCTCCTGGATCACTTCGGGTACGAGGACGCGACGTTCGTCGGTCACGACTGGGGCGCGAACGTCGTGTGGAGCACCGCCGTGCTGCATCCCACCCGGGTGAGCAAGGTGATCGCGCTCAGCGTGCCCTACCTGGAGCGCGGCGACGTCCCGCCGCTCGCCTTCATCGAGGCGGTCGTGGGCAGCGACTCCTACTTCGTCCACTTCAACCGGCAGCCGGGAGTGGCCGACGCCGTGTTCGACGCCCATGCCGCACGGTTCCTGCGCAACCTCTACCGCAAGAACGAGCCGCCGGCCGAGCCGGAGCCGGGCATGGCGTTCATCCACCTCGCCCACGCCGAGACGCCGCGCGGCGAGCCGGTGATGAGCGACGGCGAGCTGGCGGTGTTCGTCGACGCCTTCGAGGCATCGGGCTTCACCTCCAGCGTGAACTGGTACCGCAACGTCGACCGCAACTGGGAGCTGATGGCGGACGTCGACCCGATCGTCCGCCAGGAGGCGCTGATGATCTACGGCGCACGGGACACGGTCATGAGGGCACCGAACCTCGAAGCGTTCGTCCCCCGCGTCGAGGTCGCGGACCTGGACTGCGGCCACTGGATCCAGCAGGAGCTGCCGGACGAGACCACCCGCTTGATCCTCGACTGGCTCCGGAGGCACGAGGTCGTCGAGACGTCGCCGGCTACTTGACCTCGGAGCGGCGCAGGAGCACCAGCCCCACCACCAGCGGTACGACGATCCACAGCGTCGTCGTCGCCCCGAGCTGGGCCCACTCCTGCGCCGACGAGGTCCCGCCCTCGAACAGGACGACCTGGGACTGGTTCCAGTCGAGCCAGGGCTGGAGGTCGGTGAAGCCCTCGCGCACCTGGGCCAGCAGCAGGAGGATGCCGGAGAGCACGAACGACAGCACGAAGTAGCCGACGATCGCGGCCGCGGAGCTGCGCAGCGTCACGCCGAGGGTGAAGCCGATGGCCATCCCCATCAGGTTGCCCAGGACGATCTGGGCGGCGTACGACGGACCGACGTTCCACACGGTGTCGACGCCGGCGAGGGCGGAGCCGATCACGTTGCCGACGGCGCCGATGGTGAGCGCCACGAGCATGGAGACGATCCCGACGAGGGTGGCGGCGAGGGCCTTGGCGCCGATGACGCGGCCGCGGCTGGGGACCAGCGTGAACGTGGTCAGGCCGCTGCGCTGGCTCCACTCGCTGGTGACGGCGAGGATCGCGATCATGGGCAGGATCAGCGTCATCGGGAAGCCGAGGGCGCGGGAGAAGGTCTCGTAGGTGAGCGTGCTGTCGGGGGCGAAGACGATCGCGGCCACGGTCGCGACGACCGACAGGACGCCGATGCTGACGAGCAGCCAGAAGCCGGAGCGGGTGTCGAACATCTTGCGCAGCTCGACGGCGACGATCCGGTGGGTCGGGATCGGCGGGGGTACGGCGCGCCGGGGGGTGGTCACGGTGGGTGAGGTGGTCTGGGTGGTCATGCTGCTGCCCCTCCTTCGGGAACGGTGCTCTCGCGCTGGGAGTCCGCGGTGAGCTCGAGGAACATCTCCTCCAGGCCGGCGCTGTCCGCGGCGCGCAGCTCGGTCAGGGCGATGCCGGCCGCGAGGGCGACCTGGCCGACGCGGTGCGGGTCGGCCAGGGTGTGGAGCGCGCCTCCGGCCGAGGGGGAGGCGTCGATGCCGGCGTCCGCGAGGGCGGCGGCGAGGCGGGCGTCGTCCGCGGACGCGACGACGGTCCCGGCGGTCGACAGGAGCTCTTGCTTGGTGCCCTGCGCGACGATCCGGCCGTTGCCGATGACGACCAGGTCGTCGGCGATGACCTCGATCTCGTGCAGGAGGTGCGAGGAGAGCAGCACGGTGCCGCCCTGGTCGGCGAAGTCGCGCAGGAGGTCGCGCATCCAGCGGATGCCGGCCGGGTCGAGTCCGTTGGCGGGCTCGTCGAGGACCAGGACGGCGGGGTCGCCGAGGAGGGCGGTCGCGATGCCGAGGCGCTGGCGCATGCCGAGGGAGTAGTTGCGGATCCGGCCGTCGCCCTCCCGCTCCGTCAGCGACACCCGGCGCAGCATCGCGGGCACCCGGTCGGCCGGCAGGCCCATCGTGCGGGCCGCGATCGTGAGCACCTCGCGGCCGGTCCGGCCGGCGTGCTGGGCGTAGGCGTCGAGCAGGACGCCGATCTCGCGGCCCGGGTTCGGCAGGTCGGCGTACCGGCCGCCGAGGACCTCCACATGACCGGAGGTCGCGGGGCTCAGCCCGACCATGATCCGCATGGTGGTGGACTTGCCGGCTCCGTTGGGGCCGAGGAAGCCCGTCACGCGGCCCGGGCGGGCGGTGAACGAGATGTCGTCCACGGCGGTGGCGCCGCGATACCTCTTGGTCAGGTGGTCGACGGTGATCATGACCGGAAGCCTCGCCGCGACCGGCCGGGCGTCACATCGGCATCGAGGCCGGACCTTCCTCGTTCTTTCGGCCGATCCCCGACCCCGCGGCGATCCCTAGGCTGGGCGGATGATCACGACCGCCCTGCGCTCGCTCTGGGACGAGCCTCCCGCCGCGGACCCGCCCCCGCCGGCGCGGCGCGACCGGGTGCTGGTCGGCGTGGTGATGGTGGTGGCGCTGCTCGAGGGGACCTTCGTCGAGGACGTCACCTGGCGCCCGCTCGTGACGATCGTGGCGGTCGCGCTGGCGCCGGTGCTGCTGTGGCGGCGTACCCACCCGTTGGTCTGCGTCGTGGTGGGCCTCGGCACCGGCCTGGCCCTGGGTGTGGCGGCCCAGCTGGCCGGGCTCTCGGGGGTGGGCCTGGCCACGATGGTGTACGTCCTGGTGCTCGTCTATGCCCTGGTCCGTTGGGGATCGGGGCGTCAGATCGCGATCGGGCTGGTCGTGGTCGCAGTGGTGGCGGGGTTCAGCGCGGTGAGCGACTACACCGGTCCGGCCGAGCTCTTCGGCGGACTCGCCGTCCTGGCGGCGGCGGTGGCGGGCGGCGCGGCGTTCCGCTACCGCGCGGAGAGCCGGCGCCGGGCGTTCGACCAGGTCCGCAGCCAGGAGCGGGTCGGTCTCGCCCGCGAGCTGCACGACTCGGTCGCCCACCACATCTCGGCGATCGCGGTGCAGGCGCAGACCGGCCGGACGCTGGCCCGGAGGCGACCCGAGGCGGCGCTGGAGGCACTCGTCGCCATCGAGGGAGAGGCCTCGCGGACCCTCGCGGAGATGCGGGCGATGGTCCGGGTGCTGCGCGACGGAGCGCCCGCGGACTACGCGCCCCAGCCCGGCGTCGCCGACCTGGTGTCGCTGGCCCGCCGCGAACCGGTCCCCGTCGTCGACGTCGAGCTCGCCGGCGACCTGGCCGGGATCGGGCCCCAGGTCGACGCGGCCGGCTACCGGATCGCGCAGGAGGCGCTGACCAACGCGCTGCGGCACGCTCGCAACG
Organism: Pimelobacter simplex; assembly: GCF_024662235.1. Taxonomy (GTDB): domain Bacteria; phylum Actinomycetota; class Actinomycetes; order Propionibacteriales; family Nocardioidaceae; genus Nocardioides. Next base: position 5,030,343 of record NZ_CP096276.1, read on the forward strand.
CGTCCCGGGTGCAGATCAAGGTCGTCGAGGGCGCCGGGAGCCTGCGCTTGCGCGTCACCGACGACGGCCAGGCCGATCCCGCGCGGTCGGCCAGCCACGGCTTCGGGCTGCTGGGGATGACCGAGCGCGCACACCTCCTCGGCGGTACGCTGCGCGCCGGCCCGCTGCCCGGGGGTGGGTGGGCGGTCGACGCCGAGCTGCCGATGGAGGTGCCACGATGACGATCCGCGTGCTGGTGGCCGACGACCAGGACCTGGTCCGCACCGGCCTCGCGATGATCCTCGACGACCAGCCCGACATCGAGGTCGTCGGCCAGGCTGCCGACGGCACCACCGCCGTCGCGCTGGCCCAGCGACTCCGCCCCGACGTCTGCCTGGTCGACATCCGGATGCCCGGGCTGGACGGCATCGAGGTGACCGAGGTCCTCGCCGGGCGGGACGTCGCGGACCCGATCGCCGTCGTGGTGATCACGACCTTCGATCTGGACGAGTACGTCCACGGCGCGCTCCGGGCCGGCGCCCGGGGCTTCCTCCTCAAGGACGCCGGCCCCGAGCTGCTGGTGCAGGCCGTCCACGCCGCGGCCGCCGGCGACGCGCTGATCGCGCCCAACGTCACCCGGCGGCTGCTGGAGACCCTCGCGGCAGCGGCCCCGGCCCGGCGCCGTACGCCACCGGTGGAGCGGCTGACCCAGCGCGAGGAGGAGGTGCTCCGGCTGGTCGCCGTCGGGCGGACCAACGCCGAGATCGCCGGGGAGCTGTTCATCAGCCTGACGACCGCCAAGACCCATGTCGCGAGCCTGCTGACCAAGATCGGGGTCCGGAACCGGGTCGAGGTCGCGATGTGGGCCTACGAGACCGGCCGGGTGGGGCGCTGAGCCGGGTTTCACCTGCTCGTCGGCTGGTTACGGTCCGGGGCATGGCGCGGAAACGAAAGACGCTCCCCAAGGACTTCGGCGACCTTCTCAAGGCCGGCGACCTCGCGGCCTTGAGAGCCGTCTTCGACAGGTGCGAGCTCGACGCCCGCGGCGGCTACGGCAAGGGGACGGCGCTCAGCTTCGCCGACTGTCCCGACGAGCTGGCGCGCTGGTTGGTGGGGGAGGGGCTCGAGGTGGACGCGGTGAATCTCACTGCCGAGCGCACGCCCTTGCACGACCGGGCGTCGTACTGGCCCTCGATCGCGGTGCTCATCGAGCTCGGGGCGGGCGTCGACGCGCGCGACAAGTCGGGGACCACGGTGCTGCACACGGCGGTCACCAAGCCGCACCACGTGGCGCTGCTCCTCGCCGCGGGAGCCGAGGTGGACCCGGTCGACGGCCAGGGGAGCACGCCGCTGCGGTCCGGGCTGGTCCGGTGCAGCAACATCGAGATCGCCGCCATCGCGGAGTCGGTGACGCTGCTGCTCGCAGCGGGCGCGGCCGTGCCGGAGGACGTCGACGCGCTCGTGACCCGGATCGGGACCGACTTCGAGTTCCACCGCTCGAACTTCAACAACGACCTCGTCACCGCGACCGCTGCCGGGCTGCAGCGGCTCTACGAGCTCTTCGACGTGGCGCCGGTGCCGAGTCGGGTGACCCACGACGGGCGCTCGCGCATCGAGGTCACCGCGACGGACGTCGACGGTCAGTACGCCGAGCTGTGGGCGCTCCTGGTCCCGTCGTCCGGTCCGGCCGGCATCGTGCAGGGCGAGGTGCTGCGGATCGCCGGCAAGCTCGCGCGCGAGATCGGGGGCAACGGGTCGGTGAACTGGTCCGACGACTTCCGGGCGATGACCGACGCGCTCGGCGCCCACCTCGCGTCCGGGCGTGCGGTGACGAACCTGGACGAGCTCGCCCCGATCCTCCGGCGGATCAGGACCGGCCACGCGGAGGACCCCGACCTCGGCAGCATGCAGGACGCGGCCGTGGCCTGGATCCTCGCCAACCCGGACCCGACGCCGCTGGCCGCGCCGTCGTACCGGCACTGAGCGCGGTGGCGGCGGTGGCTCAGACCGGCCGCACGCAGCTGCACTGACCCGCGGCCACAGCACCAGCGCCGCGACCGCGCCGAGCGCCGCGAGCACCGCGAGGATCGACCAGGCGGGGGTGAGGCCGGCGTTCGTGCCGACCCAGCCCGCGATGGGGTAGGTGACCAGCCAGGCCAGGTGGGACAGCGAGAACTGGGCGGCGAAGACCTCGGGGAGGGCGTCGGGCTCGACGGCGCCGCGCAGGACGCGTCCGGTGGGGGTGACGATGAGGGCCATGCCGCCGCCGATCAGGACCCAGACGACGGCGGTGGCGGGCCAGGACGTGGCGTCGGTCGCGGTCAGGGTCACCGCGCCGACGACCCCGGCCACGAGGACGCCCGCGCCGGTCATCATCACGGCGCGGTCGGCGACCCGGTCGAGGACGCGGGGGAGGGCGAGGGCGACGAGAAGGGTGCCGGTGCCGGAGGCGGCGAGCATCCAGGCGACGGCGGCCTGGCTGCCGCCGAGGACGTCGCGCACGTAGTTGACCGTGCTGACCACGACGATCGCGCCGGCCGCGGCGACGACGAGGTTCAGGGCGAGGATGCCGCGCAGGCGGGGGATGCGGGCGAAGAGGCGGGTGCCGGAGGCGACGCGGTCCCAGGCGTTGGTGTGGGTGCTGGGGCGGGCGTTCGGGATCCGGGTCGAGAGCACGAGCCAGGCGGAGGCCGCGAAGCCGATCGAGGTGCCGACGAAGAGCCAGTTGAACGTCAGGAACGTCAGGGCGACGGCGGCCAGGACCGGGCTGAGCAGGCTCTCCATCGTGTACGCCACCTGGGACGCCGAGAGGGCGCGGGTGTAGTCGGCCTCGTCGGTGACCAGGTCGGGGATGACGGCCTGGAAGGTCGGGGTGAACGCCGCCGACGCCGACTGGAGCACGGCGATCAGCACGTAGATGTGCCACACCTCGCTGATGAACGGCAGCGCGAGCACCACGCCGGCGCGGACCACGTCGAGGGCGACCAGGAACAGGCGCCGGGGCAGCCGGTCGACGTACGCCGCGGCGAGGGGGGCGATGACGACGTACACGACCATCTTGATGGTCAGCGCCGTCCCGAGGACCGCGCCGGCGTCGGGGCCGGCGAGCTCGTAGGCGAGCAGCCCGAGCGCGACGGTGGCCAGCCCGGTGCCGAACAGCGCGATGATCTGGGCGCTGAACAGCCGGCGGTAGTCGCGGATCTGGAACACGCTCACGGCGCTCCCCTTCCTGGTCGGGTGGCCTGAGCATATACCCCCTAGGGGTATCTGTCGAGATGAGCGCGACCGACCGGGGCGGATAGCCTGCGGGCACGTCCCGGTCCCCTCGCCGAAGGTCCGCCATGCCCGTCCCCACCGTCGCGTCGCTGTGCGCCACGCTGGGCCACCACCTGGTGCCCGCGGCGGGCTTCGAGGCGCCGGCCACCGAGGTGACGGCGGTCCACATCAGCGAGCTGCTGGAGCCGGGGGCCTACCTGTCGGGGGGCGAGCTGCTGCTGACGACGGGACTGGCGCTGCCCGCGGACGACGCCGGCTGCACCGCGTACGTCGAGCGGGTGCGGGCCGCGGGGGTCTCGGCCCTCGCGCTGGGCCTGGGCCCCGTGCACCGTACGGCGCCCGCGAGCCTGGTCCACGCCTGCCGGGCGCTCGGCGTCCCCCTGCTCGTGGTCCCGGCCGCGACGCCCTTCCTCGTCGTCTCCCGCGCCTACTGGACCGCCCGCTCCCGGACGACGGAGCGCCGCCTCCACGACGTCGTCACCGCGCACCGGTCGCTGGTCGAGGCCGCCACCGCGCCCGACCCGGCGACCGCCGTGCTGGGCCGGTTGGCGCGGTGGCTGGACGGGTGGGCGGTGCTGCTCGATGCCGACGGCGAGGTGGCGCTGGCGCAGCCGGACGTCGCGGCCGACGAGCTGCAGGTCCTCGCCGCGGAGGTCGCGCGGCTGGAGATCGCGGGCGTGCACTCCTCGGCGTCGTTCGTGGTGGGCGAACGGGTGGTGGTCGTCTTCCCCCTCGCCGTCGGCAGCCAAGTGGTGGGCTTCCTGGCGGCCGGTGGCCGGCGCCAGATGGACGCGGCGCAGCGCCAGGTGGTGCACACCGCGGTGGCGCTGCTCAGCCTCGACGCCGTGCGCCGACGGCAGGTCGCGTCGGCGACGGCGGCGACCCGGCGCTGCGTGGCGCTGCTCCTCGACCTCGGGCTGGTCGACGCGGCCCGCCGTCTCGCGGCGGTGAGCGAGTGCCCGCCGCCCGCGCGTGAGGTCGCGGTGCTCGTGGTCCGCGGGCGCGACACGGAGGTGCTGCTCGAGGTCGTCGAGCGGTGGTGCCCCGGCGGGCTCGGCGTCCTGGAGGACCGGACGTCGGCGTGGTTCTTCCTGCCGGCCGGGCACGGTCCGGTCGCCGACCTGCGCCGCCGGCTCGACGCGGTCGACCCGTCGGCGGTGCTGGTGCTCTCGGACCTGGTCGCGGTCGAGGGCGCCGGGGTGGTGCGGGCGCGGCTGGTCCAGGAGGCTCAGGCGCTCGAGCCCGGCGCGAGCGTCGACCTGCGCCGCGACGCCGCCCGGACGGTGGCCGCGGCGGTCGACCGCTTCGTCGCGGAGGCGGGCGCCGAGCAGGCCGCGGCGCTGGTCGCCTTCCTGCGGCACCGCGGGCACTGGGGTGCCGCCGCGGACGCGCTCGGGCTGCACCGCAACACCCTGCGCTACCGGGTGGACCGCGCGGTCGAGGTGCTGGGCCTCGACCTCGACGACCCCGACGTCGCCGCCGAGACCTGGTTGGCCCTGCGGGACCGCGGTCTGACCCGCTGATCTTCGGCATTCCGACAGAACCGTCGTCGATTTCGTCAGGATCGCCCAAGACGCTGCGCCCCGCGCGCCCTACGGTCGCTCTCGTCCACCACGGAGGGAGCACCATGTCGATGCCGCAGCAGCGCCGGATCCTGGCGACGGCCATCCCCGGCCCCCGCTCGCGCGAGCGCCAGACCCGACGCCAGGCCGAGCTCGCCGACGGCCTCGGTACGACGATGCCGGTCTTCGTCGACCGCGCCGGCGGCGGGATCATCGTCGACGTCGACGACAACCACATCATCGACCTGGCCTCCGGCATCGCGGTGACAAGCGTGGGCGCCGCGCACCCCGAGGTCGCGCACCGGATCGCCGAGCAGGCCGAGCGGTTCACGCACACCTGCTTCCTCGTCACCCAGTACGACGGCTTCGTCGACGTCGCCGCGGCCCTCAACCGGCTCACGCCGGGCGAGCACGCGAAGAAGACCGCGCTGTTCAGCACCGGCGCCGAGGCGGTCGAGAACGCGATCAAGATCGCCCGCGTCGCGACCGGGCGCAGCGCGGTCGTCGTGCTCGGCCACGCCTACCACGGGCGGACCAGCCTGACGATGGCGATGACGGCGAAGAACGTCCCGTACAAGCAGGGCTTCGGGCCGCTCGCGCCGGAGGTCCACCGGGTGCCGTCGCCGTACCCGTACCGCTGGCCGTCGGGTCCCGAGCGCGCCGCGGACGAGGCGTTCGCCGCGCTGCGCGAGATCGTCACGACCCAGATCGGGGCCACCAACGTGGCGGCGATCGTGGCGGAGCCGATCCAGGGCGAGGGCGGGTTCATCGTGCCGCCGCCGGGCTACCTCGCAGCGGTCCGGGAGTTCGCGACCGAGCACGGCATCGTATTCGTCGCCGACGAGATCCAGACCGGGCTCGCCCGGACGGGCGCGATGTTCGCGTGCGAGCACGAGGGCGTCGTCCCGGACCTGATCACCACGGCCAAGGCGCTCGCCGGCGGCATGCCGCTCGCCGCGGTCACCGGCCGCGCCGAGCTGATGGACGCGGTCCCGGCCGGCGGCCTCGGCGGCACGTACGCCGGCAACCCGGTCGCGTGCGCTGCCGCGCTCGCGGCCCTTGACGTGATCGAGTCCGAGGACCTCGTCGCCCGCGCCCGTGCCATCGAGGACCGGGTCCGGCCCCGGCTGGAGCAGCTCGTCGCGCCGGGCAGCGTCGTCGGCGAGGTGCGCGGCCGTGGCGCGATGCTCGCGATCGAGCTCGTGAAGCCGGGCACCACCGAGCCGGCCCCCGAGCTGGCCAAGGCGATCGCCGAGCGCTGCCACCAGGAGGGCGTGCTCACGCTGGTCTGCGGCACGTTCGGCAACGTCATCCGGCTGCTGCCGCCGCTGGTGATCCCGTTCGACCTGCTCGACGAGGCGCTCGACGTGGTGGTCGACGCGGTGCGGAGCCTGGCATGAGCGTCACCTCCTTCGACCCGCGCACGGGTGCCGTCGTCGCGACGGTCGCCGACACGAAGGACGCCGAGCTGCGGGCGGTCCTCGCCGCCGCGACGGCCGCGGCGCCGGTGCTGGCGGCGACGAGCCCGGCGCAGCGCCGTACCTGGCTGCACGCGGTGGCGGACGCCCTCGAGTCCCACCGCGACGAGCTCGCCCGGCTGGCCGACCTGGAGACGGCGCTCGGCGTGGAGCGGCTCACCGGCGAGGTGACGCGCGCGGCCGGACAGCTGCGCTTCTACGCCGAGGTCGCCGCCGAGGGCTCGTACGTCGACGTCACCGTCGACGAGCCGACCGCGACCACGCCCGGGCTGGTGCGGGTCAACCGGCCGCTCGGTCCGGTCGCGGTCTTCGGGGCGAGCAACTTCCCGTTCGCGTTCAGCGTGCTCGGCAACGACACGGCGACGGCGCTCGCGGCCGGCTGCCCGGTCGTCGCCAAGGCGCATCCCGCCCACGCCGGTCTCTCGCTGCGCCAGGCCGAGATCGCGCGGGAGGCCCTCGCGGCGGCCGGCGCGCCGCGCGGCACGTTCGCGGTGGTCAGCGGCCACCAGGTGGGCGTCGACCTGGTCCGGGCGCCGGAGATCACGGCGGTCGGCTTCACCGGCTCGCAGGCGGGCGGGATGGCGCTGTGGCGGATCGCCCACGAGCGCGACGTCGTCATCCCCGTGTACGCCGAGATGGGCACGGTCAACCCGGTCGTCGTCACCGCGGCCGGCGTCCGGGACATCGAGGCCGTCGCGAAGGGTCTCGTCGGCTCGTTCACGCTCGGCAGCGGGCAGTTCTGCACCAAGCCCGGACTCCTCCTCGCCCCGGCCGGCGCGGGCGCGGCGCAGGCAGTCGCGGACGCGCTGCGGTCCGCCGCTCCGGAGCCCGTGATGCTGACCAGCGCGATCGCGGACGGCGTCCGCACCGGCCTCGCCGCGATGGTGGCGGCGGGTGCCGAGGTGATCGCCGAAGTGCCGGCCGCGGGGGCCGGGTGGTCCGCACCGGCTGCCGTCCTCGCCGCCCCGGCGGCCGCGCTGGCACCGGGGAGCCGGCTGCTGGAGGAGACCTTCGGTGCGGTCGTCCTCGTCGTCGAGTACGCCGACACCGCGGACCTCGCCGCCGTCCTCCGCCGGCTCCAGCCGTCGCTCGCCGCGAGCGTGTTCACCGGCGGTGCCGAGGACGACCAGGCCGGGCAGGTCGTCAGCCTGCTCAGCGGCCAGGTCGGCCGGGTCGCCGTCGACGCGTGGCCCACGGGCGTCGCGTTCACCTGGGCGCAGCAGCACGGCGGCCCCTGGCCGGCGACCTCCGCGCCGGCCGCGACCTCGGTCGGAGCCGCGGGACTCGCGCGGTTCGTGCGCCCGGTCGCCTACCAGTCCGCGCCCGACGCCTGGCTCCCGCCGGAGGCGCAGGCCGCCAACCCGTGGGGCCTCCCGCGCCGCGTCGACGGGAAGCGGCCGTGACCGGCCCCCTCGACGGCGTCCTCGTCGCCGACTTCAGCCGGGTACTCGCCGGCCCCCTCGCCGCGTCCACCCTGGCCGACCTCGGCGCGGAGGTGATCAAGGTCGAGCGACCTGGCGTCGGCGACGACACCCGGCACTGGGGGCCACCCTGGACCGACACGTCGAGCTCGTACTTCGCGTGCGCCAACCGCTCCAAGAAGTCGGTCGAGCTCGACCTCGCCGACCCGGCCGACCTCGCCGTCGCCCGTGAGCTCGCCGCGCGCTGCGACGTCCTCATCGAGAACTTCAAGGCGGGGACGCTCGAGCGCCACGGCCTCGGGTACGCCGCGGTCGCGGCCGCCAACCCGGGCGTGGTCTACGCGTCCATCACCGGCTTCGGCAGCGGCGGCGGGGCCGAGCTCGCGGGCTACGACTTCCTGGTCCAGGCCGTCGGCGGGCTGATGAGCGTGACCGGGCCGCCGGGGGAGCCGACCAAGGCGGGCGTCGCGCTGGTCGACGTACTGACGTCGAAGGACGCGGTCACCGGCATCCTCGCCGCCCTGCACGCCCGGACCGCGACCGGACGCGGGCAGCGGGTGGAGGTGAACCTCCTGTCGAGCCTGCTCGGCTCGCTCGCGAACCAGGCGTCGGCGTACCTGACGACGGGGGAGGCGCCGCGCGCGATGGGCAACCAGCACCCCTCGATCGCGCCCTACGAGACGCTGGCCGCGGCCGACGGCGCGCTTGCGGTCTGCTGCGGCAATGACGCCCAATTCGCCCGTCTGGTGGGGGTTCTGGGCATCCCGGGGCTCGCCGAGGACGCGCGCTTCCGGACCAACGCAGACCGGGTCGCCCACCGCGCCGACCTCGTCGCCGCCCTGGAGGCCGCGCTCGCCACGGACACCGTCGACGCGTGGGCGGAGCGCCTGGCCGGAGCCGGTCTTCCGGCCGGCAAGGTCGGCACCGTCGCCGACGGCTTCGCGCTCGCCGAGCGGCTCGGCCTGGAGCCGACCGTGGACGTGGGCGCCGGCGTACCTCGCCAGGTGCGCAGCCCGATCACGTTCTCGCAGACGCCCGTGACCACCTACTCCGCTCCGCCTCGGCTGGGGGAGCACAACGACGACATCCGCAGCATGCTGAGCAAGGAGAACTCCCGATGAGCACCTCGACCACCCTGCCTCCCTTCGAGCCCCTCGACCCGGCCGGCATCGACGACCTGCTGAGCGACGACGAGAAGGCCGTGCGTTCGTCGGTCCGCCAGCTCTGCGCCGAGCGGATCGACCCCCACGTCGCCGACTGGTTCGAGCGCGGCACCATCGACGACCTGCGCGGCCTGGCCAAGGAGCTCGGCTCGCTCGGCCTGCTCGGCATGCACCTGGAGGGCTACGGCTGCGCCGGCATGTCGGCCACCGACTACGGCCTGGCCTGCCTCGAGCTGGAGGCCAGCGACTCCGGCATCCGCTCGCTCGTGTCCGTGCAGGGCTCGCTCGCGATGTACGCGATCTGGCGCTGGGGCTCGGAGGAGCACAAGACCGAGTGGCTGCCCCGGATGGCCGCCGGCGACGCGATCGGCTGCTTCGGCCTGACCGAGCCCGACGCCGGCTCCGACCCGGGCAGCATGCGCACCCGGGCCCGCCGGGACGGCTCCGACTGGGTGCTCGACGGCCGGAAGATGTGGATCACCAACTCCTCGGTCGCCGACGTCGCCGTGGTCTGGGCGCAGACGGACGAGGGGGTGCGCGGGTTCGTCGTACCGACGACGACGCCGGGGTTCTCCGCCCCCGAGATCAAGCACAAGCAGTCGCTGCGCGCGTCGGTCACCGGCGAGATCGTGCTCGACGGCGTCCGGCTGCCCGACGCGGCGGCCTTCCCGGAGGTCCGCGGCCTCAAGGGACCGCTGTCGTGCCTCAACGAGGCGCGCTACGGCATCGTCTGGGGCGCGATGGGCGCGGCCCGCTCGTCGCTGGAGGCGGCGCTGTCGTACGCCAACGAGCGGGTCCAGTTCGGCAAGCCGATCTCGGCCTTCCAGCTGACCCAGCAGAAGCTCGTCGACATGAACCTCGAGTACACCAAGGGCGTCCTCCTCGCCCTGCACCTCGGCCGCCGCAAGGACGCCGGCACGCTGCGCCCCGAGCAGGTCAGCCTCGGCAAGCTCAACAACGTCCGCGAGGCGCTGGAGATCTGCCGGACCGCGCGCACGGTGCTCGGCGCCAACGGGATCTCGCTGGAGTACCCGGTGATCCGGCACGCCAACAACCTGGAGTCGGTGCTCACCTACGAGGGCACGGTCGAGATGCACACGCTGGTGGTCGGTCAGGCGATGACCGGGCACGCGGCCTTCCGCTGACAGTCAGCGCGGGTCAGCCCTGGATGGTCGGGTCCTGGGGTCGGGGGTAGAGCGCGAGGGTGAGTGCCACCCCAACCAGCAGGCCGGCGAGCTGCAGGCCGACGAAGGCCGGGACGGCGCCGGGCGCGATGCCGGCGAAGGTGTCGGTGAACATCCGCCCGAGGGTGACGGCGGGGTTGGCGAACGAGGTCGAGCTGGTGAACCAGTAGGCCGCGCCGATGTAGGCGCCGACGGCCGGTGCGGCGAGTGCGGTGCGGCCGGTGCGGACCAGCGCGAAGACGAGGGCGACCAGTCCGGCGGTGGCGACGACCTCGCCGACGAGGTGGCCGCTGGTGACCCGGTCCTGGGTGGCGAGGCCTTGGTCGACCTCGAACATGACGTTGGCGAGCAGGGCGCCCGCGATGCCGCCGACGACCTGGGCGGCGGCGTACGCGCCGACGTGGGGGAGGGACAGCCCGGTGCGGTCGCGGCGGCCGAGGAACCAGTCGGCCAGGGAGACCACGGGGTTGAGGTGGGCACCGGAGACCGGGCCGAGCCACACGATGAGCACGCCCAGCCCGAGCGCGGTCGCCAGGGAGTTCTCCAGGAGCTGCAGCCCGATGTCATCCGGCGACAGGTTCTGCGCGGCGATGCCGGAGCCGACGACCACGGTGACCAGGAGGCCGGTGCCGACGAGCTCGGCCAGGAGGCGTCGGGGCAGCGGTGCGGGTGGGGGAGTGCTCACGGCGCCCATCTTGACGATCGGAGATTGCTCAGTCAATCTTGAGGCAATGAACACTGAGCAAGATGCCGAGCTGGCCCGCCGGGTCGAGGTCCACGCCGCGCTCGCCGATCCGACGCGGCTGCGCGTGGTCGGCCTGCTGGGCGCGGGTGATGCCGCGTCGTCCGAGCTGAGCGCCCGGCTCGGTACGCCGTCCAACCTGCTGGCCCACCACCTCAAGATCCTCGAGGCGGCGGGTGTGATCCGGCGCCGGCGCTCCGAGGGGGACGGGCGGCGCAGCTACTGGCGGCTCGTGCCCGACGTGGTCGCGCCCGCGGCGGAGCCCGGGGCCGTGGCGGTGCCGCACCTGCGGACGCCGGCCCGTCTCGTGTTCGTGTGCACCGCCAACGCCGCGCGCTCCCACCTCGCCGCCGCCCTCTGGCGCCAGGCGAGCCGGGTCCCGGCGGACTCCGCGGGCACCCATCCGGCCGAGCGCATCGACCGGCGGGCGGTCGCGGCAGCGCGCCGGCACCACCTCGACCTGCCGGACGTACGGCCGCAGCGGGTCGAGGACCTCGCTCCGGCGCTGACCGAGGACGACCTGGTCGTCACGGTCTGCGACCGCGCGCACGAGGAGCTGGGCGATGCCGCCCAGCTGCACTGGTCGGTACCGGACCCGGTCGCGGCCGGGGGCGCGGCCGCCTTCGACCGGGCCCACGACGAGATCGCCGGCCGGGTGCGGGTTCTGGCGGGGGGCCTGCGATGAGCGCCCCGGTCGTGCTGTTCCTGTGCGTGCACAACGCCGGTCGCTCGCAGATGGCGCTCGGGTTCTTCAACCACCACGCCGAGGGGCGGGCGATCGCGCGCTCCGGTGGGTCCGAGCCGGCCGACCAGGTCAATCCGGCCGCGGTGGCGGCGATGGCCGAGCGCGGTATCGACATCGCCCGTGAGTTCCCCAAGCCGTGGACCGACGAGATCGTGCGCGCTGCCGACGTCGTCGTCACGATGGGCTGCGGTGACGCGTGCCCCTACTTCCCGGGCAAGCGCTACGAGGACTGGAAGCTCGACGACCCCGCAGGCCTGGACGTCGACGGCGTCCGTCCGGTCCGGGACGAGATCGAGCGCCGGGTGCTGGTGCTGCTCGACGAGCTGGGCGTACCGGCGACCGACGCCAGCACGGCGGCGACCAGTCCCAGCAGTCCGAGGACGACGAACAGCGCCGAGTGACTGCCGGTCGCTGCCGCGACGGCGGCACCGAACGCCGGTGCCAGCGCGGCCGCGACGCCGAGGGGTGCGTTGTAGACGCCGTTGAGCGCGGCATAGCGCTCCGGGCCCCAGTGCTCGCTGACCACGGTCGCGCCGACGAGGGTGAACAGCCCCCGCGCGGCACCGGCCACGATCGCGATCGTGAGCAGCACCGCCACCGGCCCCGGTACGACGCCCAGCGCGAGCACCATCACCGACAGCACGACGATCGCCAGCACCGCACGGGGGTTCGGGGGCATCCGGCGGACGAGCGCGGGGTAGAGCAGCCGTCCGACGACCTGGCCGGCGCCGCTCAGGCCGACGGCCCACGCGGCGAGCTGGACGCTGGTGCCGCGGCTCTGGAGCAGCGGGACCAGGTGCACCAGCGAGGCGTACATGACCAGTGAGGTCAGGGCTCCCGAGGTGGCGAGCAGCAGGAACGTACGGCTGGTCAGGACGTCGCGGTCGGAGGTCGCGCGGGGACCCGCCGGGCCGCCGTACGGCGTGGGGTGCCAGGGCAGCCGCAGGGCCAGCGCGTGGGCGGGCGCGGTCGCGCCGAGCATCAGCGCGCCGAGGACGAGGTAGGTCGCGCGCCAGCCGATCCGGTCGTCGAGGAGCGCGGTGAGCGGCGCGAAGACGGTGGAGGAGAAGCCGGCGACCAGCGTGAGCGTCGTGATCGCCTGCACCCGGCGGTTGCCGAACCAGTGGGTCAGCGCGGCGAACGCGGGCGGGTAGAAGGTGCCCGCGCTCGCCGCCCCCGCCAGCAGCCAGCCGGCGACGAACACCGGCAGCGACGGCGCCGCCGCGATGACCGCGGCGGCGCCGGCGCCGAGGATGCTCCCGGCGGTCATGACGAGACGGGGGCCGCGGCGCTGCAGGATCCGCCCGGCCAGGACGCCGGCCAGCGCCCCGGAAAGGCTGCCGGCCGAGAACGCCGCCGTGACCGCCGTCGCCGACCAGCCGGTCTCGTCGGTGATCGCCGGGGCGAGCACCGTGAACGAGTAGTAGAGGACGCCGTAGGCGATGGTCACCGTCGCGCAGAGCGCGACCAGCGCCGCCCGCGCCCGGCGTCCGGTCGGGTCGACGGGCTCAGGCGTCGACAGGGGCTCGGCCGATCTCGAGGGGCGCCGGCGCGCAGCAGCCGCCGCCCGCGCCGGCGGCGCTGTCGGGGTCGTCGAAGACGCCGGCCCCTCCGCACACGCCGGTGTCCGGCAGCTCCAGCTCGACGCGGGCGGCGGCCTCGTGGTCGCCGGCCAGCGCGGCGACGACGCTGCGGACCTGCTCGTAGCCGGTCAGCGCGAGGAAGGTCGGCGCGCGGCCGTAGGACTTCATGCCGACCAGGTAGAGGTCCGGCTCGGGCTGGGCGAGGTCGGCGGCGCCGGTGGCCCGGACCGAGCCGCAGGAGTGGAGGTTCGGGTCGATCTCGGCGGCGATCCGGCGCGGCGCCTCCAGGGTCGGGTCGAGGTCCAGGCGCAGCTCGGAGAGGAACGACAGGTCGGGGCGGAAGCCGGTCAGCACCACGATGTTGTCCGCCACGGCGAGTGCGCGCCCGTCCTCGCCGACGAGGGTCGCGCCCTCGTCGTCGTGGCGGACCTCGGCGGTGCGGAACCCGGTGACGAGCTCGACGACCCCGGCCTCGACGGCCTTCTTGGCCCGTTGGCCCAGCGCGCCCCGCTCGGGCAGCTCGTCGGCCGCGCCGCCGCCGAAGGTGCCGGCGCTGACGACGCGGCGGAGGGCCCAGGTGATCCGGGTGCCGGGGTGCTGCTCGGCGATCTGGACGAGCTCGTGGACCGCGTTGAACGCCGAGTCGCCCGCGCCGACGACGACGGTGTGCCGTCCGGCGTACCGCTCGGGGGTCGCGCGGTCGGGGACCTGGTAGGAGATCCGGTCGGCGGCCGCCCGCTCACCGAGCGCCGGTACGCCGTCGGCGCCGGCGGGGCTCGGGCGGCGCCAGGTGCCGGAGGCGTCGATGACCGCCCGCGCCTCGAGCCGCGACTCGTGGCCCGCGGCGTCGACGACGTGGACCGTGAACGGCTGGGCCGCGCGGTCGGCGTCGACCAGGCGGTCGCGGCCCTTGCGCGAGACGGCGACCACCCGGGCGTCGTACCGGACGTGGGGGGTGAGCGCCCGGGCCAGCGGGGCGAGGTAGTCGGCGATCCACCGGGCGCCGGTCGGGTAGCCGGAGGCCGGCGCGGTCCAGCCGGTCGGCTCCAGCAGCCGGACCGCCGCGGCGTCGACCAGCTCGGGCCAGGCCGAGAACAGGCGTACGTGGCCCCACTCGGCGACGGCCGCACCGGGACCGCTGCCCGACTCCAGCACCAACGGCTCCAGGCCGCGCTCGCGCAGGTGGGCCGCGGCGGCCAACCCCTGCGGGCCGGCGCCGATCACCACGACAGGCAGGTCACTCATCACGTGCTCCTCAGATCGGGGACATCATGCATCGACGGTTGTCGATGCGACAACCCTAGGGACGCATCGACAAATGTCAATGCATCGGGCAGACTCGGTGCGTGCCCACTCCGCTTCCGGTGATCCAGCCCGACGACCTGGCCGCCTGCTGCTCGCCGCTGACCGGCGGTCTGGTCAGTGACGAGACCGCGGCGACCCTGGCCCGGATGTTCAAGGCCCTCGGCGACCCCACCCGGGTCAAGCTGCTCTCGCTCATCGCGGCCTCGCCCGAGGGCGAGGCCTGCATCTGCGACCTGACCGAGCCGGTCGGGCTCAGCCAGCCCACCGTCTCGCACCACATGAAGCTGCTCGTCGACGCCGGCCTCGCGACTCGGGAGCAGCGCGGCAAGTGGGCCTACTACCGCGTCGCGCCCGCCGTGCTCGCCTCGCTGGCGACGGCGCTGGCGCCCGCGGGAGCCGGCGCATGAGCGAGGCCGCCCGCCTCCTCGCCGCGTACGACGACCAGCTGCGCACCGACGCCGAGGCCGCCGGCGCGCTGGCGGTGCGCGTGCTCGGGCCCCTGCGCCTGGTCACGTTCGCCCAGGGCCGGGGCTTCGTGACCTACCGCGACCTGGGCGGCGCCGACGCCGCGGCGATCGACGAGCTCGTCGGGCAGGCGCGGGCGCACTTCGCCGCCGACCCCGCGACCATCGAGGTCGAGTGGAAGACCCGGGCCCACGACCTCGCGCCCGGGTTGACCGAGAGCCTGGCGCGGCACGGCTTCGTCGCCGAGGAGACCGAGTCGATCATGATCGGCGAGGCGGCGAGCCTCGCGGTCGACGTACCGCTGCCGGAGGGGGTGACGATCCGCCAGGTCAGCACCGAGGCGGACGTCCGCGCGATGTGCGCCATGAGCGCACGGGCGTTCGGTGACCCGCCCTCCGACGGCGAGGCGATCGCGGTCGACCTGGTGAGCCGGCTCTCCGCCGGCGACGACCTCGAGCTCTGGGTCGCCGAGGCGGACGGCGCCATGGTCTCCGCCGGCCGGCTCGAGCCGGTACCGGACACCGAGTTCGCCGGGATCTGGGGCGGCTCGACCCTCCCGGCGTGGCGGCGTCGCGGGATCTACCGCGCGCTCACCTCCGCCCGGGCCCGCTCCGCGCTGCGGCGCGGCCGGACGCTGATCCACAGCGACTCGACGGAGTACTCGCGCCCGATCCTGGAGCGCTACGGCTTCGTCCGGGTGTCCACGACGACGCCCTACACCTGGCGGCCCTAGGACGTCCGTCCGGATCTGCGCCCGGTCACCGCTCCGTCCGTTGACAGCCCTGGTCCGTGGTCCCGAAGGTGGTCCGGCCCGGTCCTGGCGACCCAACCGAAACCTCACGCCGTCGTCGTGTCGTCGGGACCGGGCCTCCGGACGCCCGTACGGATCTCGGGCGCCCGGCCACCGGGTGCGTTGACGTCGCGTCCGGTGTCGCCGAGGGTGGACTCGGCCGGCCACTGCGGCGCGATACCTCCCATTTGTCGCGCGCGGGTGGCCGGCCTCGTCCTTCGTCGGCGCGCCCTAGCCGAACAGCTGGGTGTTGCCGAAGACCGGCGCCTGGGTGTAGCAGAACAGCGGGTAGGTGTCGCTGGGGTCGAGCTTGTTGAGCACGATCTGGGCGACGTTCTTGCTGTAGACGATGCTCAGGTGCTCGGACTGGTCGAGCCCGCACTTGTCCTGGAGCACGATGTTGTCGACCGTGGCGCCCGGCCCGGCGGTGATGAAGCCCGCCCGGTACGGCGTGACGACCTCGTCGTTGCGCGTGACGACATTGGTGTAGCGCTCGCCCGCGACGGTCTCGCCGTTGTCGTTGAGCTGCTGGTAGAACGGCGCCTGCGGGTTCGGTGACTGGTCGGCCTGCTGCTTCAGCGCCGGCAGCTGCAGGATGTCGAACAGCCCCATCGCCAGGCCGAAGAGCCGGAACATCTTGCCGAGCTCGGTGATGCCGGCCAGCGTGGTCGGGTGGTTGGACGGCGCGAGCGCGATCACCTGGTTCACCTTGGGGGCGCCGCCCAGGACGTTGGTGTAGTACCGCGCCAGCGCGCCGCCCTGGGAGTGGCCGATCAGGTCGACCTGGGTGGCCCCGGTGGCGGCGAGCACCCGGTCGACGTACGCGGCGACCTCGCGGGCGTTGTCGATCAGGTCGCCGGTGGCGTTGACGAACGGGATCCCCGTCGTGTTGCCGTAGTTGAGCGCGAAGACGCAGTAGCCCTCGTGCTTGATCATCGGCGAGAGGCCGTTCCAGTTGGCGTAGGGGTTGGCGAGCGTCCCCTGGACGAGGACGACGGGCCGCGGGTGCTTCGCCGACGGCCGGCAGGACCAGTCGTTGGCGCCGAGGGGGTTGCGGTTCGGCTGGAGGATCGAGGTCGCGAACGCGGCCGGGATGGAGTTGTCGTCGCCGAGCTGCCCGTAGCGGAGGGCGCGGGGGAACAGGTTGCCGGCGGCCACGTCGGCCGCGGCCGGAGGGGTCGACGGCGCGATCAGGATGAGGGAGATGAGGCCGCCGAAGGCGGCGAGGGCAAGGCGTCTCATGGGCGTCTCCTGTGGGTTCCGAGAGTGAGAAGCGCGCGCTGCTCTCGCAGGGTCGGACGCGTCTTCGCGGCGCGTCAACCGCCGGGGGTCCGCGGGGCGGAGATCCCGTACGGGCGTCCGGGCGGGGCCCGCGATCAGCGGCCGAGCGCCCCGTGGTCCGCCTCGGTCCGGTCGGCGTAGCGCTGCCCGAACGCGGCCAGGGCCTGGTCGGCGACCCGGGACTTTCCGAGGTAGGCGCCGATCGTCGCGGCGGCGCCGAGCTGGGAGTGGGCCCGCGCCAAGGTGCTCGCGCAGAGCTCGCCGTACCGGGCCAGGCCGCCGGCGTCGAGCAGGCCGAGGTCGAGCGAGCCCTTCATGTCGCGGAACTGGCGCACGTAGTACGAGCGGCCGTCCGGCGCCGTGAACCAGCCGAGGAAGGGGTCGGACGACGCCTGCATGATCAGCTGCCCGGCGACCACGCGCTCGGCGGGAGTGCTCAGGGGGTTGGCGCCGACGTGGCGCTCCAGCACCGAGGTCGTCGCCTCCTTGAGCTGGAGGAAGAGCGGGTCGCCGGTCGGATCGGTCATCAGCACCAGCAGGCAGCGGGTCCCGACGCTGCCGACGCCGACGACCTTGAGCGCCGCGTCCTGGAAGCGGAAGAGCTGGAGGACGCCCGCGACGTCCGGAGGGACCGAGCGCAGGTAGGCCTCGGCGAGCGAGCGCGCGACCTTCTGGTCGAGCTCGGGCAGCCGGGTGACCAGGGGCGGCTGGTCGACGATCCGCGGTACGCCGGACCGGTCGGTGACGGTGAGCTTCTTCAGCGCCCGCTCGGAGGTGTTGCGGCGGGCCTTGGCGATGCCCTGCTCGGCGATGCGGCGCTGCCGCTCGTCCAGGGACGTCCCCCACGCGCGGAGGGTCGCGGCGTCGATGCGCTCGTAGTAGCGCGCCATCGCGGGCTTCTTGGCCAGGTTCCGCACGGCCAGCCGGTAGGCCCGCGCGGTCGCCTCGGCCGCCGCGTCGACGTCCGGGCCGGCGATCTGCTGCTGCCGCCCGGCCAGCACGACGCTGGTGACGAGCCGCTTGACGTCCCACTCCCACGGACCCGGCGTGGTCTCGTCGAAGTCGTTCACGTCGAAGACCAGCGACCGGTCCCGGGCCGCGAAGACGCCGAAGTTCGACAGGTGCGCGTCGCCGCAGGCCTGCACGTGGACCCCGGTGCTCGGGGTGGTGGCGAGGTCCGCGGCCATCACCGCGGCGGCGCCGCGGAAGTAGGCGAACGGCGACTCCGCCATCCGCTCGTGGCGCACCGGCACCAGCGCGGACAGCCGGCCCCGGTCCTGCTCGGCCAGGACGGCGACCGGGTCGCGGTCCGCGGCCGGTTCCAGCTCGGCGAGCCGCTCGCGGCCGACCACGCTCCGCAGCTCGCGCCCCCGCGCCCGCTGCTCAGCAGGCGGCGCCGCGTGGACGGGGCTGGGGGCCATCGGCCGGGGCGCCCTCAGTCCTCGCGGGAGATGTGGTCGAGCAGGTCGTCCATGCTGTCGAACGTGACGGTCTCGGTGCCGTCCTCGATCTGCACCTCGATGTCCTCGAACGCCAGGTCCGCGTCGAGCTGGACCCGCACGATGCCGTCGGGCAGCTGCAGCGGCGCGATGAACGAGAGCAGCACGGCGTCGATGAAGACGACGACCGAGGTGAGGTCGAGGTCCTCCCTCAGCGCCACCGGTACGGCGACCTCGCCGGCCGCCTCCTCGATCTCGGTGACGGTGCGGGTGACGAGCGCGTCCCACTGCTCGGGGGACAGCGCCAGGAAGGCGGCGACCCGGTCGACGAGGGCGGGCACCTCGACGTCGGTGCGGTCCTCGAGCTCGGGGTCGACGTTGATCATCACGTCGGTCCCGGTGGCCGGGAAGGCGGCCAGTCCGTAGACGAAGTCCTCCTCGGCCGCGGGCTCGCGAAGAAGGGGGGCCACGGCGTCGACGAGGTGCTGGATCTCCACGTCGGCGATCCTACGGCGTGACCTCAGGGGGGTCCTGGTCCGTCGGGGTGGGTGAGGGCGTAGGCGCGGGTGAGCTTCTGGGGAACCACCATCCGCCAGGCGTCGACGACGAGCTCGCGCGCCTCGACGGGGTCGAGCGCGGCGAGGGTGGCGTGCACCCAGTGGAAGCGGAGGTCGGACTCGGAGGGCAGCTGGAAGCGGGCCGGGTCGCCGGCGACGAGGGCGTCACGCTCCTCCTTGGGGAAGGCGAAGCCCATCACCTGCTCGTCGAGCGAGAAGGCGACGTAGACGATCTGGCCGACCCGGAACTTCAGCCGGCGCCGGACGTGGACCGGGTACGAGCGCTCGAGCTCGCTGCCCAGCGCGAGCACGTCGTCGATCGTCGCCATGGGTCCATCGTGGGGGTGGCCACCGACATCGCCGAGGTGCTCAGCCGACGGCGACCAGTCCCGCGACCAGGACGTCGTCCGGCAGGTCGAGCAGCCGTGCCCAGGCGCGGTCGTCGTAGCCCATCACGGGACAGGTGGCGAGGCCGAGCGCGGTGCCGACGAGGAGCAGGTTCTGCAGCGCGGCGCCGGCGTCGAGGTGCAGGGTCCGGTAGTGACGGGCGGGGTAGCGGCCGAGGGTGGCGCCCAGGTCGATGCCGAGCGCGATCCAGAGCGGGACCCGGGTCGCGAACGGCGGCTGGTCGAGGCTTGCCGCGAGATAGGGGGTCGGGTCGCCGGTGCGGACGGTGACCAGGCCGGGCAGCGGGAGCCGGAGGTCGGCGCGGTGGACGCCGGGGGCGAGCGGCCCGGTGCCGCGCACCACGAGCGAGGCGACGACGGAGGGCAGGCCGCCGGCGCGGGGCGCGGTGCCGATCCCGTGCCGGAGCAGGGCCGCGAGGTCGGCGAGCGGCGGCTGGACGGCGCCGAACGCGTACCGCGAGCGGCGCGCGTGCAGCACCGCCTGCAGGCTGCCGCCGGGCGTGCGGGGCGCGGGCAGCGCGCGGGTGGTGGGGGCGCACGGGCGGGGCGGGAGCAGGTCCGGGTCCGGCGTCCGGCGTACGGCGGTCGCGTTGAGGGCGTCGTGGACCGCGTGGACGAGCGCCCTCATCGCGCCACGAAGAGCGGTCGTCCGCTGACCGGGTCGTCGAGGACGACGGCGTCGACGTCGAAGGCCGCCTGCAGGGTGGCGCTGGTGAGCACCTCGGCCGGCGGGCCGTCGGCGAGGATCCGGCCGTCGCGGAGGGCGACGATCCGGTCGGCGTACCGGGCGGCCTGGTTGAGGTCGTGGAGCACCATCACGACGGTGATGTCGTGGTCGTCGCGGAGGTGCTCGACCAGGCGCATGAGGTCGATCTGGTGGCGTACGTCGAGGTAGGTCGTGGGCTCGTCGAGGAGCAGCACGCCGGTCTCCTGGGCCAGGGTCATCGCGATCCAGGCGCGCTGGCGCTCGCCGCCGGACAGCGTGTCGAGGCGACGTTCGGCGAGCGCGGTGAGGCCGGTCAGCTCGAGGGCGCGACGCAGCGGGGCGTCGTCCTGGGGGCGGAGCATCGCCCACGGTCCGCGCTGGGGATAGCGGCCCTGCTCGACGAGCTCGCGCACCGTCGCCCCCACCGGTACGACGGCCGTCTGCGGCAGCACCCCGAGCCGTCGGGCGATCTCGCGCGAAGAGTGCCTCCCCATCGGCCGGCCGTCGAGGAGCACCTCGCCACCGTGGCGCGGCAGCACCCGGGCCAGCGTCATCAGCAGTGTCGACTTGCCCGAGCCGTTGGGGCCGACGAGGGCGGTGACGGTGCGGGGGGCGACGTCCAGCGTCAGCGCTGGTACGACGGTGCGCCGGCCGTGCCCGGCGGCGAGGTCGCGCGCGGCGAGCACCGGTGGGGTGGGGGTCATCGGCGGTTCTCCTTGCGGACGAGGCTGATCAGGACGGGGGCGCCGAGCAGCGCGGTGACGGCGCCGACGGGGACGCCGGCCACGTCGGTGTCGAGCCCGGGCAGCCAGATCGAGACCGAGAAGGCGGCGAGGTCGGCGAGGCTGAGCAGGACCGCGCCCAGCGTCGCCGCCACCGGGACGAGCAGCCGGTGGTCGGCGCCGACCACGAGCCGGGCGACGTGGGGCGCGACCAGGCCGACGAAGGCGACGGCTCCGGCGGCGGCGATCGCCGCGGCCGCCGCGGCGACCGCGACCAGCAGCACCACCGCCAGGAAGGGGGCGGTCCGCAGACCGAGCCCGACCGCGGCCGGCTCGCCGAGCGCCCAGACGTTGAGCCGGGAGGCCAGCAGCCAGGCCAGGGGCAGCAGCACGGCGAGCCACGGCCACAGCTGAGCCCAGTCCTGCGGGGTCCGCGCGTTGAGCGAGCCGACGAGCCAGCGGAGCACGACCGCGATCGGCGCGGAGTCGACGACGAGCACCAGCGAGGTCGCGGCGGAGAGGACGGCGCCCAGCAGCACGCCGGCCACGGCGAGGGAGCGCCGTCCCACGGCGTACAGCACGGCGCCGGTGGCGAGGGCGCCCGCCATCGCTGCGGGATAGGCCAGGCCGTGCCCGGGCCAGAGGACGAGGGAGCCGGTGACCGCGAGGGCCGCCCCGGCGCCGACGCCGGTGGTCGCGGGCTCGGCGAGCGGGTTGCGGACCACGGCCTGGACGAGCACGCCGGACACGGCGAGCAGGGCGCCCGCGCCGAGGCCGACGAGCACGCGGGGCAGGCGGTACTGCAGCACGATCACCTCGTGCACCGGCAGTCGTGGGCGTCCGGTGAGCGCCCGGACGATGTCGCCCGGCGGCAGCTCGGAGCGGCCGAGGAACAGGTGCGCGAGGACCAGCGCGAGCGCCGCCACCGCGCCGGCGGCCACGACCGCGATCGCGCGCTGGGGCCGGCTCACGGGCGCGCCCGGGGGCGGAGCAGGAGCAGTGCCGGGACGCCGACGAGCGTGGTCGCGATGCCCACCGGCACCTCGACCGGGTAGAGCAGCCGGCGCGCGGCGAGGTCCGCGAGCGCGAGCAGCAGGCCGCCGGTGAGCATCACGAGCGGGAGCACCCGGCGGGTGCTCGTCGTACCGAGGGCGCGGCGGGCGACGTGGGGCGCGAGCAGCGCGACGAACGCGACCGGCCCGCAGGCCGCGGCGACGGTGGCGGCGAGCAGGGCGGCGACGCCGACGGCCAGTACCCGGGTCCGGGTGACCGGTACGCCGAGCCCGGACGCGACCTCGTCGCCGAGGGTGAGCGCCTCGACCCGGCGGCGCAGCAGCCAGGCCACCGCGATCCCGGCGAGGACGAGCGGCACGACCGTGGTCAGGTGCGGCCAGCCGCGGGCCGCGAGGCTGCCGAGCAGGTAGCGGAAGAGCACGACCACGTTGCCCTGGGTGCCGAGGCCGACCACGGCGACCACGAGCCCGCCGCACGCAGCGGACATGGCCGCACCGACCAGGACCACGTGGTCCGGGTCGCGGGTACGCCCGATCGTGAGCAGCACGACGGCGCCCGCGGCGAGCGCGCCGGCGAGCGCCAGCCAGGGCTGGAGCGCGAGTGGCACGGCGAGGCCGAGCACGACGATCGTGGCGACCACGACGGCCGCGCCGGAGGAGACGCCGAGCAGCTCGGGACCGGCGACCGGGTTGCGCAGGGCGTCCTGGAGCAGCAGCCCGGAGACGCCGAGCCCGGCGCCGGCGACCAGCCCGAGCAGGGCGCGGGGGAGGCGGACGTCGGCGACGGCGACGTGGAGCGGGTGCGCCGGGTCGAGGAGCGCGGCGAGCGCCGTACCGGGGGCGGCCATCGGCTCCCCGATGCACAGCGCCGCCAGCAGGCAGCAGCCGGTCGCGAGGCCGGCCACGGCGAGGGCGGCGGTGGGGCGCACCCAGCTCATCGAGTTAAGAATGATTATCATTTCCAACTCATCGTTCACCACAGGAGGATCCATGCGCAAACCCACCCCCCTCGCCGCCCTCGTGCCGGCGGCCCTGCTGACCGCCTCGCTGCTCGCCGCGTGCGGCGGGACGTCCGAGGCCGACGAGCCCGCCGGCGGCGCCGAGCCGATCACGCTCACCGACGACACCGGCGCCGAGATCCGGCTGTCCGGACCGGCCGAGCGGATCGCCTGCCTGACGATGATCTGCGTCGACGCGCTGACCGAGGTCGGGATCACGCCGGTCGCCTACCGCGAGCCGCTCGCCCTCGACGAGCGCTATGCCGGACCCGGTGCCGACATGCGCGAGATCACCGGTGGCTTCGGCGAGGAGAACGTCGAGGACATCGCGCTCGCCACGCCCGACCTCGTCATCGGTCTGGCCGGCGCCCAGGACGGCCTGCGCACGGCGGTCGAGGCGCACGCCCCGCTCTACCTCGTCGACCCGCACTCGTGGCGCGACTCGGTGGAGTTCCTGCGCACCATCGGCCGGATCACCGGCACCGAGCAGGCCGCGACGGAGAAGGCCGACGCCTTCGTCGCGCGGGTCGAGGCCGCCGCGCAGGAGCCGAGCGAGCTGACCACCCTGTCGATGTACGGCGAGCCGGGCAGCCTCGGCGTGGACTCGGTCGAGACGCCGGTCGGCTCGCTGCTCGCCGAGGTCAGCGACTACCCGTGGCCGGCCGGCGACGACCCGTTCGCCAGCGTGGCCGTCGAGCAGATCGCCAAGGTCGACCCGGACCTGGTGTTCGCCCAGGCCTTCTCGGCCTCCAAGGACGCCGAGCCGCTCAGCGACCGGCTGGCCTCGGACCCGGTCTGGGCCGGGCTCTCCGCCGTCCGGGCCGATCGGGTCGTCGAGGTCGAGGCGCCGGTGTGGGCCACCGGCCGCGGCACCATCTCGCTCGGCCTGGTGCTCGACACCGTCGAGGAGAATCTCCGCAAATAGTATTGAGAATCATTCTCATTCTCGGTACGGTCCGTGGCGCGGCCCCGATCCGTGGGTCGCGCCACCTGACGAAGGAGACACCCATGAACGAGTTCTTCACCCCCGTGAGCCACCGCGCCCAGCTCTCGACGCACAGCGCCGGCCACAGCAACGCGCTGGTCGAGAACCCCTTCGACGAGGTCGAGGGCACCGAGGGCGACTGACCGCCTGCTCGACGTGACCCACCGGTCGGTCCCCGCGCGGCGTCGCTGCGCGGGGCCCGACCCCGGACCCGAAGGCCCCATGGACCTCCCGCTCTCCGCCCGCCTGCGCCCCGACGTCGCGCTGTACGCCGTCACCGGCGGCCACGTGCTGCGCACCGGCGACACCCACCACCACGTCCACCTCGACCCGCCCGAGCTGGACGCCCTGGTCGACGCCCTGGTCGCCGGCCGCGAGCCGCACCCGCCCCGCGCGCGAGCCGCACTCGCGTCGCTGGTCGCGGCCGGCCTGGCCGATCCGCAGCCGGGGCGCGTGCGCGTGACGGGGACGGGGGTCCTGGCCGGCGCGCTGCGCGCGGCGCTGGTCCGGATGGGGGCCGACACCTCGCCCGACGCCGCGCCCGACACCTCGCCCGGCGGGACGCTGGTGCTCGCGCTGGACCACGACGACCTTCCCGACGGCGGTGACCTCGGGGCGACCGCCTGCTGGGTGAGCGGGCACCGGGTGCTGCTCGCACCGCCCGCCGTCCCGGCCGGTCAGGTCGCCGCCCGGCACCACGCGGCGACGCTCCACCGCGACACCGACCGGCGGGTCGCGCGGCGGTCCGGTGCCGGCGTCCGCTCGGGGATGCCGGCCCTGGCCGGGGCCGGGCTCGAGCTCGCCGCGGTGCAGGTGGCGGCCGAGCTGCTGCGGGCCGAGCGTCCGGCGTACGAGGTGGTCGTCGTCGACCTCGTCGCGCTGACGACGTCGCGGCACCCGGTGCTGCCGGTACCGCCGGCGCCGCGATGAGGTCGTGGCACGGCGCCGTCGCCGGGCTCGCCACCTGGACCTGGCTGCCGGATGCCTCTCCGCGGGCCGTGCTCGTCGCCCGCACGCCCTACGGCGCGGCGTCCCACGCGGCTGAGGCGCGGGGCTGGACCGGCCACGGCATCGGCCTCGTCGTCCAGGACGTCCGGGGCCGGCACGCCTCACCCGGCGCCTTCCACCCCTACGCCGAGCCCGGCACCGGGGACGGGCCGGCGCTGCTGGACTGGGTCCGCGGCTGGGCGGAGGCGCCCGTCGTCCTGCTGGGCACCTCGTACGGCGCGCACGCCGCGCTGGCGACGCTCGCCGAGACCGCCGCACCGGACGGGGTGGTCCTCGCCGTCCCCGCGCTCGGTCTCGGCGAGACAGCGCGCACCCGGGGCGGCGTCCTCCAGCTGGCCTCCCGGCTGGGGTGGTGGCTCGCCCAGGACGTCCGCCGGCCCTGGGCCGACGTCCTCGCCGCCCGCCGCCAGGACGCCGCGCGGGCGGCGCTCGTCGCGGGCCTCACCTGCCCGCTGCTGGCGATCGGCGGCACCGACGACTACTTCGCGCACGACACCGTCGACCTGTGGTCCGCCTGGGGCGGGCCGGCCCGGCTGGTCCTCGGGCCGTGGGACCACGGGCTCGCCGGAGCGCGCCGGGCGGCGCGCATCCTGGACTG
This sequence comes from Pimelobacter simplex, assembly GCF_024662235.1. GTDB lineage: Bacteria > Actinomycetota > Actinomycetes > Propionibacteriales > Nocardioidaceae > Nocardioides. The sequence goes on from NZ_CP096276.1 coordinate 5,055,750, forward strand.
GCTCGACGGCCTGCTCGCCGGGCGGCCCGCGACGGGCGCGCTCACCCTCGACCGGGCCGGCACCACCCGGACCGCAGCGCCCGCCCTGGCGAGCGTCCGGCTGGCCGAGGTCGCCGCGGACGAGCAGTGGTGCGCGTCGCTCGTCGTCCGCGCCCCGGACGGCGGCGCGCGCGAGATCGCGCACGGCGCCGCGCGCGGTGACCGGATCACCCTCGGCCCGGTCGTGCTGGCCGTCGGCGAGCGCCCCGGCCTGGCGCTGCGCCTGAGCCCCGACGACTTCCCCCGCTACGCCCGGTCGCACCGCCGACCCGGCGCCGTCCCCGACCACCACCTGGAGCTCACCGCATGACCGAACCGGCCACCCTGACCGTCGACAGCCTGGTCGACCCGCACTTCGGCCTGGTGACCGGGCTGCACCCGGTCGAGCGACTGCCCGGCCTGCCGCCGGCGTACGTCGGCATCACCGCCGAGGTCGCCGACTCCCGGGTGCACGGCAACTGGCCCAGCGACCGCGTCTCGCTGGGCACCACCTTCGGCGACCCCGCGGGCGCCCGGATCGCCGCGATCGGCGAGGCGGTCGAGCGCTACTGCGGCAACTACGTGCCCGACGGGCTGCTGCGCGGCACGGCCCGGGACCTGGCCGCGGCGGGGCACCGGCTGCTCGGGCCGGAGGACCTGCGGTTCTTCGCGAACTGGCAGCACGCCCGTCCCGGCTTCCCCTTCACGCGGTTCACCGACGACCTGGAGATCGCCTGGGCCGAGGGCCGCGGCGAGGACGGCCCGGTGCTGGTCCCGGCGTCCTGGGCCCACCTCAACTGGCGCACGGGCGCCCGCCGGGGCGAGCCCTTCCTGCACCCGGTCAACTACGCGGGCATCGCCACCGGTCAGGACGTCGCCGACGCGACCCGCCGCGGCCTGCTCGAGCTCGTCGAGCGCGACGCGCTGTCGTTGTGGTGGCACCTCGGGCTGCCCGCGCCGCGGATCGACCCGGCGAGCGTGCCGGGTCTGCGCGAGCACCTGGCGGGCTCCCGGCTGGAGGTGCACCTGGTCGCGCTGCCCGCGTGGTTCGGCGTACCGGTGGTCGCGGCGCTGGTCCACGACCCCGTCACCGGGATCGCGGCCGGCGGCTTCTCGGCCAAGCTCGACCCCGCCGAGACGGCGCTCAAGGCGGTCCTGGAGGCGATCCACAGCTGGGTCTTCACCCAGGGACTCCTCGACGCCGACGGCTGGGTGTTCGCGGCGATCGAGGCCGGCATCCTCTCCGAGGGCCTCTACCTGCCGCACCGGCCCGAGCGCGACTACCTCGCCGTCGCGGGTGGTGCCCAGCAGGCCGCCGTGCGTGACCTCGGCGCCCAGGCCCAGGTCTGGCTCGACCCGGAGGTCCAGCGCACGCTGATGCCCCGCTTCACCGCCCCCGGGACGACGGTCGGGCTCGACGCGCTCCCCATCGGCACCGAGGCCGGACTGCGCACCGCTCTCGCCGCCGCGGGCCACGAGGTCGTCGTCTGCGACCTCACCACCCCCGACATCGCGCTCACCCCGCTGCGGGTGGTGCGGGTCTGCGCGCGCGGACTGGTCCCCAACGCGCCGGCGGCCTTCCCCTACTACGGCCTGCCGCGCTGGACCGAGGTCGCCGGCCGGGCGCCGACCCCGGAGTCCCTCCTCCTGCTGCCCCCGCCCAGCCTGTGAGCGCCCTCGCGGACCCGACCTACCGGCGCTTCCTCGCGGCCCGGACGGTCGCGATGGCGGGCAACGCGCTGACCATGGTCGCGCTGCCGGTGCTCGTCTACCGGCTCACCGGCAGCGCGACGCTCACCGCGCTGGTCGCGGCGGCCGAGACCGCGCCGTACCTGGTGGTGGGGCTGCCCGCCGGCGCGCTCGTCGACCGCTGGAACCGGCGCCGGGTGCTCGTCGTGACCGGTACAGCGAGCGGGCTCGCGCTGCTCACCGTGCCGCTCGCCGACGCCCTGGGCGTGCTGGGCTTCGGGCAGGTGCTCGCGGTGGCGACGCTGGTCTCGACGCTCTTCGTGTTCGCCGACGCCGCGTCCTTCGGGGTGGTGCCGCAGATGGTCGGGCGGGAGCGGGTCGCCTCGGCGACCTCGACCCTCGTCACCGTCGGTACGGCGATCGGCCTGGTCGGTCCGCTCGTCGCGGGCCTGCTCGTCACCACCACCTCGCCGGCGCTCGCGATCGGCATCGACGGGGCGGCGTACCTGGCGGTGGCGGGGGTCGTCGCCCGGCTCCGCTGGCCCGGCAGCGAGGACCGCACCGGGCCGGCCCCGGGACGCCGGCTGCGCGGCGAGGTCGCCGACGGCCTGCGCTTCATCTGGGCCACGCCCGTCGTGCGCTGGCTGACCGTGCTCGGCACCGGCGCGAGCCTGGCCGGCGGCGCGGCATCCGGCCTGCTCGTCGTGGTCGGCGTCGAGCAGCTCGGTCTCGCCGCGGACTCACCCGCGCTCGGCTGGCTGTTCGCGGCCGGGGCGCTCGGCACGTTCGTCGCCAGCCTCGCGCTGCCCCGGGTGCAGGCCCGCCTGGGCGTCGGCATCATCTCCGTCACCGGGTATGCCGTCGGGCTGGTCGCCCTGCTCGCCCTCGCGGCCACCTCGACGCTGGTCCTCGCCCTGCCGCTGCTCGTGGTGCTCAACTTCGCGATGACCTCGCTCATCGTCAACGGCATCGTCACCCGCCAGGTGGTCACCCCCGACCACCTCCAGTCGCGGGTGAACACGACCGCCCGGCTCATCGCCTGGGGCGGCAGCCCCCTCGGCGCCGCCCTGGCCGGCGTCATCGCCGGCGCGGCCGGCACCCCCTGGGCACTGCGCGCCGCCTCGCTCGGCCTGCTCGCCAGCCTGGTGGTCGCGCTGGTCGTCGGCGTGGTCCGGTTCGCCCGGCTCGACGTGCTGCGCGAGCAGGCGTTCGGCCCGGCGCCCGAGGGCGCGGCCGGTCAGCGGTAGCGGCGGCCGCCTTGGGTGGATCTACTATCTTCTCTAGTACTTCGTCGTCGCGGTGCCAAGGAGATTCACGGGTGGGTTCGGATCCGCGGCACCGCGCCCCCGCGCGCGAGCGGCGCCCCCGCCCCGTCGCGGGCCGGCGCAAGGCCGAGCGGACGCCCACCCGGTCCGGTCGCCCTCACCTCGCCGGCGCGATCGTCGCCGGCGTCGCCACCGTGGGCGCGGTCGTCCTCGGCACCCTCTCCACCACCGGTGCCTCCGCGCCGCCCACCGCCGCGATCGACCCGGTCCGACCGGCCGCGGCCGCCGACGGCGGCACCGCGGCGCGGGAGAGCGAGCGCGCGCGGGAACGGGCCGTCGACGAGCGCCTGCTCTCCGGCACCCTGAGCCGCAGCGCGACCCGCGCCACCAGCGGGACCACCAACCGCGTCCCCGGCTGGCTCGAGGGCTGCCGTCGCACGCCGCAGACGCTGGACAGCCCCAACGGCCAGATCCCGGAGGAGGACCTCTGCGAGCTGCCCGACGGCTTCCTGCTCCGCGGGGACGCCGCGGCCGCGTGGTCGCGCCTCGCCTCGTCGTACGAGCGGCGGTTCGGGAGCGAGGTCTGCATGACCGACGCCTACCGCGACCTCGGCTCGCAGCAGCGCCTCGCCGCGATCAAGCCCGGGCTCGCCGCGCGTCCCGGCACCAGCAACCACGGCTGGGGCGTCGCGGTCGACCTGTGCGGCGGGGTCGAGCGGTTCGACAGCGAGCAGCACCGGTGGTTCAGCGAGAACGCCGGCGGCTTCGGCTGGGTCAACCCGGGCTGGGCACGTGAGCACGGGTCACGGCCGGAGCCGTGGCACTGGGAGTACATCGGGACGCCCTAGGTGTACCCGGCCAGGACGTTGGTAGCGGCGAGCCTGGTTGAACGAACGAGAACCTCCGAATGGGATGTGGCTTGTCTAAGGCCCACTCCAACCCGGAGGTTCTCGTGTCCCACGGTAGTGCCCGGCTGACCGTTCACGGTCGGCGCCTGATCGTCCAACGCCACCAAGCAGGCTGGAAACAAGCCCACATCGCTGCGGCGATGGGCGTGTCCCGCAAGTGCGTGAAGACCTGGATCGACCGCTACACCGCCGAAGGCGAAGACGGCCTGGCCACCCGCTCCTCACGCCCCCACTCGATGCCCACCAAGACCAGCAACGAGGTCGAGCAGAAGGTTCTCACCGCGCGTGCCGAGCATCGCGACGGACCCGATGTCCTCGGAGCGAAGGTCGGCGTTCCTGCCCGCACAGTGTCGCGGATCCTGCGCCGCCACCACGTGCCCTACCTTCGCGAGCTGGATCCGATCACCGGCGAGGTGATCCGATCCTCGAAGCAGACCGCGACCCGCTACGAGCGAGAGCGGCCTGGCGAGCTGGTCCACATGGATGTCAAGAAGCTCGGCAAGATCCCCGCCGGCGGCGGCTGGAAGGCTCACGGCCGCGGAGCCGGGTCGATCATGCGCGATCGCAACACCAAGGTCGGGTTCGACTTCGTTCACTCACTCGTCGACGACCACTCCCGCCTGGCCTACAGCGAGGTGCTGCCTGACGAGAAGGGCCCGACCTGCGCCGCGTTCCTCGAGCGCGCGATCGACTACTTCGCAGCCCATGGCATCACCCGGATCGAGCGTCTGATGACAGACAACGCCTGGGCCTACCGATGGTCGCTACGTGCCGTATGCGCCGAGCACGACATCAAGCAGAGGTTCATCAAGCCGCACTGTCCCTGGCAGAACGGGAAGGTGGAGCGCCTCAACCGGACCCTGACCACCGAGTGGGCCTACCGTCGCGCCTTCGCCAGCAACGACGAGCGAGTAGCCGCCCTTGCGCCCTGGCTCGAGCACTACAACACTGAACGCCGCCACAGCGCACTCGGAGGTAAGCCGCCGATCAGCCGGCTGCTACCAACCTGATGGCCGGGTACACCTAGGGCATGGCTCCGCGGTGCAGGATGGCTCCCATGGGCAGACGGGCCGTCGCGGCGCTGGTGACCGGCGGGCTGCTGCTCGCCGGGTGCACCGGTCCCGACGCCGATACCGACCCCGACCGGCTGACCCTCACGCCCGCCGCGTCGACCACGGTCCTCGAGCCGTGCGTCCCGACGGGTGGGCTCGACACCATCGACGAGCTCAACCGGTTCGTCACCCGCACCCGCGGCGACGTCGCGTTCGCGGGCGGGGACGTCGGCGCGAGCGTCCGGCTCCAGGACGGCCGCGGCATGTTCGTCTTCGGTGACACCCTGCGCGGGCCGGACTTCGACGGGCAGCAGTTCGTGCACAACTCGATGCTGCTCTTCTCGCCCGGGTGCGGTCAGGTGGTGCTGCCGCGCGACCGGGGCGCCGTCGTACCGGACCGGGCGGACGGGGTGGGGTACTGGCCGATGTCGATCGCCGCGGTCTCCCGCGACGGCTACGACCTGGTCGGCGTCGGCGTGCAGCGGGTCCGGCCCAAGCCGGGCTCCGGCGTCTTCGGCTTCGACATCCTCGGCCCCGCGGTCGCCCTCTTCCGGGTCCCGCCCGGCGAGGCGCCCGACCTGGTCTCGGTCCGCGACGTCGGCCCGGACGCCGTCGACCCGAGCCGGCCGATGTGGGGCGCTGCCGCGGTGGTGGACGACGGGTGGGCCTATCTCTACGCGACCTCGCGCGATCGCGACGCCCTCGCCACCGGCTTCGACCTGCGGGTCGCCCGGAGCCGTCCCGAGTCGGTCGGCGACCCGAGGGCGTGGGAGTACTGGGACGGCACCGCCTGGACGCCGGACGCGGACCGCGCCACCGTCCTGATCCCGCGCCAGGGTGGGGTCTCGCAGACGCTGAGCGTCTTCCGCGACGGCGACCGCTGGTACGCGATCAGCAAGCGCGACGAGGTGCTCGGCCGCGACCTCGTCGTCTGGGAGGCCCCGGCCCCGACCGGCCCGTTCGTCGCCGCCCCGCCGGTCGCCGAGATCCCGTCGGACGCCGCGACCGGCACCCTGCGCTACCTGCCCCTGGCCCACCCGGACCTGCTGCCCGAGCCGGGCACCGTGGTGGTGAGCTACAGCGAGAACAACACCGACTTCGCCGTCGTGCGCGACGACCCGCGGCGCTACCGGCCGCGCTTCCTGCGGGTGCGGCTACCCGCCGGCTGAGCGCAGCCGCCGCCGTTCGACGAGCAGGTGCGCGCCGACGACGGCGACGAGGTACCAGAGCACGGCCGAGCTGCGCAGGTCCGCGCCACGCACCGCGATCACCAGCGGTACGGCGACGCCCGTGACCAGCCAGAAGAACGGCTGGACCACGTGGAGACCGCGCGAGCACAGGCTCGCGACCAGGCCCAGCGTGAACCAGACCGCGACCGCCCCGCACAGCAGCCAGCGCTGCGGCTCGTCGAGCGGCTCACCGCCGTGGCCGACGGCGGCGCCGATGGCCGCTGCCGCGGCCGCGAGAGAGGCCGTCGTACCGGCGTGGAGGGCGAGGGCCAGCCGCTGCGGCACGGTGCCCGGTCGCAGGTGCGGGACGCCGGCGTGCCCGTGGACGACGGAGAGCCCCCACATCCCGGCGAGCAGCAGGAAGGCGGCCAGCCCGGTGCCCAGCAGGGCGCGGTCCCAGGTCGCGCCGGACGCCGCCCGCACGCTCTGGATCACGCCCTCGCCGAGCACGATGATCACGAACAGGCCGAGCCGCTCCGCGAGGTGCTCGGCCTCGAAGCGCACCGGCACGAGGCCGTCGAACCGGCTCATCCGCTCGGGGTCGCGGCGCGACATCGCGTCGATGCGCTGCTGCGCGCCCTCCATCATGTCGTCGCCGGAGACGACGACGAGGAGGAAGAGGTCGATCGCGATCCCCAGCCCCCACAGGACGAACTTCCACGGCTCGTCGACCCACACCGAGACCAGGAACGGGATCGCGCCGGTGATCTGCTGGGCGAGCGGCCAGTCGACGACGACCGCACCCCGGCGCCAGGAGCCCGCGCCGATCACCCGGGTGACGACATAGGCGACCGCGAAGGCGTTGGTCATCGTGATCCCGGCGCCCTCGGCACCGTCGGCGCCGTGGTGCAGCACCTCCTCGGCGACCCCGGGCGTCGCCGCGGCCATCACCGCCAGGCCGAACATGCCGGCCAGCAGCCGCACGGTCCGGGTCTGCGCGCCGCTGGCGTTGCCGTAGAGCATGAACGTGGTCCAGCTCAGCCAGAACGTCAGGAAGAGCGCGGCGTACAGCAGCAGCCCGCGGCCGCCCACGTCCTCGTGGACGACGTGCGCGAGGGTCCCGACGCCCGCCACGACGACGAGGTCGAAGAACAGCTCGGCCCAGCTCGCGTGGCGCTCCTCGGTCACCGTCCGGTCCTCGGTGGTCATGCGCGGAGTCAACCACGCCGGAGCGACCCAGGAATCGTCGAGAATCGGGGCTTGACCTTGACGCAGCGTCAACCTTCCACGCTGTTCTCATGAACCTCACGACACCCGCCATCGAGGTCGCCGCCCTCCGCAAGACGTACGGCGACCAGGTCGTCCTCGACGGTCTCGACCTCACCGTGCCGGCGGGCACGGTCTATGCGCTCCTCGGCCCCAACGGGGCCGGCAAGACCACCACGGTCAACATCTGCTCGACCCTGCTGGCGCCCGACGCGGGCACCGTCGCGGTCGCCGGGCACGATGTCCGCACCCAGGCCGACGCGGTCCGCCGCTCGATCGGCCTGACCGGTCAGTTCTCGGCGATCGACGAGCTGCTCACCGGGCGCGAGAACCTGCGGCTGATGGCCGATCTCGCGCACCTGCCCGAGCCGGACGCCCGGGCCCGGGTCGACGAGCAGCTCGCCCGGTTCGGCCTGACCGACGCGGCGGACCGGCGCGCGGCGACGTACTCGGGCGGGATGAAGCGGCGCCTGGACCTGGCGATGACCCTGGTCAGCCGCCCGCAGGTGATCTTCCTCGACGAGCCCACGACCGGGCTCGACCCGCGCAGCCGCCGCGACCTGTGGCAGATCGTGCGCGAGCTCGTCGCCGACGGCGTCACGATCCTGCTCACCACCCAGTACCTCGAGGAGGCCGACCAGCTCGCCCACACCGTGGGCCTCCTGGACGGCGGCCGCCTGGTCGCCGAGGGCACTCCGGCGCAGCTCAAGGAGCAGGCCGGCGGCGAGACCCTCGACGACGTCTTCCTCGCCCTCACCGGCCACCCGGCCCGCACCGACCAGACCGACGACGAGACCGACGACGAGAACGAGAACGAGAAGGAGGCGGTCCGATGAGCACCCTCGCCCACACCGTGCGCGACTCGCGCACCATGCTGCGCCGCAACCTCAAGCACATGCTGCGCTACCCGTCGCTGACGATCATGCTCATCGCCCAGCCGGTGCTGTTCCTGCTGCTCTTCGTCTACGTCTTCGGCGGCACCATGGGTGCCGGCCTGCCGGGCGGCGGCGGCCGCGACGCCTACCTGGCGTACGTCGCTCCCGCGATCCTCATCATCACCGTCTCCTCGGTCGCGCTCAGCATCGCGATCTACGCCGCCAAGGACGCCACCGAGGGCATCATCGACCGCTTCCGGACCATGCCGATCGCGAAGTCCTCGGTCCTCACCGGCCTCGTCGGGGCGGCCGTCCTCCAGACCGCGTTCGCGGTCGCCGTGGTGCTCGGCCTCGCCGTGGCCCTGGGCTACCGCCCCGACGCGGGGATCGCCGGCTGGCTCGGCGCGATCGGCATCCTGACCCTGCTGGCGATCGCGCTCACCTGGCTCTGCGTGGCGCTCGGCCTGGCCGCCGGCAGCGTGGAGACGGCGAGCAACACCCCCATGTTCCTGATGCTCCTGCCCTTCCTGTCGAGCGCCTTCGTGCCCACCGACTCGATGTCGACCGGGCTGGCCTGGGTGGCCGAGCACCAGCCGTTCACACCGATCATCGACACCCTGCGCGCCTTCCTCGCTGGCGGCGACCCGGGCTCGGACGCGGTGTGGGCGATCGGGTGGTGCGTGCTCGTCGCGGTGCTGTGCTTCGCGTGGGCACGTCGCCTCTTCAGCCGGGTTCGGGCAGGCTGACCATTGTGCTGACCATCGGCGAGCTGGCGTCGTACGCCGGCGTGACCATCCGCGCCGTCCGGCACTACCACGCCAAGGGGCTGCTGCCGGAGCCCGAGCGGGACCACTCCGGCTACCGCCGCTACGACGCCCGCGCGGTGGCCGAGCTGATCAAGATCCGCACGCTGGCCGAGGCCGGCGTACCGCTGGCCCGGGTGGCGGAGCTGCTCGACGCGGACGCCGACGAGTTCGCCGCCGCGGTCGCCGACATCGATCGGCGGCTGCGGGCGGAGATCCGGGAGCGGCAGCGGCACCGGGAGCGGATCGCCCAGCTCGCGGCGGGCGACAACCTGGCGCTGCCGCCCGAGGCGGTCGCCTACCTCGACCGGATGCGCGCGCTCGGGTTCTCCGACCTGCTCATCGCCGGTGAGCGCGACGCGTGGATCCTCGTCGCGGCGCAGATGCCCGAGCACATGCCGCTGTTCATGGCGCTCAAGGAGGCCCAGCTCGACGACGCCGCGACCGACGAGCTGCTGCGCGAGCTCGGCGACGCGATCGGGTGGGAGCCCGACGACCCGCGGCTGCCGGGGCTGGCCGACCGGCTGGTGGGGACGCTGGAGACGGCCGAGGAGGGGGACCAGGCGACCTGGGACGACGTCCCGATCCCCGACAGCCTGGTCGCGCTGCTCGACTCGGTGTTCCTCGACCTGGTCCCGGTGGCGCCGCGCCTGATGGCTCTGCTCGAGGAGCGCGGCTGGACCGGCTGGACCAAGCTGGAGCGGATCACCTCCTGACCACCGCTGCCCCTGACGGCGGGCGGGGCGTAACGTGGCACCCGTGACTCGGGATCTTGCACACGCCTCGCGGACCTACCCGGTACGACAGCTCGTCGCCTACCGCCGGCTGATCGTCAACGGCGAGCGCGTCGACCCCGACCGGGTCGTCGCCGAGTACGCCCGGGCCAACCCGGGCGTCGACCTCGACGCCCGCTCGACGGTCAGCGACTGGCAGGCCGGCACCCTCCCCGGCGGCGGTACCCGCGTCGGTGACACCGCCGAGCGGCTGCAGGGCCTGCCCATCAGGTGAGCCACGACGAAGGAGTCCGGATCGAGCGGCTCGGCCGCGTCGGCCGGATCGTGCTCGACCGTCCCCGGGCGCTCAACGCGCTGACCCTCACCATGGTCGAGCGGATCCACGCCGCGCTCGACGCGTGGCGCCACGACCCGGACCTGCGCGCGGTCACCGTCGAGAGCGCCTCGGAGCGCGCGTTCTGCGCGGGCGGCGACATCCGCCGGGTCCGCGAGAACACGCTGGCCGGGCGGCACGACGAGAGCCTGCGCTTCTTCACCACCGAGTACGCCGTCAACGCGCTCCTCGGCGCCTACCCGGTCCCCGTCGTGGCGCTCGTCGGCGGCCTCTGCCTCGGCGGCGGGATGGGCCTGAGCGTGCACGGACCCTTCCGCGTGGTCGGGCCGGACGCGTCCTTCGCCATGCCGGAGACCAAGATCGGCTTCTTCCCCGACGTCGGCGCCACGCACTTCCTGCCCCGGCTGCCCGGTGCGGTCGGGCGCTACCTCGGGCTGACCGGCGCCCGGGTCGGTGCGGCTGACGCCCTGGCCCTCGGCCTGGCCACGCACGCCTGCTCCGCGGCCGACCTGGCCCGGCTGCCCGCGCTCATCGACGCCCACGACGGCCCGCTCGAGACGCTGCTGCGCTCGCTCGCCCCGGCCGACGCCCTCGACCAGCCGGGGCCGCTCAGCGCCGTCCGGGCGGACATCGACCGGGTGTTCGGCGCGGCCGACCTGGCCGGCGTACGGGATCGGCTCGACGCGCTCGACAGCGACTGGGCCAAGGAGACCCGGGCGGCTCTCGACGCCGCCTCCCCGGCCAGCCTCGCGCTCACCGACCGGCTGCTCGCCGAGGGTCGCGAGCGTGACCTGCCCGGCTGCCTGGCCGCCGAGCTCGACGCCGCCCGGACGACGATCGCGAGCCCCGACTTCGTCGAGGGCGTCCGCGCGGTCCTGGTCGACAAGGACCACGCGCCCCGCTGGGCGGCCACGCCGACGGTCCGGCCGGCCACGACCGCCGACCTCGACGCGATCTTCGCGATCCGCACGAGCGTCACCGAGAACCACCTCTCCCGCGAGCAGCTCACCGAGCTCGGCATCACCGCCGACGCGCTGGGCGCCGTGATCGCCGACGGCCCGGAGTGCCTCTGGGTCGCCGAGGTGGCCGGCGTACCGGCCGGCTTCGCGATGGTCGACACCGACGACGCGTGCGTGTTCGCCTGCTTCGTCGGCCCCGAGCACGAGGGACGCGGTCTCGGCCGGCTGCTCATGGAGCGTGCCGAGAGCGCCCTGCTCGCCCACCACCCGGTGATCTGGCTGACCACCGACGGAGCCAGCCGCGCGGCCGGCTTCTACCGCCGGCTCGGGTGGACGGCGGTCGCCGACCTGCCCGACGGCGACCTCCGGTTCGAGAAGCGCCGCTAGGGCACGCCCTAGGCGCCGGCCCGCTCCGCGAGCCGCACCGCCGCGTGCCGGACGACGTCCACCTCGTCGGCGTCGCGGGCCAGCTCGTGCGGGACGTCGCCCCCGAGCAGTCCCGCAGGCTGGGTGAGCCAGGACCACACCTGCCACGGATCCGTCCCCGCCGCCAGCAGCGGCTCCAGGATCGCGCCCAGCTCGGGCCGCAGCTCACCGGCGTCGGTGAGCTGGAAGGCGGGCACGAGCACCCCGCCGTCGTGCGGCACGACGAGCAGCGCGTGCCGCTCGGCTGCCTTGTGCACCGCGAACCGGGTCGCGTTCTCCGTCGCGCCGCGGACCGCGGCCAGGCTGGCGTAGGTGTGCGCCGGGCTGGCCAGCAGCGCGGCCCGGACCCGGGCCCGGCGGCGCAGCTGCACCAACGCCAGCGGTACGGCGTGGGCCGGGTCCTCGCCGTCCTGGTGCAGGACCCGGTCGAGGTCGGTGAGCTGCTCCGCGGTCAGCGGCAGCCCGGTGCCGGGGTCGCGCCAGCGGACCACGCCGCCGAGGTCGCGCTCGAAGGTCGGCAGCCCGGCGTCCGCCAGGTGGTCGCCCAGGCCGAGGCCCTCGAGCCAGGTCGCGAGCCGCTCACCGGTCGTCGCGGAGTCGTCGTGCATGCCTCCAGCCTGCCACCGTCCCGGACCGGCTCAGCGGTGCCCCCGTCGCGGCGCCAGTCGCCCGGTGAGCGCATGCGCCTCGCGCAGCAGCAGCTCGCCGAGCTCCTGCTGGCGCGGGGGTGCGAGCCGGGCCTCGATCCCGGTCAGGCTCAGCGCCCAGCGCGCCTCGCCGTGCGCGTCGAAGACCGCCGCGCCCAGGCCCCAGCTGCCGGGCACGATGAGGCCGGGGTTCACGGCGTACCCGGTGGCCCGGGTGTCGGCGATCCGCGCCGCGAGCCGGGCGGGGGCGTGCTCGGCGCCGTACGGCGTCTCCAGGTGGGCGTCGGCCAGGTACGCCGTCCGCTCCCGCTCGCCCAGGAAGGCCAGCAGCACCAGCCCTGCCGAGGCGACGCCGAGCGGGAACCGGATGCCCTCGTGCAGCACGTGCGAGCGGATGGGGAAGCTGCCGTCCTCGCGCAGCAGGCACACCGTCTCGTCGCCGCGGCGCACCGAGAAGAACGCGCTCTCCCCGGTCTCGCGGGCCAGCCGGCGCACGGTCTCGCGGGCGATCGGGGTGATGTCGTGGCGGCTGGTCGCGGCGGCGCCGAGCAGGAAGCACTCGGGCCCCAGGTGCCAGGCGCCGGTGCTCTCGTCGCGCTCGACCAGGCCCTCCTCGCGCAGCGCGCTGAGCAGGCGGTGCGCGGTCGGGCGGGGCAGCGCGGTCGCGGCGGCCAGCGAGGTGGTGCTGACGCCGTCGGGCTCGCGGCCGGCCAGCGCGCGGAGCAGGTGAGCGACCCGGCCGACGACGCTGGGTCCGGTGTCCACGGCACCAGGCTAGCCGACCGGCGTTCACTGAGTGGACGCAACTCACGAGTAGCGCTCGGCGTGCGAGAGATCCGCCGCCGAACCGCGCTCGCTCATTGACCGCGGGACGTCCGGCCCGTTGACTGGCGGGCATGGACAAGGTGATCGGTTCGGCGGCCGAGGCGGTCGCCGACATCCCGGACGGATCGACCCTCACGGTCGGCGGCTTCGGGCTCTGCGGCATTCCGTCGGTGCTCATCCAGGCCCTCCTCGACGCGGGCGTCAAGGACCTCGAGGTGGTCTCGAACAACGCCGGCGTCGACGACTGGGGCCTGGGCATGCTGCTCACGGCCGGTCGGCTGCGGCGCGTGGTCGCGTCGTACGTCGGCGAGAACAAGGAGTTCGCGCGCCAGTACCTCTCCGGCGAGCTCGAGGTCGAGCTCACGCCGCAGGGCACGCTCGCCGAGCGGATGCGGGCCGGCGGCTCGGGCATCGCGGCGTTCTACACGCGCACCGGCGTCGGCACCCAGGTCGCCGACGGCGGCCTGCCCTGGAAGTACGACGACCAGGGCGAGGTCATCAAGACGTCCCCCCAGAAGCCCGTGATGACCTTCGACACCCGCGACGGCGAGCAGGAGTTCGTCCTCGAGGAGGCGATCGTCGGCGACTTCGGCCTGATCCGCGCGTGGAAGGGCGACCGGCACGGCAACCTCGTGTTCCGCGACTCCGCCCGCAACTTCAACCCGCTGGCCGCGATGGCCGGCCGGATCACCGTCGCCGAGGTCGAGGAGCTCGTCGAGCCCGGCGACATCGACCCCAACCAGGTGCACCTGCCCGGTGTCTACGTGCACCGCGTCGTCCCGCTCACCCCCGAGCAGGCGGCGGACAAGCGCATCGAGAAGAGGACGGTCCGCTGACATGGCATGGTCACGTGAGGAGATGGCGGCCCGTGCCGCCGCCGAGCTGGTCGACGGCGACTACGTCAACCTCGGCATCGGGCTGCCGACGCTGGTGCCCAACTACGTCCCCGACGACGTCGAGCTCGTGCTCCAGAGCGAGAACGGCATCCTCGGCGTCGGCCCCTACCCGGCCGACGAGGACGTCGACGCGGACCTCATCAACGCCGGCAAGGAGACCGTGACGGTCCGTCCGGGCGCGAGCTTCTTCGACTCCGCCCTGAGCTTCGGCATGATCCGCGGCGGCAAGATCGACGCCGCGATCCTCGGCGCCATGCAGGTCTCGGTCCGCGGCGACATCGCCAACTGGATGATCCCCGGCAAGATGGTCAAGGGCATGGGCGGCGCGATGGACCTGGTCCACGGCGCCAAGAAGGTCGTCGTCCTCATGGAGCACGTCGCCCGCGACGGCTCCTACAAGATCGTCGAGGAGTGCGGCCTGCCCTACACCGGCAAGGGCGTCGTGCAGCGGATCATCACCGACCTGTGCGTCCTCGACATCACGCCCGAGGGGCTGCGGCTCGTCGAGCTCGCCCCCGGGGTCACCGAGGACGAGGTGCGGGAGAAGACCGAGCCGCCGGTTCTCGTCTGAGCCGCACCGGCTCCGCCGGACCAGCAGGACCAGCGGGTCCCGGGCGGTCAACGACGATCGTCCGGGCCTGCTCGGCGGTCACGCCGCCGTACCAGGCGTCGTCGGGGTGGACCACCACGACGGGCGCCTGGTTGCACGGGAACAGGCACCCGGTCTGGGTGACGAGCACGTCGTCGTCGCCGAGTCCCTGACGGCGCAGCTCGTCGTCCACCGCGGCCAGCACGGCTCCCGAGCCGCGCGCCGAGCAGCGCGGTCCCCGGCACACCAGCAGGTGGCGCGCGTGGCCCGGCACCTCCTCCCACGCCGGGGACGTCAACGCCGCCTCGGTGCCGGTGACCGCGCGTTCCTCGATGACGACCTCCACCTCGGGGTGGGTACGCCGCCAGTGCCCGGCCACTCGGCGCAGCCACGACCGGGCGGTCGCCGCGCCCAGCGCGATCCCGACCAGCTCGACCCGGGTGACGCCGTCGGCGTGGAGCCGGTCGAGCTCCTCGGCGAGGCTGGGCGAACGCTGCTGGAGGTAGGCGAGCGACGCACCCGTCGCCGCGGCGACCGCGACGAGCTCGGGTGCGTGCCGGGCGCCCTCGGCGCCCATCACGACGAGCACCACGGCGGACCTCTGCTCAGGCACGGACCCTCCCGTCGTGCCACACGACGTGCAGCCGGCCGGAGTGGTCGTGGCGCCCGACGGTCGCCTCGACGCCGTAGACGTCGCGGACCAGGTCCGCGGTCAGCACCTCGTCGGGCGAGCCCGCCGCGACCACCCGGCCCGCCCGCAGCACGACGAGCCGGTCGCAGAAGGCGGCGGCCAGGTCGAGGTCGTGCAGCGCGGCGACCGTGGTCCGGCCGAGGGCGCGGACCGTGGCCAGCAGGTCGAGCTGGTGGGCCAGGTCGAGGTGGTTGGTCGGCTCGTCGAGCATGAGGACGTCGGGCTCCTGGCTGAGCGCCCGGGCCAGCTGCACGCGTTGCCGCTCGCCGCCGGACAGGGTGCTCCAGTCCTGGTCGGCGAGGTGGTCGACGCCGCTGCGCCGCATCGCCTCGGCGACCTCGCCGGCGCCCTCGTCGCGCGCCGCGGGCCAGCGGCCGCGGTGCGGGATCCGGCCCAGCTCGACGACCTGGCGTGCGGTGAGCGGCAGCGAGGTCGACGTGTGCTGCTCCAGGACGGCGATCCGCCGCGCGCGTACCCGGGCGGGCAGACGGTGCACGTCGTCGTCCCCGAGCCGGACCGTGCCGGAGCCCGGCCGGCGCAGCCCGGACATCACGTGCAGCAGCGTGGTCTTGCCCGAGCCGTTGGGGCCGAGCAGGCCGGTGATGGTGCCGGCCGGGCAGTCGAGCGTGATGTCGTGGACGATCGTGCGGCTGCGCACGCCCCAGGTGACGCCCTCGGCGTGGATCCTCATCGCGCCCTCGACTCGCGCCGCAGGAGGTAGGCGAACAGCGGCGCCCCGAGCACCGCGGTCACCACGCCGATCGGGATCTCCTGGCCGTCGACCAGCGAGCGGGCGACGGTGTCGGCCCAGATCATGAGCACCGCACCGGCCAGTGCGCTCAGCGGCAGCAGCCGCCGGTGCAGCGGCCCGCACACCAGCCGGACGACGTGCGGCACGACGAGCCCGACGAACCCGATCGCCCCGGTGTAGGCGACCAGGCACGCGGTGAGCAGCGCGGTGCCGATCAGCAGCACCCAGCGGGTCCGCCGGATCGAGACGCCGAGCGAGGCCGCCGAGGAGTCCCCGAACGCGAAGGCGTCGAGGTCGGCGGCGTACAGCAGGATCGCGACGAGGGCGACGAGCGCGACGGCGACGAGCACCCCGGCGCTGTGCCAGCGCACCCCGGCGAGCGAGCCCATGGTCCAGGCCAGCACCCGCCGGGCGGCGTCGTGGTCGCCGCTCATCATCACCGCGAACGAGGTGTACGCCGCGCAGAGCTGGCCCACCGCGACCCCGGCCAGCACGGTCCGGGCCGGCGGCAGGTCGCCGGTGCGGCCCGTGGCCAGGCCGAGCACCAGCGCCAGGGCGAGCAGGGCGCTGACGAACGCGGCCAGCCCGAGCGCGGCGCTGCCGGCCAGCCCGGCGATGCTGACGCCGAGCACGATCACCGTCACCGCCCCGACGGTCGCGCCGCCGGAGATGCCGAGCAGGTACGGGTCCGCCAGGTCGTTGCGGGTCAGCGACTGCAGCACCGCGCCGGCCAGCGCCAGTCCGGCGCCGGTGGCCGCGGCGCCCACCACGCGGGGCATCCGGAGCTGCCAGACGATGCGGTCGTCGATGAGGGTCACGCCGTCGACCGGCAGGCCGATCCGGCGCAGCACCACGTCGACCACGTCGCCGGCGGGCACGTGCACCGAGCCGATCCCCACCGCCACCACGACGGTGGCGACGAGGGCGACGGTGAGCGCGGCGCCCGTGACGAGGCCCGTTCCCGACCGGGTGCGCGCCGGCCGGGACGGCCGGGCCGCCTGCAGCATCAGCCCAGCGGGGGCAGGTCGGCGAGCTGGGCGCCGACGGAGACGGCTCCGTCGGCCAGCCGCACGCCGGGCGTGGACTCCGAGAACGGGATCACGACGTACCGCTTCGCCTTGACCGCGCGCAGGTTCTTGAGCACCGGGTCCTTCTCGAGCATCGCGATCTTGTCGTCGGCCGTGGACCAGCTCGCGTCGGCCAGCACGATCACGTCGGGATCGGTCTTGACGACGCGCTCCCAGCTCACGTCGGCCCAGCCGCCCTCGACGTCGCCGAAGACGTTGGTCGCGCCCACGGCGTCGAGGATCAGCTGCGGGCCGCCCTCACCGGCACCGGCGAACGCGGTCTTGTCGCCGGAGTCGAACCAGAAGACGTCCAGGCCCTCGCCCGGCTTGTCCGCGGCGAGGGTGTCGAGCTGGCCCTGCTGCTCCTTCTCCAGCGCGTCGGCGCGCTCGGGGACGCCGAAGACGTCGGCGACGACCTCGATCTCGTCCCACACCGAGTCGAACGAGACGTCGGCGCTGGGCTTGTTCTCGCCGCAGCCGAAGAGCGAGAGGAACGAGCCGATGCCGAGCTTGGTCAGCTCGTCCTGGGCGCCGGCGTTGTCGGCGTCGAAGGCGCTGGCGTACGAGGCGTAGACGAAGTCCGGCTTCGCGGCGAGCAGGGTCTCGTTGTCGGGGTACTCCTTGGCGAGCACCTTCACCTCGTCGTACGCCGGCTGCCACTTCTGCGGCACCGCGTCGTCGAGGTACGCCGTGCCGGCCATCCGGTCGGACAGGTCGAGCGCGAGCATGACCTCGGTCGCGCCCTGGTTCATGGTCACCGCGCGCTCGGGCGGCGCGGTGATGGTCGAGGTGAAGCCGCAGCTGCTGGCCTCCACCGGGAAGCCGGCGGTGGTGGCAGGGCCCTTGTCCTCGGCCTCGGGAGCGCCGGCGCACCCGGCGAGGAGGAGCGGCACGGCGGCGAGGGCAGGCAGGAAGCGGGTACGACGGGACGACGTCACGGTCACTCTTTTCGGGTCCGAGGCTCTTGCGCGAAGCCTGTGGTGCGGGTGTGTCGCGGACCCTCGAGATCCACGGCCAGCAGGTCTTCGGACTCGGGATCGACCGGACGGAGCGCCTTCCCGGAGTCGGTCAGCCGAGTGTCTGCTGCCCGCCACCAGTGGCGTGTTGCCCCGCCCGTCACCCTCACCGCTGCGCGTCAGTCCCGGACTCTCACCGGGTTCCCTGACTCACGTTGCATCGTGAGCACGACTGGCGATGCGGACGCTAGCACGCGCCGCCCGGGCGCTCTTGGTGGGATATCTCACCTCCGGGGCACCCGACACGCCGACACCAGATCTAGGTCCCACGGATCTGAGCAACCCCTACATATGGTGGTTCTCGTAGCTGGTTCCTCGCCCCACCCAGGGGCGCGGAGGCAAGAGGGAACCCGGTGGAAGTCCGGGACTGCCCCGCAGCGGTGAGTGGGAACGACCGCCGTCACACAAGCACTGGGTCGCGACGTGCGACCTGGGAAGCGACGGCCAGTAGGACTCCTTTCGAGGAGACGCCCGCGAGTCCGAAGACCTGCCAGCGCACCGCACCCGCCGGGTGCGGTGGTCCGAGGCCTCGTGGGAAGGCCGACGGCTGAGCAGGCGCCTGCCGACGACGGGGCGCCTCCCCTGCTGTCGTCCCCTCGCGAGCCAGACTCCGAGGGGAGAAGCCAGTGACCGTCACCGAGTCACCCACCCGCACCACCATGACGGTGCGCAAGCGCAACGGCGAGACCGAGAGCGTCGACGTCACCAAGATCGTCCGCGCCGTCGACCGGGTCAGTGCCAACCTGCCCGACGTCGACCCGATGCGGGTCGCCACGCGCACCATCAGCGGCCTGTACGACGGCGCGACCACCGCCGAGCTCGACCGGCTCTCGATCCAGACCGCGGCCGAGCTGATCGGCGAGGAGCCGGCGTACTCGCGGCTGGCGGCCCGGCTGCTCGCCGGGTACGTCGACAAGGAGGTCCGCAACCAGGGCGTGGCCTCGTTCAGCCAGTCCGTCGCGCTGGGCCACGCCGAGGGCGTGATCGGCGACGAGACCGCCGCCTTCGTCAAGGACAACGCCCGCAAGCTCGACTTCGCGATCGACGAGGACGCCGACCGCCGCTTCGAGTACTTCGGCCTGCGCACGGTCTACGACCGCTACCTGCTGCGGCACCCGACGACCCGGCTGGTGCTGGAGACGCCGCAGTACTTCCTGCTGCGCGTGGCCTGCGGCCTGTCCCGCACCCCGCAGGAGGCGATCGGCTTCTACCGGCTGATGTCGAGCCTGGCCTACCTGCCGAGCAGCCCGACGCTCTTCAACTCCGGCACCCGGCACACCCAGATGTCGTCGTGCTACCTCGTCGACAGCCCGCGCGACGAGCTCGACTCGATCTACGCGCGCTACCTCCAGGTCGCCCAGCTCTCGAAGTTCGCCGGCGGGATCGGCATCGGCTTCTCCCGGGTCCGCTCGCGCGGCGCGCTGATCCGCGGCACCAACGGCCAGTCCAACGGGATCGTGCCGTTCCTGCGCACGCTGGACGCCTCGGTCGCCGCGGTCAACCAGGGCGGGCGCCGCAAGGGCGCGGCATGCGTCTACCTGGAGCCGTGGCACCCCGACGTCGAGGAGTTCCTCGAGCTGCGCGACAACACCGGCGAGGACGCCCGGCGGACCCACAACCTCAACCTGGCGCACTGGATCCCCGACGAGTTCATGCGCCGGGTCGAGGCCGACGAGACGTGGTCGCTCATCGACCCGAACGAGGCGCCGGAGCTGCCGGACCTGTGGGGCACCGCGTTCGACGAGGCCTACCGCCGGATCGAGGCCGAGGGCCGGTACGTGCGCCAGGTCAAGGCCCGCGACCTCTACGCCAAGATGATGCGCACCCTCGCCCAGACCGGCAACGGCTGGATGACCTTCAAGGACGCCGCCAACCGGTTCTGCAACCAGACCACCGACACCCCGGGGCCGCGGCAGCCGGTCGTGCACCTGTCGAACCTGTGCACCGAGATCATCGAGGTCTCCTCCGACGGCGAGACCGCCGTGTGCAACCTCGGCTCGGTCAACCTCGGCCAGCACCTCGCCGACGGCGACCTCGACTGGGACAAGCTCCGCGCGACCGTGCGCACCGCGGTGCCCTTCCTGGACCGGGTCATCGACATCAACTACTACCCGAGCCCCGAGGCGGCGGCGTCCAACCCGCGCTGGCGTCCGGTCGGGCTGGGCCTGATGGGGCTGCAGGACGTCTTCTTCGCGCTCGGCCTGCCCTTCGACTCCCCGGAGGCCCGCGCGCTGTCGACCCGGATCTCCGAGGAGATCTACCTGACCGCGCTCGAGGTCTCCTGCGAGCTCGCCGCCGTCCACGGCGCGCACCCGGCGTACGACGCCACCCGGGCCGCCCGTGGCGACCTGCACCCCGACCTGTGGGGCGCCACCGTCACCCAGCCCGAGCGCTGGGCCGCGCTCAAGGAGCGCGTCGCCGAGCACGGCCTGCGCAACTCGCTGCTCATCGCGATCGCGCCGACGGCGACGATCGCCTCGATCGCCGGCTGCTACGAGTGCATCGAGCCGCAGGTCTCCAACCTGTTCAAGCGCGAGACGCTGTCGGGGGAGTTCCTCCAGGTGAACTCCGCGCTCGTCCGCGAGCTCAAGGCGCGCGGCCTGTGGACCGCCGAGGTCCGCGAGGAGATCAAGCGCGCCGAGGGCTCGATCCAGGGGATCGCGGCGATCCCGGCCGACGTCCGGCTGCTCTACCGCACCGCCTGGGAGCTCCCGCAGAAGGCGCTCGTCGAGATGGCCGCCGAGCGGCAGGGCTTCATCGACCAGTCGCAGTCGCTCAACCTCTTCATGGCCGCACCGACGATCGGCAAGCTGTCGTCGATGTACGCCTTCGCCTGGAAGAGCGGGCTGAAGACGACGTACTACCTGCGCTCGCGACCCGCCTCGCGCATCCAGCAGGCGACCGTCGCCGTGCTGCCCACCCCCACGACCGCCGACGAGGAAGCGATCGCCTGCTCCCTCGAGAACCCCGAGAGCTGCGAGGCCTGCCAGTGACCGCCACCGACCACACCGCCACCACCACCCGGATGCTGCTCGACCCGGGGATGAACCTCACCCTGCGCCCGATGCGCTACCCGCACTTCTACGAGCGCTACCGCGACGCCATCAAGAACACCTGGACCGTCGAGGAGGTCGACCTCCACTCCGACCTCAAGGACCTCAGCCGGCTCACCGACGCCGAGCGGCACCTGGTCTCGCGGCTGGTCGCCTTCTTCGCGACCGGCGACACGATCGTGGCGAACAACCTGGTGCTCAACCTCTACCAGCACATCAACTCCCCGGAGGGGCGGCTCTACCTGAGCCGGCAGCTCTTCGAGGAGGCCGTGCACGTGCAGTTCTACCTGACCCTGCTCGACACCTACGTGCCCGACGAGACCGAGCGGCACGAGGCGTTCGCGGCGGTCGACAACATCCCGTCGATCAAGCACAAGGCGGACTTCTGCTTCAAGTGGATCGACAAGGTCTTCGAGCTCGACCAGCTCGAGACCCGCGAGCACCGGCGGGCGTTCCTGCTCAACCTGATCTGCTTCGCGGCGGTGATCGAGGGGCTCTTCTTCTACGGGGCCTTCGCCTACGTGTACTTCCTGCGCTCGCGCGGGCTGCTCAACGGCCTCGCCTCGGGGACCAACTGGGTGTTCCGCGACGAGTCGATGCACATGGCGTTCGCGTTCGACGTCGTCGACACGGTGCGCGAGGAGGAGCCGGAGCTCTTCGACGACGAGATGGCCGCCGAGATCCGGCAGATGCTCATCGAGGGCGTGGACGCCGAGGCCCAGTTCGCCGACGACCTGCTCGGCCAGGGAGTGGCCGGGCTCTCGACCGCCGACATGCGCGCCTACCTGGAGCACGTCGCCGACCGGCGGATGCAGCGGCTGGGCCTGGAGCCGATCTACGGATCGGCCAACCCGCTGGCGTTCATGGAGCTGCAGGACGTTCAGGAGCTGTCGAACTTCTTCGAGCGCCGGGTCTCGGCCTATCAGGTCGGGGTGACCGGGTCCGTGGGGTTCGACGAGGACTTCTGACGGCCGGAGCCCAGGCCGAGCGTGATCGCGCCGACGACGAGCGCGATCACGCCGAGGAAGAGGATGCCGACCCCGGCGAGCGGGATGTCGGCGCCGTCGGCCGGGAGGCTGTGGAGGTACATCTCCGCGCCGGCGACCGCGAGGCCGCCGACCGCGGTGACCACGGCGGGCGCCGTACCGACCCGGCGGCTGAGGTGGCCGGCGACGAGGAGGCCCGTCAGGGCCAGGGCGAGCAGCCCGGTGGCGGCGATCGCGACGCCGTCCCCGCCCCGGGGAAGGGCGAGGACGACGCCGAAGAGGGCGATGATCGCGACGGCGAGGAGCCGGGCGGCGAGGATCAGGGGGGTGGGGGGACGCATGGGTCCACCGTGCCCCCCTGGTCAACCCTCCGGCACCGTACGGATACTCAGGACACCCACTCCACGAGCTGCCAGACGATCCCGTTGTCGTCGGAGAACTGGCAGAACCGCTCGCCCCACGGCTCGGTCTCCGGCGGGGTGACCACGGTGGCGCCGGCCGCGGAGATCCGCTCGAACTCGGCGTCGAGCCCGTCGACGACGAACGCGAGGAGCGTGCCCTGACCGGCGTCCCCGGCGATCCGGGCCGGCTTGAACGACGCCAGCCCGGTGCGCAGGAAGATCACGTTGACGCCGGCGCTCGGGTGGCCGAGCGAGATGAAGCCGTCGGCGGACATCTCCTCGGTGAAGCCGAGGTGGGCCGCGAACCGGGCGGAGGCCGCCGGGTCGGGGACGTTGAGGGAGATCGCGCTGCTGGTGATCTTCATGAGGAGTCCTCTCGTTAAACTATGTACGGCGTACATCGTGCGGTGTACGGAGTGAGAACGCCTACGATGGCCGGGAGGTTCCCGAGTTCCGGAGGAAGTTGCTGATGCCGCGCGAGCTGATCGACCTGCTGTGGCGCGACCACCCCGGCGCTCCGCCCGCGGGACGCCGCGGACCCAAGGCCCGGGTGAGCACGTCCGAGGTGGTCGACGCGGCGATCGCCCTCGCCGACGCGGACGCCGAGGGCTTGGCCGCGGTCAGCGTGCGCACCCTCGCGGCGGAGCTGGGCCTGTCGACGATGTCGGTCTACACCCACGTCAACAGCCGCGACGACCTGCTGGTGATGATGGCCGACACCGTGCACGCGCGGATGCCGCTGCCCGCCTACGGCCGGACCGGCTGGCGCACCCGCGTGCGCCGGGTGGCCGAGGCCAACCACGCCCTCCTCGTCCGGCACCCCTGGCTGCTCGACGTCACCGACCAGCGCACCGCCCTCGGGCCGGGCACCATCGCGAAGTACGACCACGAGCTCGCCGCCCTGACCCCGCTGGGCCTCGACGACGTGGCCTGCGACGCGGCCCTGACCTTCGTGCTCGACCTGGTCCGGGGCGCCGCCCGGTCGGCCCGGCCCGACCCGCGTGCGGGCGAGCTGGCCGCGCACTGGCCGGCGTGGGGCGCCCGGCTGGCGACGTACGTCGGGGCGGACTTCGCGCTCGCCCAGCGGGTCGGCGCGGCGGCGGGCGCCGCGATGGGCGATGTCGCCGATCCGGCCGCGGCGTGGGAGTTCGCGCTGGAGCGGGCGCTCGACGGGCTGGCCGTGCTGGCCGGTCAGGCCTGAGCGGGGCCTGCGGGCAGCAGCACCGTCACGGTCAGCTCCGGACCGTGGTCGCAGTCGGGGGTGCCGGGCGCGGGGGAGGGATGGTGCCGCCCGTCGTGGCACAGCCGCAGCTCGCCGCCGGCCCGCTCGACCAGGGCGGCTACGAGCGCGAGTCCGAGGCCGGCGCCCGGCCGGGTCCGCGCCTCGGCGGCCCGGGTGAAGCGCTGGGTGGCGGTGGCGAGCAGGTCGGGCGCCATCCCCGGCCCGGCGTCGGCGACCCGGAGCCGGGCCCACCCCGGCGCCGGCCGGTCGACGGTGACCTGGACGGGCGCAGCGCCGTGGTGGAGCGCGTTGTCGAGGAGGTTGCCGAGGATCCGCTCGGCCTCGACGTCGGCCAGCGCGACCGGGACCGTGGTGGCGAGCTGGTCGAGCACGATGTCCCCGGCCCGGCCGGGGTCGGCCACGCGGCGCTGGCTGACCATGCGCGCCGCGACGGCGGCGAGGTCGCTGTGCTCGGTCTCGCGCGGAGCGCTCGTCGCCGCGGTGCTGCCCAGCGTGAGGAGCTGGTCGGCGAGCCGGGCCAGCCGGGCGACGTCGATCTCGAGCTCGTTCAGGACGTGCTCGTGCTCGTCGGGCGTACGCCGCCGGCGGCGGGCGAGCTGGATCCGCCCGGCGAGCAGCGTGATCGGCGTCCGCAGCTCGTGGCTGGCCTCGTTGACGAAGTGCCGCTCCCGGTCGAGCGCCCGCTCCAGCGCGGCCAGCATGTCGTTGAACGTGTGCCCGAGCCGGGTCACCTCGTCGTCGCGCCCCGGCGGTACGTCGAGGCGCAGGTCCGTCGCGCCGGCCGCGATCGCCGCCGCCTGCTGGCGGTAGCGCTCGACGGGCCGCAGCGCCGCCCGGGCCAGCCGGTCACCCACGAACGCCGTGATGAGCAGCGTCCCGATGCCGGCGACGACGAGCTGGAGCAGCAGCTCGCGCAGCGCCTCGTCGCGGTGGTCGCGGCGGACCGCCACCAACAGGTGGTACGACGGCGTGGTCGGCGTCCCGGCGACCTGGACCCGGTAGGGCTCGCGCGCCGCCTCGGGCAGGATGTCGAAGTCGCCGACGTTGAAGGTGCGGGTCTGCGCGCCGGCCTCGGCGAGCTGGCTGCGCGACAGCATCGGGGTGGTGCCCGCGGGTCCACCGCGGTCGAGCAGGAGGCCGTCGGCGTCGACGACCTGCCAGGCGACGCCGGTCGCCGCGGCGGCGTCCCGGTTGGTCACCTCGCCGGTCGCAGCGACCAGCGGCGTGAGCGTGGACGCGGCCTGCTCGAGCTCGGCGTCGAGGTTGCGGTCGAGGGCGTAGTCGACGCGCCAGTAGACGAGCGCGCCCGCGGCGAGCAGCACCACGAAGGTCGCCGCCGAGAAGCCCGCGACCAGCCGGACGCGCAGCGGGAGCCGGGAGAGCCGAGCGCGGACCGGGGTCATCCGGCCGCCGGGGTGGGGTCGAGCCGGTAGCCGACCCCGCGCAGGGTGGTGATCGTCTGGGTGTCGAACGGGCGGTCGATCTTGGCCCGGATCGCGGCCAGGTGGACGTCGATGACATTGCTGCGCAGGTCGGTCTCGCCGTCCCACACCTCGTCGAGGATGGTCAGCCGGGTGACGACCTGACCGGCCCGCGAGGCCATCAGGTGGAGGATGTCGAACTCCCGCGCGGACAGCGTGATCTCCTGGCCGCGCCGGACGACGCGACGCGCGACCGGGTCGACGACGAGGTCGCCGACCTGGACGGGCGCGGCGCCGGTCACGCTGTTGCGGCGGTAGAGCGCACGCAGCCGGGCGAGCAGCTCGTCGAGGTCGAACGGCTTGGGCAGGTAGTCGTCGGCACCCGCGTCGAGCCCCTCGATCCGGTCCCGGACGTCGCCGCGCGCGGTGAGCATGAGGATCGGCGTGGTCAGGCCGAGGCTCCGCAGCTGGCGCGCGACGCTGACCCCGTCGCGGCCGGGGAGCATCCAGTCGAGCAGCGCGACGTCGTACCCGGTGTCGGTGAGGAGCCGGTCATAGGCCGAGCGCCCGTCGTGCACGACGTCGACCTGCCAGCCCGCCTCGGCCAGCGACTCGGCGAGGAGGTCCGCGAGCCGGGTGTCGTCCTCGGCGACCAGTGCCCGCATCACAGCCCCACGGTAGTGCGCCGCCGCCGCAGGTGGCGGACCACGAGCACGAGGACGACCGCTCCGGTGGCGGCGAGTCCCGCGACGGTGACCAGGTGCTGGGCGTGCTGCCAGCTCGCGCCGGCGAGGTAGCCGGCCGCGACCATGAGGCTGCCCCACAGCAGGGCGCCGAGGACGTTGAAGAGCGCGAAGCGGCGGTACGGCATCCGGCCCATCCCGGCCAGGCCCGGGACCAGCACCCGCAGGGCGACGGTGAACCGGCCGAGCAGGACGGTCCAGCCACCGCGCCGGGCCAGCGCGTGCTCGGCGCGGTCGAGGTGCTCGGCACGGACGAAGCGGCCCAGGGTGCCGTCGAGGATCCGCCGACCCCAGCGCCGGCCGACGACGTAGCCGACGGCGTCGCCGGCGACCGCGCCCGCGACCCCCGCGGCGAGCACGGCGCCGAGCGCCAGGTGACCCTGCCCGGCGACCACCCCGCCGAGCAGCAGCGCGAGCTCGCCGGGGATCACGAAGCCGAGGAAGACCGACGACTCCAGCGCGGGCAGCAGGAACACGGCCAGCAACGCCAGCCAGGCCGGCAGGGCCAGCAGGTGCTCCATCAGCGCGGTCATGGTCCGACCGTAGGTCCGGGCGGATGAAGCGCGGGTGAAGGCTCAGAGCAGGGAGCTGACCGCCACGCACACCGTCGTCCCGGCGACGATGCTGAGCAGGAGGTTGCGCCGCCACAGGTGCACCGCGATGGTGACCGCGACGCCGAGCAGCCCGCCGGCGCCGCGGTCGGGGCCGGTCAGGTCGATCCGGCTGACGCCGTAGACGGCGAGCACGGTGACCGCGCCGAGCGGCATCCAGCGACCGAGGTCGGCGAGCAGGGGAGAGTCCTTGACCGCGGCCTTGGCGACGAAGGGGAGCGCGCGCAGGGCGACGGTGACCGCGACCGCGGCGGCCAGGGCCCCGGCGACGTACCCGGGCTCAGGCATGCTCGACCGCCCGCGGTGCGCACCAGTGCCGGACGACGAGCACGGCGGTGTAGCCGCTGAGGGCGACCAGGAGCATCGAGCCGGGGGCGATCGCCCAGGCGAGCCCGGCGGCGCCGAGCGCCGTACCGAGGGCGAGCCGGTCAGGGTCGGCCCGGTAGGCGTCGAGGGCGAGGACGACGAAGAGCGCGGTGAGCACGAAGTCCACGCCCTGCAGGCCGTGCAGGAAGGCCGACCCGGCCAGGGCGCCGGCGGCCGCGCCGCTCACCCACGACAGGTGGATGCCGAGCTGGGTGGCCACGGCCCGGCCCGCGGTCAGCTCGCGGCCCCCGCGTGCGGTGAGGATCGCGAACGCCTCGTCGCAGAGCGCGAAGACGCTGTAGGCCTTGGCCGCGCGGCCCTCGACCCGGTCGAGCGGGAAGGAGAGGCCGTAGAACAGGTGCCGGCTGTTGACCAGGAAGGTGGTCAGGGCGACCGTGGCGATGGGGGCGGCGACGGCGATCAGGCCGACGAGCACGAACTCCGCGGAGCCCGCGAACACCACTCCCGAGATGACCGGCGCCAGCCACCACGGCAGGCCGTGCTCGGTGACCAGGACGCCGAAGCCGATGCCCAGCGCGAAGAGCCCGGCCCACACGCCGCCGGCGTCGCGGGCCGCCGTCCGGAGGTGCTGGATCATGGCGTCGACGCTAGGCGAATTGCCGCGCACTTTGATTGCGAAGATTGCTCGGCGAGTGCCCGGTGGCGCAAGATAGTTTCGTGGATTCGCTAGATCGCGCCATCATCGATCTTCTCGAGCGCGAGGGGCGCCTGAGCAACCAGGAGCTGGCCGACCGGGTCGGCCTCACCCCGGCCCCCTGCCTGCGCCGGGTCCGCCGGCTCGAGGCCGAGGGGATCATCACCGGCTACACGGCGACCGTCGACCACGTGGCGCTGGGCCGGGGCTTCGAGGTGATCATCCACGCCGAGATCGTGGCCAAGGACCGGGTCACCGTGGAGGCATTCGAGGAGCGCACCGCGGCGATGGACGAGGTCGTCGAGTTCCGCCGGATGTTCGGCCTGCCCGACTACTTCATCCGGGTGCGCACCCGCGACCTGGAGTCGTACGAGCAGTGGCTCAGCACCCGGCTCATGGGCGACCCCGCGATCAGCCGCGTCGACTCGCGGCTGACCATGAAGTCGATCAAGAGCCGGCGCTGAGCACGGCTCAGAAGGCCTGCGGCCCGATCCGCTCGACGGCGACGAAGACGGCGAGCGCGAGCAGGACGACGTTCATCACGACGCTCTGCATCTCGCTGCGGCGCAGGTGGGTGAGCACCGCGCCGGCCATGATCACGGCGAGGCCGATCGCGGCGGCGGGGACCAGCCCCGTGGCGATCCCGAGCGCGCCGGGCAGGACCAGGCCGAGCGCGCCGAGGACCTCGGCACCGCCGATGACCTTGAGCATCGCGGGCGAGTAGGCCTCGGCCCAGCCCATCCGCGGGTCGGCGAGGACCTGCTCCTTGGACTTGGCCAGCTTCATCGTGCCGGCCATGAGGAAGAGGGCGGCGAGGAGGCCGGTGACGACCCAGACGACGACGTTCACGAGGTTCTCCTTGTGATGACTTGAATGTTCATGAGAAGCCTAGACCCGATTGGCTTGAACATTCAAGTCGCCTAGACTGCGACCATGCCCGACGAGCCGCGCTGGCTGACTCCCGACGAGCTGGAGACCTGGCAGGCCCTGCACCTGGTGCTCAGCACCCTGCCCGGCGCGCTCGGTGGACAGCTCCAGGCCGACGCCGACCTCAGCTTCCTGGAGTACTACGTCCTGGCCGGCCTCTCCGACCAGCCCGGGCACACCATGCGGATGAGCCACCTCGCCCTGCTCGCCGGCTCCGAGCTCTCCCGCCTCTCGCACCTCATGAGACGCCTCGAGAAGCGCGGTCTGGTCCGCCGCGAGCCCGACCCCAGCGACGGCCGGTTCACCCACGCGATCCTCACCCCCGCCGGGTACGACGTCCTGGTCGCCGCCGCCCCCGCGCACGTCGCCCACGTCCGCAAGCTCGTCCTCGACGTCCTCGACGACGAGGAGCAGCAGGTGCTGCGCCGCGCCCTGCGCAAGGTCGTCGGCCAGGTCGTCGGCGGCTGCTGATCCGGCCCCGTGCCACGATCGTCGGCATGGAGATCCGGCTGGAACCCGTCACCGAGGCCGACCTGCCCCTGCTCGCGGGCGGCGACTCGCCCTTCGACGACTTCGGACCGCGACCCCGGCGATCGGGCCCACCGCCGGCGGTGCTGCGCGAGCCGGGGGCGTTCGCCGTACGGGACGGGGGCGGGGTGCTGCTCGGCGACGTCACCTGGATCTGGCAGCAGTGGGGCCCCATGCCCGACTCCCGCAACCCCATGATCGGCATCTGGCTGCGCCCCGAGGCCCGCGGCCGCGGCGCCGGCACGGCCGCCCAGGTCGCCCTCGTCGACCTCTTCTTCCGGCACACCTCGGTGCACCGCGTCGAGGCCGCGACCGACGTCGCCAACCACGCCGAGCAGCGCTCGCTGGAGAAGGCCGGCTTCACCCGCGAGGGCACCGCGCGCGGCTCGCAGTGGCGCGACGGCGCCTTCCGCGACCTCTACCTCTACAGCGTGCTGCGGCCGGAGTGGTCGGGCGCATGAGCCGGCGCCGGCTCCGGTTCCCGCTCGTCGCCCTCGTGCTGTCCGGGGGCATCGCCGGGCTCTGCGCGATGCAGGCGATCGAGCTGGCGGGGTCGTGCGGGGAGAACGCGACCGCGATCGGCACCGAGGGCACGGGGACGATCCGGCAGGTCGGCCTCACCGAGGTGCGCTGCCGCTACCTCGACGTCGACGCCGACGGCCGGGGCTTCGACTTCGTGATCGGCGTCGCGCCCCTCGTCCTCGCGTTCGTGGCGGCGAGCCTGCTCTTCGTCCTCGCGCTCGTCGGACTGGTGCGGGACCTGAAACGCGCGCCGGCGGAGTGATCCGCGAGCAGCCCGCAGAATGTGGCGTCGCGCACGTCAGGTCGGGGCAACCACTTCGCCTCGCCGTGCGTCTCACCTGTGTGCGCCTCTCCCCCCACCGTCGCCGGAACGCCGGCCTGGTCGTCCCCTGGTTGCTCGTCTGCGTCGCGGCCCTCGCCGCGTGCAACGCCGATGCGACCAGTCCCGAACCGCGGGGCAAGCACGCCGAGCCCGAGGTGCAGACGCGGTCGCTGAGCTCGAACGACCCGCGTTTCCACGCGACCTGGCCGCACGTGCGGGACGCGCAGCGGCTGAGCAAGGCGCTCGATCGCTACGTGAAGGCGACGGTCGACCAGTTCACCCACGAGTACGGCGAGACCGACGGCGGCACGTCCGCGCCCGAGCTCAACATCGCGTGGCGCCTGGTCGCGGACGACGACGAGGTCGTCGGCGTGCGGCTGGAGAGCTACCTGTTCGCCGGGGCCAACGGCGAGACCGCCGGGCGGACCTGGTGGTACGACCGGGCCTCCGGCCGGCTGCGGGCGAACGCCGGGCTGGTCCGCAGTCCTGCGGCGCTCGAGACCGCGGTGCTCGCGGCGATCGACGACCCCGACATCGACCGGTCGCTCGTCTCGTCGAGCCTGGAGCAGGGTGCGCCCGACGTCGACTTCACCGACGACGGACGGCTCCGCGTCCGCTTCGCCCAGTACGACGTCGCGCCCGGCAGCGCCGGGGTGGTCGCGGTCGTGCTCGACGAGGCCGCCACGGCGGCGCTGCTCTCGCCCTTCGGTGAGCGGGCGCGCCAGGCGGCCATCGACCAGCCGCCGCTGGGCGACGACCTGCCGAGCGTCCCGCCGTCCCCCGAGACCACGGCGCCCACGGACCCGACGGACCCGGCCACCCCGCCGGCCACCGACGGCGCCACCGACGGCGCCACCGGTGGCGCGACCGGCGGCACGGACAAGCCCCGCGTCAACTGCCGCAAGGTCAAGTGCGTGGCGCTGACCTTCGACGACGGCCCGGTCACCGACACCAACCGGCTGCTGCGCGTGCTGCGCCGCGCGGACGCCCCGGCGACGTTCTTCGTGCTCGGCCAGCAGGTGCAGACCTATCCCGAGACGCTCGCCCGGGTCGCCCGGCAGGGCCACGAGATCGGCATCCACACCTGGGACCACCGCCAGCTCACGACGCTGCGCCCGCGGGCGATCCGCGGCGAGCTGGTCCGGGCCCAGCTCCTGGTCGAGCAGGTCACCGGGCACAAGCCCACCCTGTTCCGCCCGCCGTACGGCGCCAGCGACGCCCGCGTCCTGCGGATCGCGCGCAGCCTCGGGCTCGCCCAGGTGCTGTGGAGCGTCGACACCCTCGACTGGAAGAACCGTGCGGTCCCGCCGATCGTGGCCAAGGTCCGCGGCGGTGCCCGGCCGGGGCGGATCATCCTGATGCACGACATCCACCGGACCTCGGTCGACGCGGTGCCCAAGGTGATCAAGCTGCTGCGCCGCCAGGGCTACCACCTGGTCACCGTGAGCGAGCTGCTCGGCGCGCCGCAGCCCGGGCGGTCGTACTCCCAGCGCTGAGCAGGGTTGACTGGGCCCGTGACCAGCACGTCCACGGGCCCGATCGCGCTGTCGGCGCGGGCGCTCGGGCCGGACCTGGCGCGGGGCTGGATGCTGCTGTTCATCGCGCTGGCCAACACGCACTACTTCCTCGGGGCCGGTGAGGCGGTGCGCGGCGGGTTCCCCGTCGCGGGCTCCGCGCTCGACCACGCGGTCACCTGGGTGATCTCGACCTTCGTGGACGGCCGGGCGTTCCCGATGTTCGGCTTCCTCTTCGGGTACGGCGTCGCGCACATCGTCCGCCGCCAGGGCGACCGACCCCGGCGCGAGGTCCGGCACCTGCTCTGGCGCCGCGCGGGGGTGCTCATCGCCGTCGGCCTCGTCGACGGCCTGTTCTTCTACGTCGGCGACATCCTCGCGATGTACGGCGTGCTGCTCCTCGTGGGCGCCTGGGTCGTGTTCTGGCACGACCGGTGGCTGCTGGTGACCGCGGCGCTGTTCTTCGTCCTCAACGCGCTGCCCTCCGAGGGCTCCTCGTCGGTGAGCACCGACCGGCCCGACTCCTCGATGCTGCCGCCGGACCTCGCCGCGCTGTTCACCGACCGCCCGATCGGCCTCGCGATCGTGGCGCTGCTGGGTCCGCTCGGCTTCGCCTGCCCGGCACTGCTCGGGCTGTGGGCGGGACGTCGCCGGCTGCTCGAGCGGCCCACGGAGACCCGGCGGGCGCTGGTGGCGATCGCCGCGGTCGGCGTACCGGTCGCGGTGCTGGGGGCCCAGCCGGTCGCGCTGGTCCTGGCCGGGGTCAGGGAGGTGCCCGGCCAGGACGTGCTCGACCTGATCGGGCCGCTGCACGCCGCGACCGGGGTGCTCGGCGGCCTGGGGTACGCCGCGCTCGTCACGCTCCTGGCCCAGCGGCTCGAGAGGCGGGGCGGGTCGCCGGGTCGCGTGGTCGGCGCGCTGGCGGCGGCCGGGCAGCGCTCGATGACCTGCTACCTGCTGCAGTCGGTGGCGTGGGCGATCGTGTTCACGCCCTTCCTGCTCGACCTCTCCGGGCGGCTCACCGTCGCCACGACGGCGCTGCTGGCGACCGCGGTCTGGGCGGGGTCCGTGGTGCTCGCCGACGGGCTGGCCCGGCGGGGGCGGCGCGGGCCGTTCGAGGTGCTGGTGCGCCGCGTGACCTACCGCTGACGCGGCGCCGTCGGCGATCTGCACAGAACCTCCACACGTCGTCCCCGCTTCCCGGCCCGCCACGCTCGTAGCCTCGGAGCATGGAGAGCGCGCGCCGTCGGACGGTCCTCGTCGTCGAGGACGACCCGGTCATCAACCAGGCGCTGGCCGACCGCCTCGACGCCGAGGGGTACGACGTCGTCCGCGCCTGGGACGGGCCGGGTGCCGTCGCCGCGCACGCCGAGCACGCGCCCGACGTGGTGCTGCTCGACGTCATGCTCCCCGGGTACGACGGCCACGAGGTGTGCCGGCGGATCCAGGCCGAGCGCCCGGTGCCGGTGCTCATGCTCACCGCCCGCGCCGACGAGGCCGACGTGCTGGTCGGGCTCGGGGTCGGCGCCGACGACTACCTGACCAAGCCCTTCCGGATGCGCGAGGTGGTCGCCCGGGTGTCCGCCCTGCTGCGCCGGGTGGACCGCGCGGCCGAGCTGGCCGGGCGGCGCGCCCTCGAGCTCGGTGACCTGCGGGTCGACGCACCGGCCCGGCGGGTGTGGCGCGGCGAGGACGAGGTGCGGCTGACGCCCACCGAGTTCGACCTGCTGCTGTGCCTGGCCGCGACCCCGGGCGCGGTGGTGACCCGGGAGAAGCTGCTCGCCGAGGTCTGGGGCTGGGACGGCGCGACCGGGACCCGCACCGTCGACAGCCACGTCAAGGGCCTGCGGGCCAAGGTCGGCGCCGACCTGGTCCGCACCGCGCACGGGGTCGGCTACGCGCTGGAGATCGGCGGCGACCGGCCGTGAGCGCCCAGCCGCTCGTCGGCGTCCGCTCGATCAAGGTCAAGCTCGGCCTCCTCGTCGCGGCCAGCGCGACGCTCGCCGCCGCGGTCGGCGCGATCGGCACCGCGGGCGGCGTACCGGCCTGGCTGAGCATCCCGGTCACCATCGGGCTCGCGCTCGCCCTCACCCAGCTGCTCGCCGTCGGGATGACCTCGCCGCTGCGCCAGATGACCGCGGCCGCGCGACGGATGGCGACCGGCGACTACGACGTCCGGGTCACCGACACCTCGCGCGACGAGGTCGGCGAGCTGGCCCGCGCCTTCAACACGATGGCCCGCGACCTGGCCGGCGTCGACAAGCAGCGCCGGGACCTCGTCGCCAACGTCAGCCACGAGCTGCGCACGCCGCTGGCCGGGCTGCGCGCCGTCCTCGAGAACGTCATCGACGGCGTCGGTCCGCGCGACCTCGACGCGCTCGGCACCGCGCTCGCCCAGGCGGAGCGGATGAGCGGTCTCGTCGAGGACCTCCTCGACCTCGCCCGGGTCGACGCCGGCCGCGCGCCCCTCGCCGCCCGGCCGGTTCCGCTCGCCGTGCTGCTGGCGGACGCGGTCGCCGAGGCCGAGGCGCTCGGCCGCGGCGTCCAGTACGACGTCCGGGTCACCCCGCCCGACCTGGTGGTCGTCGCCGACCCGGCCCGGCTGCACCAGCTCGTCGCGAACCTGCTCGACAACGCCTCCCGGCACAGCCCGGCCGACGGCACCGTCCTGGTCACCGCGCGACCGCAGGGCGAGCGCTACCTGCTGGAGGTCCGCGACTCCGGGCCGGGCGTCCCCGCGGCAGAGCGGGAGCGCGTGTTCGCGCCGTTCGGCACCCACCCCGAGTCGGCCGCGACCGGCGGCACCGGGCTCGGTCTCGCCATCGCCCGCTGGGTCACCGACCTGCACGGCGGCTCCATCGGCTTCGTCGACCCCGTCCCCGGCACCACCGGTGCCCGGGTGCGGGTCGACCTCCCGCTCGCCCCCACCCCTCGACCCCAGGAGGTCGCGATGCCCGCGCCGACGCCCCCTGTCCCGGCCCCCGCGCCTGCCCCGGCCCCGGTCCCCGCCCCCGTGGCCGGGGTGCCGGTGACCGACGACCTGCTCGGCACGTTCTGGCCCGAGCGCGGCGTACCGGCCCGGGTCGGCCTGCTCCTCGGCGCGCTCGGCGCCGGCCTGCTCGGCGGCCTCGTGCTGCCCGAGCGCGCCCTCGGCATCGGCACCTTCCTGGTGCTGCTCGGCGCGGGGGCCGTCGTCCTCGTCGCCAGCCCGCGGCGGCGCGACCCGTTCACGCTGACCTGCGCGGCGCTGTGCGTGCTGCTCGCCGGCACGGCCGTCGTCCGCGACGCGGAGTGGATCGTCGTGCTGTGCCTCCTGACCGGCGCCGGTGTGTGCGTCGTCGGCGTGACCCGCGGCCGGACCCTCGGCGGCTTCCTCCTGGCCGGCGTGATGTGGCCGGCCGCGGGTCTGCGCGGACTGCCCTGGTTGGGCCGCACCCTCGGCGCCCTGCCCGGCCTCGGCCACGGCGCGGCCCTGGTCCGCACGCTGGTCTGGTCGGCCCTCGGACTCGTCGTCTTCGGCGCGCTCTTCGCCTCGGCCGACGCCCTCGTCGCCGAGTGGCTGGGCGCGGTCGTCCCCGACCTCAGCGCCGAGAACGTCGTCCTGCGCGGCTTCGTCACCGTCGCCGTCGGCGGCACCGTGCTCGCCGCGGCGTACCTCGCGCTCAACCCGCCGCGACTCGAGCGCGAGCGCACGGGCGCGACACCCGGCTCGCGGCCGGTCGCCCGGCGCTACGAGTGGCTCGCCCCGGTGCTCGTGGTGGTCGCGATGTTCGCGGTCTTCCTCGTCGCCCAGGCCACGGTGGTCTTCGGCGGCCACGCCTACCTGCGCCGGACGACGGGCCTGACCTACGCCGAGTACGTCCACCAGGGCTTCGCCCAGCTCACCGTCGCCACCGTGCTGACCCTGCTCGTCATCGCCGTCGCCGCGCGCAAGGCGCCCCGCGCGACGGCGTCCGACCGGCTCTGGCTGCGCGGCGCGCTCGGCGCTCTGTGCGTCGAGACGCTCGTGGTCGTCGCGTCCGCGCTGTACCGGATGGACGTCTACCAGGAGGCCTACGGGTTCACCCGGCTCCGCCTGCTGGTCGACGTCTTCGAGGCCTGGCTCGGCCTGCTCGTGCTCGCCGTGATGGCCGCCGGTCTCGTGCTCAAGGCGGGCTGGCTGCCCCGCTTCGCCCTGATCAGCGGCACGGTCGCCCTGCTCGGCCTCGCCGCGGCCAACCCCGACGCGTGGATCGCCCGGCACAACCTCGACCGCTACGAGCAGACCGGACGCGTCGACTGGGCCTACCTCGACGGTCTCTCCGACGACGCCGTCCCGGTCCTCTCCGAGCTGCCGGCCGCCGAGCGGGCCTGCGCGCTGTCGGGCTGGAGCCGCTCGGACGACGACTGGCTGGAGTGGAACCTCGGCCGCGCCCGGGCGTCCAGCGCGATGGGCGAGGTGCGCGCCGTGCCGGTCCCGACGGAGGGCTGTCGTCCCACCGACTGACGGGCCCGGCACCTGAGGACCGCCGCCCGGCACCTCAGGCTGAGGTGGTGAACCCTCCCCGCTTCCTAGCGTGGAGACATGACGATCCTCCTGTCCGATCCCCGCGTGCGGGCCGTGCCCGTGGTCGAGAACGGCGAGCCGCTGGTGCGGCTCCCGCACGAGCTGTCCCCGGCCGGTGCGCTGGTGCGTGCCGGGCTGGCCGAGCGGCTGGTCGCGGCGGACCGGCGGCTGCCGGCCGGGGTCCGGCTCCGGGTGGTCGAGGGGTTCCGGCCGGTCGCGGAGCAGCGCGCCATCATCGCCCGGTACGACGGCGAGCTGCGCGCCCTGCACCCCGAGATCGACGCGGTCGAGCTCGCCCGGCTGAGCAGCCGGTTCGTGGCGCCGGTCGAGGTCGCGCCGCACGTGGCCGGTGCCGCGGTCGACCTGACGCTGGTCGACGTGCTCGGCGACGAGCTCGACCTCGGTACGGCGATCGACGCGACCCCCGAGCAGAGCGACGGCCGCTGCTGGTTCGCCGCGGCCGGGATCGGCCCGGACGCCCGCGCGCACCGCGCGCTGCTGGCCGACGTGCTGGAGGAGCAGGAGCTGGTCAACTACCCGACCGAGTGGTGGCACTGGAGCTACGGCGACCGCTACTGGGCGCTGACCACCGGAGCCCCGCAGGCGCTCTACGGGCCGCTGTCCGCGGCGGTGGCGGCATGAACGGCGGACTGGCCGTGCAGACCCGGACGAGCGGGCCGGCCGTGGTGGCGGGTCCGCAACTGAGCGTCGACCTGACCGCCGTCGCCCGCAACACCGAGCGGCTCGCCGCGAGCACCCACGGCGAGCTGATGGCCGTGGTCAAGGCGGACGGCTTCGGGCACGGCGCTCTCGACGTCGCCCGGACCGCGCTCGCCCACGGTGCCACCCGGCTCGGCGTCACCAGCCTCGCCGAGGCGTGGCCGCTGCGCGAGGCGGGCCTGGTCGCGCCGGTGCTGAGCTGGCTCAACCCGGTCGACGCCGACTTCGCCGCGGCCACCGCGCAGGACGTCGAGGTCGCGATCCCGAGCGCGGCCCACCTGGGTGCGGTCGTCGCCGCGCCGGGCCGGACCCGGATCCACCTGCACGTCGACGCGGGCATGGCCCGCGACGGCGCCGAGCCCGCCGCGTGGCCCGAGCTGTGCCGGATCGCCCGTCGCGCCGAGCTGTGCGGCGCGGTCGAGGTGGTGGGAGTGATGGGCCACCTGGGCTGCGCCGACGACCCGGCCGACGCGTGCAACGCGCTGGGCCGCAACCGCTTCGCGTGGGCCGTCGAGGTCGCCCGTGCCGCCGGCCTGCGCCCGCGGCAGCGCCACCTCGCCGCGACCGCCGCGACGCTCACCGACCCGCGCACGCACCACACGATGAGCCGGGTCGGCGCCGGGCTGGTCGGGATCGACCCGTCCCGGAGCACCGCGCTGGCGCCGGCGATGACGCTGACCGCCCCCCTCGTCCAGGTACGACGCGTGCGCGGCGGGACGAGCGTCGGCTACGGCCACGCGCACCGCACCGGCGGGTCGACGTACCTGGGGCTGGTGCCGCTGGGCTACGCCGACGGCCTGCCCCGGGTCGCGTCCGACCGGGCCGAGGTGCTGGTCCGCGGCGCCCGGCGCCCGGTCGTCGGCCGGATCTCGATGGACCAGGTCGTCGTCGACCTCGGCGCCTGCGGCGCCGACGCGGGCGAGCCGGTCACCGTCTTCGGCCCCGGCGCGCACGGCGAGCCGACCGTCGCCGAGTGGGCCGGCTGGGCCGGGACCATCGAGCACGAGATCGTCACCGGGCTGGGCGCGCGGGTCGCGCGCCGGACCGCTGCGGTGCCCCACCTGAGGAGCCTGGCATGAGGACCCGCACCCGGGTCGCCGTCATCGGCGGCGGCCACAACTGCGAGCACGACGTCTCCCTGGCCTCCGCGGCCTCGGTCGCGACGGCCCTCGACCCCGCGCTGTACGACGTCGTCCCGCTCACCATCGGCCGCGACGGCACCTGGCACGACCGGGGCGGGCGACCGATCGGGCTCAGCGGTGCCGTGCAGGTGCTGCGCGGGTGCGACGTGGTCTTCCCCGTCGTGCACGGTCCACGCGGCGAGGACGGCGCGCTCGCCGCTCTCTGCGAGCTGGCCGGCCTGCCGTACGTCGGCTCCGGGATCCGTCCCGGCGCGCTCGCGATGGACAAGTGGGCGACCAAGCTCGTCGCTCAGGCGGTCGGCCTGGCCACCGCACCCGGCCGCCTGGTCACCGCCGCCACCGCCGCGCACCTGGCGTGGTCGCACCCGGTCGTGGTCAAGCCGGTCGCCGCCGGGTCGAGCCAGGGCGTCACGCTGGTCGACCGGCCCGAGGGGCTGCGGCCCGCGCTCGACGCCGCCTTCGCGCTCGACGACCGGGTCCTGGTCGAGGACGTCGTCACCGGCCGCGAGATCGACGTCGCCGTGCTGCGCCGTGCCGACGGCAGCCTGCTGGTGCCGCCCGCGCTGGAGATCGTCGTCGACGGGCTCTTCGACTACGACGCCAAGTACGGCGGCCACGCCGACTTCCGGATCCCTGCCGCGGTCGACGAGGCCGAGGCCAAGGCGCTCGAGGACGCCGCCGTGACGGCCTACGAGGCGCTGGGCTGCGCCGGCCTGGCCCGGATCGACTTCTTCCTCACCGACGCCGGACCGGTCCTCAACGAGGTCAACACCGTGCCCGGGATGACCGAGCACTCGCAGGCCCCGCGGATGTTCGCCGCCGCCGGCCTCTCCTACCCGGACCTGCTCGACGAGCTCGTCCGGGCCGCGCACCGGTGAGGATCGACGGGCTCGACCTGCTCCGCGGGATCGCGGTCGGGCTGGTGATCCTGCGCCACGCGCTGCCCGACCTCGCGCCCGGCGCGGGCGTGGTCGGCGTGGTGATGTTCTTCGCGCTGTCGGGCTACCTGATCACCGGCGTGCTGGAGAAGGGCCCGCGGCTGCGGGACTTCTACGCCCGCCGCGCGCTGCGGCTCGTGCCGCCGCTGGTGGTGCTCGTCGCCGGCGTGGTCGTCGTGACGCTCGCGTTCAACCCGCTCGGCGACCGCGGCGAGCTCGGCTGGACCGTGCTCTGGGCGCTGACCTGGACCGGCAACCTGCCGTTCGGCCACGCCAGCGACGCGACCTTCCACCTGTGGACGCTCGCGACCGAGGAGCAGTTCTACCTCGTCTGGCCGGCCACCCTGATGCTGCTCGGCCGCCGTCGCGCCCTCGTCGTCGCCGGACTGCTCACCACGCTGGCCTGCCTGGCGACCACCTGGTGGCTCGCCGAGGACCCCGACCTGGCGTACTCGCTGCCGACCAGCTGGGCGCTGTGCTTCGTGGTCGGCGCCGCCGTCCGGCTGTGCGGCGACCGGCTCGCCGTCCCGTCCTGGGCGGCACCCGCCGCCCTCGCCGTGCTGCTCGTGCTGAGTGTGGTTCCCTTGCGGGGACATGTCCTCACGTACCTGGCAGGAGGTCCGGCCATCGCCGTGCTCACCGGTGTGCTGATCCTCGCCTGGCGGCAGTGGACCACGGTGACCGGTCCGCTGCGCGTCCTGGTCGCGCTCGGGACCGTGTCCTACGCGGCGTACCTGTGGAACTACCCGCTCGCGCAGTGGCTGCCCGCGCTCCCCGCGGCGCTGCTGACCCTGGTCGCGGCCGCCCTGTCGTGGCGGTACGTCGAGCAGCCGGTCCAGCGCTGGTCCGCGCGGCGGCGGGCGGTGGGTCCGGCCACGGCGGAGGTGACGGCGTGAAGCAGGTGACGCGCTGGCTGCCGGACGCCGCCGCGGCCCTGGCGACGTTCGTCCTCGGGATGGCGGAGGTCAACCGCTATGCCTACGACGACCCGTGGGTCGCGGTCCTGGTCGTCGCCGGCATCGCGCTCGCCGTCGGCCTCTCCCGCGCCCTGCCCGGCGTGGCGCTGGCCGCCGCCTGGGTCACGGCCGGGGTGCAGGTGCAGTCGGGCACCCACCCGCTGCTGACCCAGGTGCTGCTCGCCACGGTCGCGTTCGGCTGCGCCCGCTGGGGCCGGATCCCGACCGTGTGGCTGAGCGGGCTCTCGATCCCGCTCGCCGCCGTGGTCGCGGTCGTGTGGCTGAGTCCCTACGAGTTCTACGAGGCGCTCCAGATCATCGGCATCGACGGCATCGCCGCCGACGCCTACCGGACCGGCCGCTTCGACTGGCGGCTCATCGGCGCCGTCGTCGGCATCGCCCTGCTCGCCACGCCCTGGCTGCTCGGGCTCGCGCTCCGCTTCGCCGCCCGATCCGAGCTCTCCCGGCGCTCCCAGGTCGCGGCCGAGGCGCAGCGCGACCAGGCCGAGGAGATCGCCCAGCTCCGCGAGGAGCAGGCCCAGCTCGCCCGCGACGTCCACGACGTCGTCGGGCACTCGCTGGCGGTGATCCTGGCCCAGGCCGAGTCGGCGCAGTACCTCGAGGACGCCGACACCCAGGGCCTCAAGATCACGATGTCCAACATCGCCACGTCGGCACGCTCCTCGCTCGACGACGTCCGCCAGGTGCTCTCCTCGACCGCGAGCCAGAACCAGGGCCAGACCCCGCCGGCCACCCGGCACGCCGACCTCGACAGCCTCGTCGACGGGGTCCGGGCCAGCGGGCACGAGGTGGTCACCACCGAGGTCGGGACGCCGCAGCCGCTCCCGCCCGAGCTCGGCGTGGTCGCCTTCCGGGTGCTCCAGGAGATGCTCACCAACGCCATCAAGCACGGTCGCCGAGACCGGCCGGTCCTGGTCGAGCGGCACTGGGAGGGCGACCTGCGCATCGAGGTGCAGAACGCCGTCCCCGAGGACCTCCCGCACCTCGCGGAGACCCAGCCGATCGCCCTCGCCGCCTCCGCGCCCCCGACCCTGCCGCCCCCGACCGGCGGTGGCCAGGGCCTCGACGGCATGCGGCGCCGGCTCGAGGCGGTCGGCGGCCACCTGGACGTACGCCGTCGTACCGACCCGCCGACGTTCACCGCCACGGCCTGGGTGCCGATGCGCTCTCGCTGACCCGTCGCCCGCCATGATGGGGCGGTGAGCGAACCGATCCGCGTCCTGCTCGTCGACGACCAGGAGCTCTTCCGCGAGGGCGTCCGGGTGATCGTCAACGCCCAGGAGGGCATGACGGTCGTCGGCACCGCCGGCGACGGGGTCGAGGCGGTCCGGCTGGTCGACGAGCTGGTGCCCGACGTGGTGCTCATGGACATCCGGATGCCCGAGATGGACGGCGTCGAGGCGACCCGCCAGATCTTCCTGCCCGACCGCGCGGCCCGCCGCGAGCGCCCGGTCCGGGTGGTCGTGCTCACCACGTTCAACCTCGACGACCGCGCCGCCGCCGCGATCCGCTACGGCGCCAGCGGCTTCCTGCTCAAGGGCACCACGCCGGTGATGCTGCGCGACGCCATCCGCACCGTCCACGCCGGCAACGCCGTGCTGGCGCCGGCCGACCTGTCGACGCTGCTCGACAGCCAGTTCCAGGCGACGGTGAACCCGCCGGCGTCGTACCTGTCGCTGACGGACAAGGAGCGCGAGGTCTTCGCGGCCGTCGCCAAGGGCCTGTCGAACCAGGAGATCGCCGGGCGGGTCTTCCTCAGCGAGTCGACCGTCAAGACCCACGTCGGCGCGGTGCTGCGCAAGCTGGGGCTGCGCGACCGGGTCCAGATCGTGGTGTTCGCGCACGAGCACGGGCTGGTCGGGTGATCGGGTGCCCAGCCGCCACGACATCGTCACCTTCCACGACCCGCCGGTACCGCCGGGCGCCTCGCCCTGGGTGGCCGGCGCCGGGCCGAGCCCGGACGTGCGCGTCGTCGACCCGGACCCCACCTGGCCCGACCAGTTCGCCCGCCTCGCCGCCGTCGTACGACGCGCGCTCGGCTGGCGGGCGCTGGTGGTCGAGCACGTCGGCTCGACCGCGGTGCCCGGGCTCCCGGCCAAGCCGGTGATCGACGTCGACCTGGTGGTGGCCGACGCCGGGGACGAGTCGTCATACGTGGGGGCGTTGGAGGAGGCCGGCTTCGAGCTGCGCGTGCGCGAGCCCTGGTGGCACGAGCACCGGCTGCTGCGCCCGCGCCCCGACGCGGGTCTGCCGGCCTGCCACCTCCACGTCTTCGGCCCCGACAGCCCCGAGGTGGTCAAGCACCGGCTGTTCCGCGACTGGCTGCGCGGCAACCCCGATGAGTGCGCGCGCTACGCGGAGGCCAAGCGGGGCGCCTCGGCGGCGGCGACGGCGGCCGGCGAGCACGGGATGCAGTACAACGCCCGCAAGGAGCGGGTGGTCCGCGAGATCTATGCCCGGATGTTCGCCGCGACCGGCCTCACCGATGAGTTTCCGGACGCCGGCGGGTCGGTAGGGCCATGAGCGAGACCGCCAAGGCAGCCCCCGGCCCTGCGTCGTACTTCCCCTCGATCGAGAAGAAGTACGGCCGCCCCATCGCCGCGTGGCAGGAGACCCTCCGCGCCCACCCCGACTACGCGAGCGCCAAGCACGGCGACCTGGTTGCCTTCCTCAAGGCCGAGCACGGCCTGGGGCACGGGCACGCCAACGCGCTCGTCGTGCACACCCTGCGCGAGGACCGCGGCTAGCGCGAGGTCTAGCGGAGCCGGCCGCGCCAGGCGCCGGCCAGCCCGGCCCCGACGAGCAGCGTGCCGACGAGCGGGAACAGGTAGCTCGGCGCCGTGAACCAGAAGTGCGTCGACGGCAGGTCCTGCGCGAACTCGTAGAAGCCGGGCAGATCCGCGACGAACCACACGAACGGGATC
Source organism: Pimelobacter simplex (assembly GCF_024662235.1). Classification (GTDB taxonomy): domain Bacteria; phylum Actinomycetota; class Actinomycetes; order Propionibacteriales; family Nocardioidaceae; genus Nocardioides. The sequence goes on from NZ_CP096276.1 coordinate 5,098,269, forward strand.
CCGCCCCACACCAGCCCGGCCAGGACCGGGCCCAGCCCGGAGACCCGGGCGGTGACCGCGACGGCCAGCAGGATCAGCGCGCCGAGGACCAGCACCACGAGCTCGCCCGCGGCGTTGGAGTTGTCGAAGGTCCGGGCGCGCTCCTGGAGGTACTTGCCCGAGCCGTAGTCGAACACCATGATCCCGATGGGGGTCAGCACCAGCGCGACCACGGCGCTGATCAGGTGGCGCAGCACCATCGGGCTCCGGCTCCGGCTCCCCGGTCCGGGGTAGCCGGGCGCGGGGAACGACGGCGACGGAGACGGCGACGGAGGGGGCGGGACGGCACCGGGAGCGCTCATGTCGCCGAGCCTGCCCCGCGCCCCGGGTGCTCAACCCCGGACGAGCGCGAGGGTCAGTGCGGGGGGCTCGAGCCGGGCGCAGCGCGGTCCGCCGCGTTCGTCGGTGAGGTCGACGGTGGCGACGACGTGGTCGTCCGGGCCGAGCCCCGAGTCGGTGCCCACACCGAGCGCGAGGACGTCGGCCAGCATCAGCTTGGCGCGGCGGAACATCGCGAAGCCTCCGTCGGCTCCGAGGTCGCCCCAGGTGAGGTAGACGAAGCGTTCCCCGCGCCGGCCCTGGACCGCCGGCCCACGGACGTCGGTGGTGCCGTCGGGCAGGTCGACCAGGCGCAGCTCGGTGGTCCAGGTCGCGCGGTCGGCGTCCCCGGGGACCAGCTCGGCGGGTTCGCGCCCGACCTGGAGGCCGACGTGGACGTCGTCGTGGGCGACGGCGTCGCCGGCCCAGGTCCGGCCGGGCAGGTGGTGTCCGCGGATCTCGAGCAGCACGGTGCGGGTCCTCAGGTCTCGGGGCTCGGCCTCAGGCCGGGGGCTCGTCGAGCAGCAGGAGCCGGCGCCCGGCCTGGACGATGCCGGCCCGCAATGCGTCGTCGTCGATGTCGACGCAGCTCGGGTCCTGGGCCGGCCCGAGCAGGCCGGACAGGAAGATCGCGACCTGGAGCCGGGTGGCCGGCGCGGGGTCGGGTCCGGTGAGGAGCGCGCGCAGCCGGGTGAAGAGCTCGTCGTGGTCGGGGTGGTTGCGGACGTACTCCTCGACGGCGGCGTCCTGGAGCAGCACGGCCCAGCGGCCGCGGTGGGTGACGGCCTGGTCGGCGAGCCCGATGATCGCCGCCTCGGTGATCGCCCGCGGGCCCTCGTGGGCGCCGGCGGTGCGCACGATGGCGTCGATGGCCTCGAGCGCGGGGGCGAGGACGGCGGCGACGACCTGCTCCTTGGTGGGGAAGTGGTGGTAGACGGCGGCCTTGGTGATCCCGGCGGCGTCGGCGATCTGCTGCAGCGACGTGCCGGAGACGCCCTGCGCCGCGAACAGCCGGGTGGCGGCGTCGAGGATGCCGCTGCGGCCGGGGCGGGTGCGTTCGGCGGTGCTGCTGCTCATGACCGCATCATCGCCCATGGACGGTGAGGTCGAGGGCCTGGGCTTTCCCTGTCATGCGGTCTAGAATAACTAGCCGAACGGCTAGTTGGCCGTGTACTGCGAAAGGACCCCCGTCATGTCCGACACCACCGTGGACCTCCTCGTCATCGGCTCGGGCACCGGGCTCGCCGCCGCCCTGAGCGCACGCGAGCAGGGGCTCGACGTCCTCGTCGTCGAGAAGACCGAGTACGTCGGCGGCTCGACCGCCCGCTCGGGCGGCGCCTTCTGGATCCCGGCGAACCCGGCGCTGGTCGAGGCCGGCTCGCGCGACACGCTCGAGCGCGGCGAGACCTACCTCGACGCCGTCGTGGGCGACAACGCCCCCAAGGCGCGCTGGCAGGCCTTCTTGAAGCACGGCCCGGACACGATCAAGATGCTGCGCCGCACGACCGCGCTCCAGCTGATGTGGGCCCGGGGCTACTCCGACTACCACCCCGAGCTGCCCGGCGGCGACGCCGCGGGCCGCAGCATCGAGAGCAAGCCCTTCGACGCCTCCGTGCTGGGCGAGGCCCGCCCGCTGCTGCGCCCCGGCGTGGTCGAGGCGCCGGTCCCGATGCCGGTCACCGGCGCGGACTACAAGTGGATGAACCTGGTCGCCCGCAAGCCGGGCAAGGGCCTGCCGCGCATCCTGCGCCGGGCCGCCCAGGGCATCGGCGGCATGGCGCTGGGCCGGGACTACCTGGCCGGCGGCCAGGCGCTCGCGGCCGGGCTGTTCGACGGCGCGCTGCGCGCGGGCATCCCGATCTGGCGCGAGACCACGCTGGTCGAGCTGGTCACCGACGGCGACCGGGTGGTCGGCGCGGTGCTGGAGCGCGACGGCGGCCGGGTCACGGTGACCGCGCGCCGCGGCGTCGTCCTCGCGGCGGGCGGGTTCGACCACGACATGGAGATGAGGCGCCGCTACCAGGCGGAGTTCCTCGACGACTGGAGCCTCGGCAACGACGGCAACACCGGCGACGCGATCAAGCTCGCCGCCGAGGTCGGCGCCGACCTGACGCTCATGGACCAGACCTGGTGGTTCCCGGCCGTCGCCCCGCTCCCCGGCGGTACGCCGCAGGTGCTGCTCGCCGAGCGCTCGCTGCCCGGCTCGATCATCGTCGACGGTCAGGGCCGCCGGTTCATCAACGAGTCGACCGACTACATGACCTTCGGCCAGACCGTGCTCGGCCGCGACCGCGCCGGCGACCCGGTCGGCACGATGTGGCTGGTCTTCGACCAGGCCTACCGCAACAGCTACGTCCTCGCCGGCTCGCTGTTCCCGCGGATGGCCCTCCCCCAGCAGTGGTACGACGCGGGCATCGCGCACAAGGCCGGCTCGGCCGCCGAGCTGGCCCGGGCGACCGGACTGCCCGAGGACGCGCTCGTCGCCACCCTGCGCCGCTTCGACACCATGGCGGCCGCCGGGATCGACGACGACTTCCACCGGGGCAACAGCGCCTACGACCGCTACTACGGCGACCCGACGGTCACCCCGAACCCGAACCTGCGCCCCCTCGACCGCGGCGACCTGTACGCCGTCCAGGTGGTGCTGAGCGACCTCGGCACCTGCGGCGGCATCCGCGCCGACGAGCTCGGCCGCCCGCTGCGCGCCGACGGCAGCGTGATCGACGGGCTCTACGCGATCGGCAACACCGCGGGCAACGTCTTCGGGCGCAGCTACCCGGGCGCCGGCGCGACCATCGGCCAGGGCCTGGTGTTCGGTCACATCGTGGCCACCCACGCGGCCAGCCACGCGCCCGTCCAGGTCGGCTGAGAAGCCTCCGGGCCCGGCGCCGCCCGAGAGCGGCGCCGGGCCCGGAGCACCACCGTCAGACCGGGGTGACGACCATGTCCTCGGGGGCCCAGAAGGCCCGCATCGACGTGATCTGCCCGTCGGCGTCGAACGTCATCACGTCGATCGGCTCGATGACGTACTGCTGGTCGCCGCCGTCGGTGGTGACCCGGAACGAGAACGCCGCCTGCCCGGCGACCGCGCGGACGGCGAGCAGCTCGGTGCGCACGCGCGCGCCGGCCAGCGCGCCGTAGAACTCCTCGATCGCCGCGCGCCCGCGGACCGGGTCGGAGCCGACCGGGTCCTCGAGCGTCGCCTCGGGGGCATAGAGGGCCGCGATGGCGGCCGGGGAGCCGCTCGCGACGGCGTCGAGGTACCGGGCGACGGCCGCCTTGGTGTCGGCGCTCACCGGGCCTCCTCCCCGGCCCCGGCCAGGTGCCGCACGGCGAGGTGGCTGAACAGCATGCTCGTGCCGATCGGGTTGCCGCCGCCCGGGTAGGTGGTGCCGCTCGGCGCCGCCATCGTGTTGCCCGCGGCGTAGAGCCCGGGGATGGGCGTCCCGTCGGCGGTGAGCACGCGCGCGGACGTGTCCGTGCGCAGCCCGCCCTTGGTGCCGAGGTCGGAGATGCCGAAGGCCGCCGCGTGGAACGGGCCCTCGTCGATGCTCGTCAGCGGCGGCTCTCCGCCGGAGAAGAACCGGTCGTAGGCCTCGCCGCCGCGGCCGAAGTCCGCGTCGAAGCCGTCGGCGACCAGGCCGTTGAAGCGCTCGACCGTCGCGACCAGCGCGTCGGCCGGGACGCCGATGAGCGCGGCCAGCTCGGGCAGCGTGTCGGCGGTGTGCCACAGGCCCGCGGCGACGTAGTGCTCCTCGTCGACCATCGAGACGTTGGTGGCGCGCACCGGCGGGACCGAGCCCTCCTTGTGGTCGTAGACCATCCAGTAGGGCCGGGTCACCCCGCCCTCGGTGAGGTGGTCGATGATCGCCCGGCCGAGCCGGTCGTAGGGGGCCGACTCGTTGACGAAGCGCTGCCCCTGGTCGTCGACGAAGATGCCGCCGGTGAACCACAGCGCGAACGCCGAGCGCCCGTCGGGGTGGGTCAGCCCGGGCGACCACCAGGCCTCGCCCATGAGGTCGGTGTCCGCGCCGACGGCGATCGCCGCCTGGTGCGCGGCGCCGATGTTGGTGGGCGGGCCCATCGTGTCGCGCGCGACGCCGGGGACGCCGTACTTCTGGCGGAGCTCGTCGTTGGCCTCGAAGCCGCCGGCGGCCAGCACCACGCCACGGCGCGCGCGGATCGCCCGGCGTACGCCGTCGTGCTCGACGATCGCGCCGACCACGGCGCCGTCCTCGACGACGAGCTCGGTGAGCGCCGTCGAGCGCAGCAGCGTGGCGTCGGGGTAGTCCGCCAGGGCGGTGAGGAAGCGGGCCACGAGGGCCCGGCCGCCGAGGAACAGGTCGTCGGGCTGCGGCGTGCCGAGCCGGTCGTGGTCGAGCGGCCCGCGCACCACCTCGCGCAGATCGGGTGCGTCCGGCACCGGCAGCGGCGTCGGGACGATGTGCCGCTGCCCGTCGCGGCGGGCCTTGGGGGCCTCGCCGAAGTAGTCCGGCCAGGGGTAGGGCTCGAAGGAGAAGTGGTCGTCCTCCTCGAGGTAGGCGATCAGCCCGGCCCCACCGCGCACGTAGGTCTCCTGCAGGTCCGCGGGGGTGCGGTCGCCGACCACCGCGCGGTAGTACTCCAGCGCGTCCTCGATCGTGTCGTCGGTCCCGGCCCGGAGCAGCACCGGGTTGGCCGGGAACCAGGCCCCGCCACCGCCGGAGTAGGCGGTCGTCCCACCGAACGTGTCACCGGCCTCGACCAGGCACACGCGGAGCCCCTCGCGGGCCGCGGTGTAGGCCCCGGCCATGCCGCCGGCGCCGGAGCCCGCCACCAGTACGTCGTACTCCTCTGCCCAGTCCATCGTGATCCTCTCGCCGGGTTCGCCGACGCCGACCTCCGGCGTCGTGGCGGCGACGCTAGGCAGCGGCCGGGGGCGCTCCGGGGGGTTCTCCCGTCCTGCGGGAGTCGCCGGGCGCGCGGTGGATCAGCGCAGCCAGGATCGGCCGTGGCGGCGGCGCTGGGGGTGCAGGACCCCGGCGATCCGGTGGGCCTGGCCGAGCAGGAGCGGGGCGATCCGGGCCGGCGGCAGGTCGCCGGGGACGGCGAGCGAGATCGCGGCGACGGCGCCGTGGGGGCCGAGGACGGGTGCGGCGATCGAGGCGATCCCGGTGGTGAGCGGGTCGGCCGGCGCGTGCACGACGCCGCGGCGCTGGCGCACGGCGGCGAGCTCGCGGTGGAGATCGGCCAGGCGGGCCGGGGGGAGCCGCGGGCCGAGCACCTCGTCGACGTACTCGGGGGAGCGGCAGGCGAGCAGTGCGCGCCCGCTGACGGTGTCGCAGGCGAGCAGCCGGGCGCCGACCCGCGAGGGGACGGCGCGCGCCGCGGAGCCGCCGATCTTGTCGAGGTAGTGCACCCGGTCGCCCTCGAGCACCGAGAGGTGCGCGACCGCGCCGGTGACGGCGTGCAGCTCGTTGAGGTACGGCGACGCGGCGACCCGCACCTCCTGGTGCTCGCCGGGCCGGCCGGTGAGCGTGGGCGCGTGCGGCCCGAGCCGGTAGCCGCGGGTGTCGTGCTCGACCCAGCCCTCGTCGATGAGCTGGCCGAGGATCCGGAACGCGGTCGAGCGGGGCAGCCCGGTCAGCGCCATCACGTCCTCGAGCATCAGCCGGTCGGGGGACTCGCTGAAGGCGTTGAGGATCCGGGTCACCCGGCCCACGACGCCCAGGGGGGTACGCCGATCGTCGGGGTCGACGTCCGGCGCGACGGACGCGACGGGCGCGGTGGTGGGCAGGGCGGTGACGGTCACGGCGGGGTCCTCCTCGGGGTGGGGCCTCCCGACGAGTGTGAGCACTGACACAGGGCAAATCAAGTGGATCGAACGCACATGTTTTTCAGGCGTGTTTCGGCTATGGGTCGCCACTCCCGGTGAACGGGAGTCCTTCGGTGCCGAGAATTGTGGCTCTGACCTGCGCAAACGTCTCTAGTGACAGGACTGCAACTAACTTGCCGAGCGGCTAGTTTTACTGGACCGCTTGCACATAAATTTGTTCTGGCTACCGGCGAGTCACAGCTCGGAGATGAGCCCGCGGGCGGTCAGCGCGGCCACGTAGCGCTCGGCCAGCGCGGCCCAGCGGTCCCGGTCGGCGGGGTCGAGGGGGCCGAGCGCGGCGCTCAGGTCGGCGCGCTGCGCGGCGCCGAGCCGGCGTACCTGGGCGACGCCGCGGCGCGAGCACCGGACCAGGGTGGTGCGCCGGTCGAAGGTGTCCGCCGCGCGCTCGACCAGGCCGAGCTCCTGGAGCCGGGAGACCCGCTTGCTCGCCTGGGTGTGGTCCACCCAGGTCCGCTCGGCGAGGTCGGAGACGGCGAGCGGTCCGTGCCGGCCGACCACGACGAGGGTCAGGTAGACCTGCGGGCTGAGATCGGGGGCGTGGTCGCGCAGCAGCTGCTCGAACCAGCGCGCCTGCGGCAGCCACGCGAACAGCCGCACGGCCGTCTCGCCCAGGGCCAGCCGCGCCTCCGAGCGCGCGACGCCGTCCTCGGCGACGAGCCGGCGCCACAGCTCGGGCGCGGCGGAGTCGGGCCGGTCGGCCAGCCAGCCGCTGAGCCCGGTGTGCACGATCCGCAGGAGGCGGGCCAGCGCCGCGACCTCGTCGTCGGACCAGTCGGCGGTCGCGCTGATCGAGGCCTCGGCCCAGCCGAGCAGCGAGGCGTTCATCACCGGCTGCGCGGCGGGCGCGACCTCGAGCAGCGTGCGCCGGCCGTCGGCCGGGTCGGGCACCCGGGCGACGTACCCGAGCTCCTCGAGCCGGCGGGCCTGGCGGCTCGTGCGGGACAGGTCGGTGACGAGCGCGGCGGCGACGGTGCTGGTGGCGACCGGCGGTCGTCCGTTGAGGTACTCCAGCAGGCGCAGGTCCGCGGCCGGCAGCGAGACGCCGCCCATCTCCTCGAAGATCCGGGTGTGCTCCTGGCTCTCCGCGATCCGGGCGAACGCGTTGAGCAGGCGCAGGGTCGTCGCCTCGAGCGAGGGGGTGGGGGTGGGCTCGCTCGGTCGGGTGGTCGGCACCGCGGTCTCCCTCCTGTCCCTGTCGCCGTCAGGCTGCTCGCCGATTCTCGCGTGCCGGGCCGCGGTGCCGGACAGCGGGAGAGGAGCGAGCCGGTTCCGGGTCGGTTCCGGGTCCGCTCCGGCTCCGTTCCCGCCTGGTGGGAGAACGGCCGCGCGCGACCCGGACCGGTTGCGACGGTGTCCCCTCGACTGCCCGAGCAGTCCTGGAGGAGGAGAACCATGGGCCACGATGTCCTGTCCGCGATCGAGGAGCGCGCCGAGCAGATCGCCGCGACCGGTGCGGCCAACGAGAAGCTCGGCTGGCTGGACGACCAGGCGGTCGCCCTGCTGCGCGAGACCGGCGTGATGCGGATGCTGCAGCCCGCCAAGTACGGCGGCGCGCAGGCCACCCCGGCGGAGTTCGCCGAGGCCGTCATGAAGGTCGCCGCCTGCGACGGCGCCACCGGCTGGGTCGCCGGCATCGTCGGCCTGCACCCGTGGGAGATGGCGATGATGGACTCCCGCCTCCAGGAGGAGGTCTGGGGTGCCGACCCCGAGGTGTGGATCGCCTCCCCCTACGCGCCGATGGGCATGCTGACCCCCGAGGACGGCGGCTTCCGGCTCACCGGGCGCTGGCAGTTCTCGTCCGGCACCGACCACTGCGACTGGATCTTCCTCGGCGCCACCAAGGCCGACGCCGACGGCAACCCCGACTTCGCCGCGGGCATGTGGCACGTCGTCCTGCCGCGGGCGGACTACACGATCGTCGAGGACTCCTGGGACGTCGTGGGCCTGCGCGGCACCGGCAGCAAGGACGTCATCGTCGAGGGGGCCTTCATCCCCGACTACCGGGTGCTCGCCTACGAGCGGCTCACCGACGGCTCGGCCCCGCGGGACGCCGGGCTGGACGACCCGTCGTACCTGATGCCGTTCACGACCGTCTTCCCCAGCGGCATCACCTCGGCCGTGCTGGGCATCTGCGAGGGCGCGCTCGCGCACCACCTCGCCTACCAGACCAACCGGCTCCAGATCAGCGGCACCGCGGTGCGCGAGGACCCCTACGTCCTCTCCGCGATCGGCGCCGCGGCGGCCGAGATCCACGCCTCCAAGGTGGCGCTGCTCGACAGCCTGCGCTGGAGCCACGACCGGGTCGCCGCCGGCCACGAGCTGACGTTCGCGGAGCGCTCGAAGAACCGCCAGACCCAGGTCACCGCGTCCTGGCGCGCGGTGCGCGCGATGGACGAGATCGTCGCCCGCTCCGGCGGCAACGGCCTGCGCATGGACCACCCGATGCAGCGCTTCTGGCGCGACGGCCACATGGGCCTCGCCCACGCCATCAACGTGCCTGGCCCGGCCCTGCACGCCTCGGCCCTGGGCGAGATGGACATCGTCCCGCCGCCCGGCCCGCTGCACTCGATGATCTGACCCGGAAGGAACCCGCATGTCCCAGAACACCCGTCACATCCGCTCGCTCGGCTACATCCGGATGCAGAGCCAGGACATCGCCCGCTGGCGTGAGCTCGCGATCGACACCCTCGGCTTCCAGGAGGTCGCCGGCGCCAACCCGGACGCCCTCTACCTCCGGATGGACGAGCGCCCCTCGCGCCTCGTCGTCGTCCCCGGCGGACCCGACCGCGTCCTCAGCATCGGCTGGGAGGTCCGCGACCACCTGGCCCTCGCCGCCGTCACCCGCGACCTGGAGGCCGCCGGCATCGCGGTCAAGCCCCTCACCGACGACGAGCTCGCCGACCGCCGCGTCGAGGGCGCCATCGGCTTCACCGACCCCGGCGGCAACCCGACCGAGATCTTCTTCGCCCCCGAGCTCGACCACAGCCCGGTCCGCACGGGCTTCGCCCAGAAGTTCGTGACGGGCGACCAGGGCCTCGGCCACGTCGTCGTTCCGACGACGGCTCCGGAGGAGACCTTCGCCTTCTACACCGAGGTCCTCGGCTTCCTGCCCCGCGGCGCCATGAAGGCCGGCCCGCCGATCAACGGCTACCAGCCGCGCGTCCGCTTCCTCGGCGTCAACCAGCGCCACCACAGCCTCGCCCTCATCGGCGCCCCCCACGGCGAGGCCCCCGGCCTGGTGCACTTCATGGTCGAGGTCGACGACCTCGACGCCGTCGGCCGCGCGCTCGACCAGGTCAACCAGCGCGGCTTCTCCATCTCGTCCACGCTGGGCCGGCACACCAACGACAAGATGGTGTCGTTCTACGTCCGCGCCCCCGGTGGCTGGGACGTCGAGTACGGCACCGACGGCAGCCGGGTCGACGAGTCGTCGTACACGGCCGAGGAGATCACCGCCGACTCCTACTGGGGCCACGACTGGTCCGGCTCGGAGCCGCTCGCGGCGTTCGTGCCGCCGTCGGCGTGAGCTGACCCAGGACGACGTACGAAGGCCCCGGTCCGGTGGACCGGGGCCTTCGCGCTGTCGGGCCGACCGTCAGGGGTTGGTGATGGCCAGGCCGGCGGAGCCGCTGGGAGGAACGTTGGTCCAGGAGCCGCCGACGGCGTAGTCGTCGCCGTTCTGGAGGTCCAGGACCGTGCAGAGAACGTGGCCGTTGTTGCCCGACTGCACCAGTCCGGACGGTCCGGTGTCGGGTTTGAAGACCTGGGTCGCGGCGTTGAACCGGCCGTTGACCGATCCGTCGAGGGTGATCTGGCAGGCCCCGCAGCTGAGCTGGATCTTGACGGTCGTGATGCGCGCCGGCCAGGTGCCAGCGGATGCGTCGCCGGTGATCGCGAGGTACCAGGGAACCGTCGTGGCCACCACCACCGGAGCGCAGAGCGGGTGCGGGGTGCACGAGGAGGTCACGGAGGTGAGGGTGGTCGCGGGCAGTCCGTAGGCCCGGCTCACTCCCGGACTGATCACGCTGCCGGTCAGGTCGAACGTGGGGCACGAGAACGTCTCGCCCACGGCGATGTTGGTGAAGGTGATGCCGGAGCCGACGAGCCGGACTGCCGGGCCGCCGGTCGGCGTGTAGGTCGTGAAGGCCTGGGCCGGCACGGTCGTGGCGAGCAGTACGGCGAGGCTCGCGGCGAGGGCCGCCGCCAGCGCGACGGCGCTCCTGGTCAGGTGTCGGAAGGGCTGCATCCCTCACGGTCGGGCGGAGGCGGCGGGCCGTCAACCGATTCGCGCCTCGGGCCCGCGACATCCGGACGGGCGTCCGGCGCGAGGCCGCTGTCGAACCGCCGTCGCGCCTGATTCTTGTGCGTCAGGGGTTCGAGACAGCCAGACCGACCGAGCCGCTGGGAGGAACGTTGGTCCAGTGGCCGCCGACGGCGAAGGCGTCCCCGTTCTGGAAGCCCATGATCACGCAGAGCGGGTCGCCGTTGGTGGAGGTCTGCAGCAGTCCCGAGGGACCGGCGTTCGGTGTGAACACCCCGGTGGTGGCGTTGAACCTGCCGTCGACGGACCCGTCGAGGGTGAGCTGGCAGCCGCTGCAGCTGACCCGGAGCTTGACGCCGGCGATGCGCGCGGGCCAGGTACCGCTCGAGGTGTCGCCGGTGATGGCGAAGCCTCCGGGAACGAGGATGGCCAGCGACACCGGGCCACAGGCCACGTTGGGGCGGCAGGACGAGGTCGTCGTGCTGAAGCCGGCGGCCGGCGCGCCGTAGGACCTGCTCGTGCCGGAGCTGATCACCGTGCCCGCCAGGTCGAAGGTGGGGCACGAGAAGACCTCGCCCGTGGGAAGGTGCTCGAGGGTGACGCCGGTGCCGACGAACCGGACATCGGGGCCGCCCGTCGGCGTGTAGGTCGTGAAGGCCTGGGCCGGCACGGTGGTCGCCATCAGTACGGCGAGGATCGCGGTGAGGGCCGCCGCCAGCGCGACGGCGCTCCTGGTCAGGTGTCGGAAGAACGGCATCCCTCAAGGTCCGCCCGGCGGGTGGGGGCGTCAACCGGATCGCGTCTCGAGGCGATCAGATCCGGACGGGCGTCCGGTACGACGGCAGCGGGCGCCCGCTCAGCGCCAGTGCTCGTTCCACCCGAACAGATCAGGCGGGACGACGGCCCCGTCCCCGTCCACCCCGAACCGCCCTCGGTAGAACACCAACGGCCGACCGGTCCGCGGCGTCTCCAGCGCCAGCACCCGCCCGATCACCACGTCGTGGTCGCCCTCGACGTGCACCGAGGCGACCTCCGCGTGCACCCGGCAGAGCACGTCGGGCAGCGACGGCGTGCCCCACGCGGACGTCGTCCAGCCGAGCTCGTCGAAGCGCCGCCCGCGGCTCGAGCCGAAGCGCTGGCACAGGTCGGTCTGGTCCTCGGCGAGGACGTTGACGCTGAACCGGCCGGTGGTGCGGATGCGGGGCCAGGTGCGGCCGCCGTGGTCGGCGCAGAACAGGACCAGGGGCGGGGTCAGGGAGACCGAGGCGAAGGACTGGCAGGCGAAGCCGGCCGGGCCGTCGGCGTCGAGGCCGGCGACCACGGTGACGCCGCTGGCGAAGCTGCTCAGGGCACGGCGCATCCGCTCGGGGCTGGGCTCGTGCACCGGGGGGACGGCGGTCTGGGGCATCGGGTACTCCTCGGGTCGTCGTGGTCCGACCGGGTGACGGTAGGCGGGAGCGGGGGCCGGAACGCCTTCTTCTCCCGGAGAACGGAACGAGCCGGGCGCGCGGGGGCGAGGTCGACCTAGCGTCGCCGTCCATGAACCAGACCTCGACGACCGACGCCGTTGCGACCCTGCGCGAGGTGGCCACCGACCGCGGTGTGCTGCGCTACCACGAGGCCGGGGACGGCCCGCCGCTCGTGATGCTGCACGGCTCGGGGCCCGGGGTGACCGGCATGAAGAACTTCGCGGGCAACCTCGCCCGGTTCTCCCAGCACTTCCGCTGCCTGGTGCTCGAGCTGCCGGGCTTCGGGGTGAGCGACGCGACCGGTGAGGGTCTGCTGCCCGGCGCGGCCGCGGCGACGATCCGGTTCCTGGACGCGCTCGGGCTCGACCAGGTCGACATCATCGGCAACTCGCTCGGCGGTATCGCCGGGGCGCTCGTGGCGATGGAGCAGCCCGACCGGGTACGACGCCTGGTCACCGTCGGCGGTCTGGGCCGCAACGTCTTCTCGCCCGCGCCGGGCGAGGGGATCAAGCTGCTCGTCGACTTCACCGACAACCCGACCCGCGACAAGCTGGTCGCCTGGCTGCACTCGATGGTCTACGACCCCGCGATGATCACCGAGGAGATGATCGAGGACCGCTGGAAGCAGGCGACCGACCCCGAGACGCTCGCCAACGCGCGCACGCTCTACGGCAGCGAGGCGTTCGCCCGCAATGCCGCGGCCGCGGCGGCCGCGGACCACGTGCCGTACTGGGCGATGCTGCACAAGATCAAGGCCAAGACCCTCATCACGTGGGGCCGCGACGACCGGGTCAGCCCGATGGACATGGCGCTGATCCCGATGCGCACCATCCCCGACGTCGAGCTGCACGTGCTGCCCAACTGCGGCCACTGGGCGATGATCGAGGCCAAGCACGCGTGGGAGAACGTCGTCGAGGCGTTCCTCACCCGACCCGAGATCGCATGAGCACCGCCCCTCTGCGACTGCGGGTCGTCGCCACCGTCGCCGAGACCGACGACGCCCGCTCGGTGGTGCTGACGCCCGAGGGCGGCCCGGTCGGCTACCGGCCCGGTCAGTTCCTCACCTTCCGGGTGCCGGCCGCGGAGGGGTCGCTGGCCCGCTGCTACTCGCTGAGCAGCTCGCCGCACGCCGAGCCGGACCGGCTCGTCGTCACGGTCAAGCGGATCCCGGGCGGGCGCGGGTCGGCGTGGATGTGCGACGAGCTCGCTGTCGGCGATGTCGTCGACGCGCTGCGCCCGGCCGGCACGTTCACCCCGCGCGAGCTCGACCAGGACCTGCTCCTGGTCGCGGCCGGCAGCGGGGTCACGCCGGTGATGTCGATCCTGCGCTCCGCGCTCGACGCGGGCACCGGCCGGATCGCCGTGCTCTACGCCAACCGCGACGAGCGCTCGGTGATCTTCGCCGCCGAGCTCGCCGCGCTGGAGCGGGCGCACCCCGACCGGCTCGTCGTGCTGCACTGGCTGGAGAGCCTGCACGGGCTGCCGGACGACGAGCGGCTCGCCGCCCGCCTCGCGGCGTACGCCGGGCGGGAGGCGTTCGTCTGCGGCCCGGCGCTGTTCATGCGCGCGGTCGAGAAGGCGCTCGCCGCGGCCGGTACGGACTCCGCGCTGGTGCACGTCGAGGAGTTCGTGTCGCTGACCGGCGACCCGTTCGCCGCGCCCGAGCCCGTCGCGCTCGCGGCCGGCGAGGACGTCGACGCCGCCGAGCTCGAGGTCACCCTCGACGGCGCGACCCGCACCCTGCCCTGGGCGCGGAGCCGTCCGCTGACCGACGTGCTGCTGGCCGCGGGCCTGCCGGCGCCGTACTCGTGCCGGGAGGGGGCGTGCAGCGCGTGCGCGTGCGTCGTCACCGAGGGTGAGGTCGCGATGGAGGTCAACCAGGTCCTCGACGACGCCGACCTGGCCGACGGGCTGGTGCTCGGCTGCCAGGCGCGTCCGGTCTCGGACCGGGTGCGCATCTCGTACGACGGCTGACCGGTCCCGACGCGAGAAGGGCCCCGGCCGCACCATCGTGCGGTCGGGGCCCTTCTCGTGTTCCGGCTAGTCCTCGTCGTCCATCAGCACCGGCAGGTCGCCCCGGTCGACGGCGCGGCTCAGCGCCTGGCGCAGCGACGCGCACCCGGTGAACAGCGTGCCCTCGATCCGCGGCGGCATCGCTGCCCGCCGCTCCAGGCAGCGCTCGGTGTCGGCCGCGTGCCACTGGATGCTCGTCTGCTCCCAGCTGCTCTTGCGGGCCTCGACCGCCGCCCCGCACGTCTCGCACGAGACCGGCGACATCGGCGCGGTCTCGAGGCGGACGTCGGGGCGGACGGTGACGCCGGAGGCGGGAGACCCCATCAGACCGACTCGTTCTCGGCGGCCCGGGCGATGTTGTCGGCGACCTCCTGGCCCCAGGCCTCGGCGGGGCGGGTCATGTCGAGCTCGAACTCGAAGCGCTCGGTCATCTCCGGCAGCACGGCGTCCACGTCGGTGTAGAACTGCTGGTACCAGCGGCGCAGCTGGTAGACCGGCCCGTCCTCCTCGCACAGCAGCGGGTTGTCGATGCGGGTCTTGTTCTGCCAGATCGCGACGTCCTGCTCGAAGCCGGTCTTGATGAAGTCGCCCATGGTCGCGGCCGAGGCGCTCGCGTACTCGTCGGAGACGCCCTGCGGCTTCTTCACGATGATGCCGTACTGCAGCACGAACGAGTCGGTGTCGACCGGGTAGTGGCAGTTGATCAGGATCGACTCGAAGTCACCCGTGTCGTACTGGTAGACGAGGTCGTCGATCATGAACGACGGTCCGAAGTACGACGCGGTCGACTTCACGGCGAGCAGCGTGGAGCCGTCCTCGCTCGGGACGGCGATGTCGCCGCGGTCGGTGCCGTTCATGACCTGGGTGGCGACGTGGCCCTCGAAGATGTTCTTGAAGTACGTCGGCATCGAGTAGTGCACGTAGAAGAAGTGCGCCATGTCCACGACGTTGTCGACGATCTCACGGCAGTTGGAGCCGTCGATCTTGATCGAGTACCAGTGCCAGTCGGTCCACTCGTCGCTGGTCGCACCGGGGATCTTGGGGATCGCCTGCTCGGCGATGGGCGGGTTGCCCTGGGGGTCGTTCCAGACGAAGAGCATGCCGTCCTGGTCGAGGGTCGGCCACGCCGACGTCCGCGCCCGCAACGGCACCCGGCGCGAGTAGGGGATCTGCTTGCAGCGCCCGTCGCCGCCCCAGCGCCAGTCGTGGAACGGGCACGCGATGTTGCCGTCCTTGACGGTGCCCTGGGACAGGTCGCCGCCCATGTGGCGGCAGTAGGCGTCGAGCACGCGGAGCTCGCCGTCGGCGTCCTCCCACACCACGAGCTTGGTGCCGAACGCCATCACCTGGTGCGGCTGGCCGTCGCGGAAGTCCTTCGAGAGACCGAGGCAGTGCCAGCCCCGGGCGTAGCGCTGCGCGATCGGGTCCGCCTCGATCTGGCGGGGGATGTCGGGAGCGGTCGTCATGACGGCTGTCCTTCCTGTGCACGGTTCGGGTGCGGCCGACCGTAGGAAGCAGCCGCGGTGAGCTGCCGGGGTTCTCCCGCTCTCCGGCACCGTTGTCGGAGCCCCGTGCCAGGGTGGGCCGCATGAAGGACGTCTGGACCTGGGTCCATGCCGAGCGCGCCGCCCTCGTCGCCGACCTCGCCGAGGTCGACGCCGCGCGGTGGGAGACGCCGTCGCTGTGCCCGGGGTGGAGCGTCCACGACGTCGTGGCCCATCTCATCGACAACGCCCGTACGACGCGGCTCGGCATCGTGCGCGCGATGGTCCGGGCGCGCTTCGACTTCGACCGCCAGAACGCCGACGGCGTCCGCCGCGAGCGGGGCGCCACCCCGGCCGAGACCCTCGACCGGCTCCGCGCCGTCGTCACCCGGACGACGACCCCGCCCGCCCCGCTCGACAGCCGCCTGGTCGAGGAGGTCGTCCACGGCGAGGACGTCCGCCGTCCGCTCGGCATCGCGCACACCTATGCCCCGACCGCGGTCGAGCGCGCGCTGCACTACCAGGCGCGCACGTCGGTCTCGATGGGCGGCGCCAAGCAGCGCATCGCCGGGCTGCGGCTCGAGGCGACCGACGCCGAGCTCGCGCTGGGTGAGGCCGGCGGCACCGTCGTCCGCGGGCCCGCGGTAGCGCTGCTCCTGGCCGCCTCGGGGCGCACGGCCGCGCTCGACGACCTGAGTGGCGCGGGGGTCGACGCCCTGCGCTGAGGGTCTGGGGGAGCGTCCTAGAATAACTAGCCGATCGGCTAGTTATCGTGAGACGAGGAGACCCCGATGGAGAAGCGCGCCCTGGGCACCACCGGCCCGGAGCTGTCGGTGCTGGGACTGGGCTGCAACAACTTCGGCATGAAGCTCGACGCCGGCCAGACCGGGGAGGTCGTCGCCGCGGCTCTCGATGCGGGGATCACCCACTTCGACACCGCCGAGATGTACGGCGAGGGCCGCTCCGAGGAGTTCCTCGGCGCCGCGCTGGGCAGCCGCCGCGACGAGGTCGTCATCGCCTCGAAGTACCTCCCGCGCCCGCAGGACGAGGCCTACACGCCCGGCGCGCTGGCCCGGCGGATCCGTGAGGGCGTCGAGGGCAGCCTGCGCCGCCTCGGCACCGACCGGATCGACGTCTGGTACCAGCACTACCCCGACGCCGAGGCGCCCGACGACGAGCTCGTCACGACGCTCGACGAGCTGGTCCGGTCGGGCAAGGTGCTGCACCTCGCGACGTCCAACGTCGACGCCGGGCAGATCGCCGGGCAGGCCGCGGCGGCGCGCGAGCGCGGGCTCGCCACCTTCGCCGGCGTCCAGAGCGAGTGGAACCTGCTCTCCCGTGCGGTCGAGGCCGACGTGGTGCCCGCCGCCCGGGCCGAGGGGATGGGCGTGGTGCCCTACTTCCCGCTCGCCTCGGGCCTGCTCACCGGCAAGTACGCCGCCGGGCAGCCCTATCCGGACGGCTCGCGGTTCGCGGTGATCCCCTACTTCGCCCAGGTCGCGACCGAGGACAACTTCGCCGCCGTGGCCCGGCTGAGCGAGCTCGCCGCCGCCCGCGGGCACGACCTCGTCTCGCTCGCGTTCGGCTGGCTGCTCGCCCAGCCGGACGTCACCTCGGTGATCGCCGGGGCCAGCACGCCGGCCCAGGTCGCCGCCAACGCCGGCGCCCTCGGCTGGACGCTCGACGCCGACGACCTGGCGGCCGTCGAGGCCGCGCTGGCCGGCTAGCCAGGTGGCGTGCAGCCCGGCCGGTGTGCACATGCCGGCGCGGGCCTACGCCTCGCAGCCGGGCACGGACGTGGTCGCCGGCTCCCAGGCGAAGCCGTCGGGGTCGGTGGCCGCGGTCGTCCCGCCGCGCAGCGACAGGCGGTGGGCGCCGGTGCCGTCGATGGGCACCCCGGCGTCCTTGGCGAGCGCCTTGCGGCTGAGCAGGCCGAGGGTGACGGGACCGGAGCCGGGCTCGAACTCGACGTACTTGCGGCCGAAGCTCTTGGCCACCCCGAACCCGCGCTCGGTGTAGAACCGCTTGGTCGCGAGCACGTCGTCGGCGCCGATGAGCAGCACCACGCTCTCGTAGGTACGGCGGACCGGGCCGGTGTTCTTCTTGGAGGCGCTGACGACCTTCCAGATCGCGCCGTCGGGCGCGCGGAGCACGCCGCCGTAGCCCCAGAAGGACTTCGTCACCGGCTTGATCACCTCGGCGCCGGCGGCGATCGCGGACTCCGCGAGGGCGTCGACGTCGGCCGGCTGGGCCAGGGTCAGGGAGACGTGGAAGCCGCGGAATCCCGAGGTCGGGCTGTCGCCGGCGCGGACCTCGACGGGCAGGCCGGGCCCGAAGGCCTGGTCGTAGAAGGCACGGGCGGCGGCCGGGTCGGTCGCCTCGATGATCAGGGTGTCGATGTGGCTCATGTCCCTGACGCTAGGTCCGCGGGCACGGGGGGTGCTTCTCGATTCCTGACCGGATCGGGCAGGCTGGGCGCGTGCGCACGGGTGACGTGTCCTTCTGGTGGGCCGACCACGGCCGGTCCGAGCCGAGCGACGTCCTCGACGGCGATGCCGTCGCCGACGTCGTGGTGGTCGGGGCCGGCTACACGGGGCTCTGGACGGCCTACTACCTCGCCGGGCTGCGGCCCGACCTCGACATCCGGGTGGTCGAGCAGCGCTTCGCCGGGTACGGCGCGTCCGGCCGCAACGGCGGCTGGCTCTCGGCGTCGGTGACCGGCGGCCTCGACGGCTACGCGCGGACCCACCCGCGCCCCGACGTCGCGCGCTTCCAGCTCGCCATGAACGACGCCGTCGGCGAGGTGATCGGGGTCGCCGAGCGGCACGCCATCGACGCGGAGATCCGCCAGGGCGGCACGCTGCTCGTCGCGCGCAACGCCGCGCAGGAGGAGCGGGCGCGGACGTTCGCGGCCTTCGGCGAGCGCTGGCCCGAGGTCGGCGTCCAGGTGCTGACGGCCGACGCGGCGGCGGAGCGGGTACGCGTGGCCGGCACCCGGTCGGCGGTCTGGGAGCCGCACTGCGCGCGGATCCACCCCGCCAAGCTGGCCGCCGGGCTGGCCCGGGTGGTGCGCGAGCGGGGCGTCCGGATCCACGAGGGGACGACGGTGCGCGTGATCGCGCCCGGCCGGGTCGAGACCGACCGCGGCGTGGTGCGGGCCCGGCAGGTGATCCGCGCGACCGAGGGGTTCACCGCGAACCTGGCGGGCGAGCGGCGTACCTGGGTGCCGATGAACTCCTCGATGATCGTCACCGAGCCGCTGCCCGAGGACGCCTGGGCGGCGATCGGGTGGGAGCACTTCGACACGCTCGAGGACTTCGCGCACGTCTACTCCTACGCCCAGCGCACCGCCGACGGCCGGATCGCGATCGGCGGGCGCGGCAACCCCTACCGCTACGGCTCGCAGACCGACAACGACGGCGACATCGACCCCCGGACGGTCGCGCACCTGTGGGAGATCCTCGTCTCCTGGTTCCCGGCGCTGGCCGACGTACCGGTGGCGCACGGGTGGAGCGGCGTCCTCGGCGTCCCGCGCAACTGGCGCGCCACCGTCGGGTACGACGCCGCGCGCGGCCTCGGCTGGGCCGGCGGCTACGTCGGCACCGGCGTCACCGCCGCCAACCTCGCCGGCCGGACCCTCGCCGACCTCGTGGCCGGCGAGCGGACCGACCGCACGACGCTGCCCTGGGTCGACCAGCGGGCGCGGCGCTGGGAGCCGGAACCCCTGCGCTGGCTGGGGATCCACGGTCTCTACCGGGCCTACGGGCTCGCCGACCGGATCGAGGCGCGCGGGGCACGGCGTACCTCGGTGATCGCGCGGGTGGCCGACCGGGTCAGCGGCCGGGTCTCCTAGGCCTCAGGCCGGCAGCCGGTAGGCCGCCCGGGTGTTGTCGGCGAAGAACCGCGCGCTCTCCTCGGGCGTCGCCACCGACTGCACCAGCGGCACGATCGCGCGCAGCAGGTCGGCGTGCCCGACGTGGAGCGAGTCGATGGGCATGTTGGAGCCGAACAGCAGCCGGTCCCAGCCCCACGCCGCGACCGCGCCGTCGAGCCACGGGCGGACGGTGTCGGCGGTGACGCTGGGCAGCACCATGCCGAGCCCGGAGAACTTGCAGACCCAGTCGGTGCCCGCGGCGACCTCGCGCATCGACGCGGCCCACGCGGCGAGGCCCTCGGGGCTGACGTCGTGGGGCGTCCCGAGGTGCTCCAGGACGACGGACAGTCCCGGCCGCTGCGCCAGCACGTCGACCCACGCGGGCAGCGAGCCCGGCGAGGCGACCAGGTCGAAGACCAGCCCGCGCTCGTCGAGCCAGTCGAGCAGCACCGGGGTCGCGGGGGAGTCCGGCTCGAGCGCGCCGTAGACGCGGGCTCCGCGGAAGCGCTCGTACGCCGCCTGCTGGTCGAGGTGCGCCACCAGCTCGGCGGCCGGCAGCTGTGGGTCGACGGTGCCGATCGTGACCGCGGGGACGTCCGCGGCCGACAGCTCGTCCTCCAGCCAGCGCGCCTCGTCGAGGTAGGCGTGCGGCGCGGTCGCCGCCGAGACGTGCACGAGCCCGGCGAGGGTGACGCCCGGGTGGTGCGCGGCGTAGTCGGCGTACCGGTGCCGGTCGAGGAGCCAGGGGCTCGCCGCGTGCTCGGCGAAGGCGCGCAGACCCGGGTACCAGGGGTGGGCCGCGGGATCCCAGAGGTGGGCGTGGGCGTCGACGATCGTCGGGGTGGTGCTCATGGTGGGGGCTCCTCGGGCTGGTGGGGGTCAGTTCGGGGTTCAGTGCATGGTCAGGCCGCCGCTGACGCTGAGCGTCTGGCCGGTCACGTAGGCGGCGTCGGGACTGCTGAGCCAGGCGATCGCCGCGGCGACGTCGTCCGGCTCGGCGAGGCGGCGGCTGGGGATCGCGGCGACGAGCTTGTCCAGCATGGCCTGCTTGCCGGCCATGTGCTCGTCGACCATCCGTCCGCGGACAGGTCCCGGGCACACCACGTTGACGGTGATCCCGTCGCGCGCGTGCTCGCGGGCCAGCGACTTGGCCAGCCCGAGCAGACCCGCCTTGCTCGCGGCGTACGCCGCCTCGTGGGCGGCGCCGGCCCGCGCACTGTCCGAGGCGACGTAGACGATCCGCGGGTGGGCGGCGCCGGCCAGCGCCGGCAGCAACGCCTGGGTCAGCAGCATCGGCCCGTGCAGGTTGACCCGGTGCAGGAGCTCCCAGGTGCCGGGCACGTCGTCCACGAACCGGCCGACGGAGGCGACACCGGCGCACGAGACGAGCGCCGCCGGGCTCTGCGCGGCGGCCCGCTCGGCGAGCGCCCGCACGGAGGCGTCGTCGGCCAGGTCGACGTACGCGGCCTCGGCGTGCTCGCCCAGCTCGTCGGCGCGCTCCTGCGCGGCCGGCAGGTCGACGTCGGCGAGCAGGACCCGCCAGCCGTCGGCGTGCAGCCGTGCGGCGGTGGCCGCTCCGACGTCGCCGGCGGCGCCGGTGACCACAGCGAGAGGGCAGGGCATCATGTCTCGACCGTAGCGATCGCTACGGTCGAGATCAACATCGCCCGGGGAGATGCCGCGACGAGCGGTGCGATCGCTACGCTGACGCCATGAGCGCGCGCCCCGTCTCCGCGCGGCGCCGCCAGATCCTCGACGCCGCCGCTCCGCTGTTCGCCGAGCACGGCGTCGCGGCGACCTCCGTGCGCGACATCGCGAGCGCCGCCGACCTCAAGTCCGGCAGCCTCTACCACCAGTTCGCGGCCAAGGAGGAGATCGCCGGCGAGATCGTCGCGGCCTACGTCGACGAGCTCGCCGCGGCGTACGACGCCGAGGTGGCCGGCGCCCGGACCGGAGCCGAGCGCGTCGTCGGTCTCATCCGCGCCTCCCTGCGCGTGATGCACCGCCACCCCCACGCGACCCAGATCTACGAGCGCGATGCCGCGCTGCTCCGCGATGCCGGCACGCCGCCGCGGCTGCGCGAGATCACCAACGGCCTGCAGGAGTCCTGGCTGGCCAGCCTGCGCGACGGGATGGCCGACGGGTCGGTGCGGGCGGGGCTCGACGTGCGGGTCGCGTTCCGGTTGATCCGGGACGGGTTGTGGCTGACCGTGCGGTGGTACGAGCCGTCGGAGATCTATCCGCTGGAGCGGCTCGAGGACGAGTGCATCGCGCTCTACCTGGCGGGCATCCGGTCCTAGAGCACACCGGGCCTAGAGCACCGGGCGCAGCGCGGTGATCGCCTCGGCGACCTCCTCCGGTGCGTCGAGGGCGAGGAGGGTCCGGGCGCCGGGGACCTCGCGGAGGTCCGTGCCGACGGCCCGGGCCAGGCGGCGGCCGAGAGCAGGGCGGAAGCAGCGGTCGGCCATGCCCCAGAGCACCTCGATCGGGATGTCGACGTCGGCGAGCCGGTGGGTCGCGTCGTCGAGTCGTTCCGGGTCGACCGCGCGGAGGAAGGCGATCAGGTCGCGCCGGACGGCCGGGTCGGTCCGCGCCGGGCGGAGCCAGTCCCGGGTCAGGGTGGGGTCGAGGTGGCGGGAGAGCAGGCCGTAGCCGAGCCACGAGTGGCGCAGCGGGGTCCACCTCATCGCGGTCGCGACGAGGACGGCGAGCCGCTCGACGCGCAGGGCGGCGAGGATCGCGTTGAGCGGGAAGGGCGGGAACGTCGTGAAGGCGTCGCAGTTGATGAGCAGGGCGCTGGAGACGCGCGGCTCGCCGCCGGTGATCACGAACTGGGTCAGCGCGCCGCCGGTGTCGTTGCCGACCAGGCAGACGTCGGTGAGGTCGAGCCGGTCCAGGAAGTCGCGCACCATCTGGGCCACGCCCTCGGGCGAGCGGTCCGCGTCGGGGTGCAGCGGCGCGACGTGGGCGCCGAGGGGCCAGTCCGGGGCATAGCTGCGGACGCCGCGGGCGGCGAGCAGCTCGCCGACGTTGGTCCAGAGCCGGCCGTCGGTGAGCACCGGGTGCAGGAACACGACGGGATGGGCAGTGGAGGATCGGGGTCCCCAGGTCCGATACTTCAACGGACCCGCGGGCAGCTCGATCGTGTGCATGAGGCTCTCCTCCAATTTACCGACGCGCTGTATGTAAGTTACGAACAGATAGTAGGTAAATGACGAGGCGCAGGCAAGCAGACCGCACGGCGGCGACCCGCGGCGCGCTCATCGCGGCGGCTCGGGAGCAGTTCGCGGCGGCGGGATTCGCGGGCACCGGTCTCGAGGCGGTGAGCGTGGCGGCCGGCGTCAGCCGGGGGGCGGCGTACCACCAGTTCGGGAGCAAGCTCGAGCTCTTCGCCGCCGTCCTGGTCGAGGTCGAGGCGGGCATCGCGGACCGGATCGCCGTCGCCGCGCTGGCGGGTGAGGACCTGGGCTTCCAGGCCGTCCTGCGCCGCGCGATGACGGCATGGCTGGACGAGTGCAGCGCCCAGGACGTCCAGCGGATCCTGCTGGTGGACGGCCCGTCGGTCCTGGGCTGGTCCCGGTGGCGCGAGCTGCTGCAGCCCTACGCCCTGACGCTCGTCGAGCAGCTGCTGGCCACCGCGATCGAGAACGGCGAGCTGCCGGCGCTGCCGGTCCGCGCCCTGGCCCACACGCTGGTCGCGGTGGCCGACGAGGCCGCGTTGGTCGTGGCGACGTCCGAGCACCCGGAGGCTTCTCGCGAGGAGATGCTCCGGGTGCTGGACGCCCTGGTCGCCGGACTCAGCCGGCCGTCGCCCTGAACCTGCGCAGCCGCAGGCTGTTGGAGACCACGAACACCGACGAGAACGCCATCGCGGCGCCCGCGAGCATCGGGTTCAGCAGGCCGGCGGCGGCCAGCGGCAGGGCGGCCACGTTGTAGGCGAACGCCCAGAACAGGTTGCCCTTGATCGTGGCGAGGGTGCGGCGCGAGAGCCGGATCGCGTCGACCGCGACCTGGAGGTCGCCGCGGACCAGCGTGAGGTCGCTGGCCTCGATCGCCACGTCGGTGCCGGTGCCCATGGCCAGGCCGAGGTCGGCCTGGGCGAGCGCGGCGGCGTCGTTGACACCGTCGCCGACCATGGCGACGACCTTGCCCTCGCCCTGGAGGCGCTTGACGACGTCGACCTTGTCGGCCGGGAGCACGTCGGCGATGACGTCGGCGTCGGCGATCCCGACCTCGGCGGCGACGGTCCGGGCCACGACGGCGTTGTCGCCGGTGAGCAGGACCGGGCGCAGGCCGAGCTCGCGCAGTTGGGCGATGGCGGTGGCCGAGGTCGGCTTGATCGCGTCCGCGACCACGACGACCCCGCGGGCCTGGCCGTCCCAGCCCACCGCGACCGCCGTACCGCCGGTGCGCTGGGCCTCCTCGAGCGCCGCGGTCAGCTCGGGGGAGAGGTGCTGGGACCACTCCTCCAGGAGCCGCGGCCGCCCCACGAGTACGGCGTGGCTGGCGTCCCCGTCGAGCAGGACGCCCTGGACCCCGAGGCCCTCGACGTTGGCGAAGTCCTCGACGGCGGGCAGCGGGCCGGCCTCGCGGGCCGCGTCGGCGATCGCCCGGGCGATGGGGTGCTCCGAGGCGTCCTCGAGAGCCCCGGCGAAGCGCAGCACCTCGGCGGCGTCCTCACCCGCGCCGGCGACCACGTCGCGCAGCGTCATCTTGCCGGTGGTCACCGTGCCGGTCTTGTCGAGGACGACGGTGTCGACCGCGCGGGTCGACTCCAGCACCTCGGGGCCCTTGATCAGGATGCCGAGCTGGGCGCCGCGTCCGGTGCCGACCATGAGGGCGGTCGGCGTGGCCAGGCCCAGCGCGCACGGGCAGGCGATGATGAGGACGGCGACCGCGGCGGTGAACGCCGCCGCGAGACCGTTGCCCGTCCCGAGCCAGAAGCCGAGGGTGCCGGCCGCGAGCACGATGACGATCGGCACGAAGATGCCGGAGATCCGGTCGGCCAGGCGCTGGACCTGGGCCTTGCCGTTCTGGGCGTCCTCGACGAGCCGGGCCATCTGGGCGAGCTGGGTGTCGCCGCCGACCCGGGTGGCCCGGACGACGAGCCGGCCGCCCGCGTTGACGGT